>DASVJA010000025.1:0-2467 GCA_036386115.1 Candidatus Limnocylindrales bacterium
GCAGGAGCCGCCTATATGTCTAGGCTATATCAAGTGCCCGATCTGGGCAAAACGCGGCCCGCCGGCGCTCGAGTGGCAACGGCGGGCCGCGCGTGACGGCGTGTGACGGCAACGAAGTGCCCAGAGGAACCTCGACTCCGCATCGTTCGGCCGATCCGAGAATCGGCCGAGTCGTTCGGTTGTTCGTGGCCCCTCCGGGCAAGAAGAATGTAATCCTGCCGGAGCGTGCCGGGAACCGGCTTATCCACGTGTTTGCGAAGTTCGACGCCGCCCAAAACCGCAGTCTTGGCGTTTGCCCACACCCACGGCTCGACCGTGCAGCCGCGGGATCGGACCGATCGAACGGGCGTTCTGTTGATCAGGGCCGGGCAGCCAGCGTTCGACGACGGCGGTGGAAGAGGGTCGCGAACCGCAGCGCCATGACCAGGAAAAGCGCCTCCGCGAAGATGTTCATGCTCATCTTGGAAGTCCCGACGCGACGTTCCTCGAATGTAATCGGCACCTCGACGATGCGGGCGCCGGCCAGGCGGGCGCGGAACGTCGTCTCGATCTGGAAGGCGTAGCCGCCGGCGTGGAGTCGATCCAGGTCGATCTGTCGCAGAACGTTCGAGTTCCACGCCTTGAATCCGCCCGTCAAGTCCTTGTACGGCATCAGCAGCACGACACCGGCGAATATGCTGCCGCCCCGGCTGACGATGCGCCGCAAGATGTTCCAGCGCGGGATGTGGCCGCCCTTCACGTAGCGAGAACCCAGGACCATGTCGGTGGAACCGGTTCGGAGCGGCTCTAGCAGCGACGGCAGGAATCGAACGGGGTGGCTGAAGTCGGCATCCATCTGGACGATCAAGTCCGCATCGAGGCCGATGAGGTGCTTGAATGCCGCCACATAGGCCTTGCCCAGACCTTGCTTGGCCTGACGATGCAGGACCTCGATTGCCGGGTTGCGCGCCGCCAACTCGTCGGCCAGCTCCCCGGTCCCGTCGGGCGATCCGTCGTCGACGATCAGGACGTGTGCGCCCGGCACGGCGCCCAGCACGGCGTCGGTGATCGGTCCGACGTTATCGCGCTCGTTGTAGGTCGGGATGATGATCCAGACGCTGGGGTTGACGGGCGGCATCGAAATCCTTGGTGTGGGGGTTCCGGCCGAGGATACCGCGTGGCTCCCCTACCCCGCAGGGCGCAAAGTCAGCGCGAGCAGGTCCAAAGGGGGTTGCGCAGCCGACCGGTCGGCCCGATCACCTCAGGCCCGATCGGCCGCGGCGGGCAAAGGTGTCATCCCGGGCACACGAAAGTGCCCAGAGGAACCGTTCGATCGGACTGCGGGTTCGCGTGTACCGGCCGCTTCGACCACCGCGATCAAGAAATCCGAGGACTTCTCGTTCAGCGGCGGACCGCGCTCCGGCCACTGCCGGACCTGCCACCGAGCCCTCTACATTCCGTCTTCCGCGGCGTACGTTCTGCGTCCGGCAATCGAACCGTTGCGGGTCCAAGAACTTTCGTGCAGATCGTTGGCACCGTTTCCGTCAGAACCGTTGGCTTGGTGTCGATCTCGCTGGCCCCTCCGGGCAAGACAGAATATACGTCCGGCGGGTCGCGGCAGGAAGCGCCTTATCCACCAGATTCGTTCGCCGCGATAGCGTTTTGCGGACTTGTCCACGCCCGGACAACACGCCGCCGGCGGCGGTGGATATCCCGCGTATGCATGAGAACAGGCGTTCTAGTGCGGTCCCCTACCCTGGTTCATGCGTCCGCAGCGTCGCCGACGGCGAGAGACTCGCGCCACTTCGCGGCCACAGCCTCGAGCTCGCCCGCAAGCGAAGGAGTGACACGGCCGAACACCCGGACGTCCGACGCGCGATAGTCGAGTTCGACTGTGCCGCGCTCGCGGACGCGGGCCAGCAGCTCGCCCGCCTTGTACGGCACGGCCACATCCACGTCCACCCACAACGAGGCCAGCAGCGCCGAGAGTTCCGCCTTGAGCGTTTCGAGGCCGTAACCGGTCTTGGCCGAGATCAGGACCTGGCCGGCGATCGCAGGCGCGGGCGTCTCGCCGTCAAGAGCGGCGGCCTCGATCAGATCGGCCTTGTTGAATGCCACGAAGCGCGGCTTGTCGCCGGCGCCGAGTTCCTCGAGAACCGTCTGGACCGTGGCCCGATGCTCGGCGATGTGCCGGTCTGAGGCGTCGACAATCTCCACGAGCACGTCGGCACGCGTCACTTCCTCCAACGTGGCTCGGAAGGCGTCTACGAGCTGGTGGGGCAGTTTGTGGATGAAACCCACCGTGTCGGTGACGATGGCCGTCTGGCCGTCGCCCAGCTTGACCTGGCGCGACGTGGGGTCGAGCGTGGCGAAAAGCCGGTCCTCGGCCTTGGCCACGACCTGGCCGACGAGGCTGTTGAGCAGTGTCGACTTGCCGGCGTTCGTGTAGCCCACGATCGCGACCGTCGGGAAGAGGCGGCGGTCGCGG
>DASVJA010000026.1:0-5334 GCA_036386115.1 Candidatus Limnocylindrales bacterium
GCGACCACCGAGAAGATCTTCGAACGTTTCTACCGAGCAGATCCATCGCGTACCGGCAGCGGCTCGGGCCTGGGCCTGGCCATCGTCCGGGAGCTCGCTCGCGCCCACGGCGGCGAAGCCTGGGCGGAGAACGTGGCCCCGCACGGCGCGCGCGTCACCGTCCTGCTGCCCGTTGTTCCGAGCATGCCCGCGGTCAAGACGCCTGAGGCCTGACAGCCTCGCAGGTCTCCATGCCAATCGCGGCCCCACTTCCCGCCGCCCCGCTATCCTTCACGAGTGACTGAACCCCTTTCCCCCGCCGGACCCCCGGCCGACATCACCCATCTCGTTCGCGAGCGCATCGAAGCTCGCAATCGCCACGACTGGCCGCGGGCCGACGCCCTCAAGGCGGAGATCGAGGCAGCCGGCTGGAAAGTCACGGACCGCGGCAACCGGACGAGTGTCAGCCCGGCCGCTCCTGCCACACTGAATGTTGGCGGCGAAGTCCGCTACGGCGCCGCCGGGTCCGTTCCGTCGCGGCTGGCCGAACCGGCAACTTACCCTTGGACCGTGATCGTCCTCGCATCTGAACAGCCGGATCGAGTCTCGCGACTGCTCGCCGCGCTTCGGAGCCAGGCCCCGGCCGGAACGCAGGTCGTTGTAGTCGCCAATGACCCAAGTGACGGACAGGTTACCGCGCTGCTCCCCGGCTCCGACGACCTGGCGCCGATCGCGGGCACCGCCCCGGAGCTGATCCGGACCTCGACGCGGCTAGGTCACGCGCCCGCGTTGAACATCGCCCTGCAGCGCGCCGCCGGCGAGCTGATCCTGCTGACAGACGCCTCGGCCTGGCCGATAGGCGACGCCATCACTCCGCTCGCTGCCGCACTTGCCGATCCCCAGGTCGCCGTAGCCGGCGCCTTCGGCCTGTCATCGGCGGAGCCCGGGCCGCTCCGGCCCGGTGCCATGGCGCGTGATTTGGCAACCGACGCCGCCGCCCTGGAGGCCGCCTGGCTGGCTTTCCGCCGCTCGGACTTCATCGAGCTTGGTCCCCTGGACGAGCGCTTCGTGACCCCGGCCTGGCTGGACCTCTGGTGGACGCTTCGACTTCGCGCCGGGGCCGAGCCGGAGGGCGCCGAGTATGTCGAATCGGCGGAAGCAAACGAGCCAACCGACAAAGACGCATCCGAACAGTCAGACTTCCATGAGTCGGACGTCGAGATGCCGGCCCCGCGGCGCGCCGTCCGCCTGGACCTGCCGCTGGAGCGCGACGAAGTCGCCTGGCCACCCGATCGGTCGCGGCTCAATCGCCGCAACATGTACCGCGTGCTGGACCGCTTCGGCTGGCGTGCGGACCTGACCTAACGGACCTCTACGAGACCGGCTACTTCACGAGCAAGAGCAGCGCTTCGGGCGATGGCTGCTCAGAGATAAGAGCTGCAGGCGCCGGACCTACCACCCGGCCGTAAATGTACGGGTAATAGGGACTCGCCTGCCATTTGCTCGTCCCGACAACCAGCCCCGCGCCCAGGACCGCCACAAGGGCCGCCGAGCCGAGCAAGCGCACCGCCATCGTTTGACCACGTGAGACGCCGCCACCCGGCGAGTGCCAGAGCGACGCCAGTATTGGCATCTGTCCGGGCGGGAAGATCAGCGCCAGCCACATCCCGGCCAGCAGACCGCCGATGTGGGCAAAGTTGTCCACGTTCATCATCCCCGAGAAGCCGATGACCAAATTGAGCACTATCAGCAGGCCGATCTGGGACGAGATGGCCCGCGATCTTGCATCCAGGACCGTGTGATGGAAGCGCGTGGCAACCAGAATCACGCCGAACAGTCCGAATATCGCCCCTGATGCGCCGACGCCCAATATGGCATCGCCGAAGACCAGCGTACCTACTGAGCCGGCAATCCCACAGATCACATAGAAGGCGGCGAAGCGCCACGTCCCGTACATCCGCTCCACGAGCTGGCCGGCATACCAGAGGGCATACATGTTGAAGAACAGGTGGAGGTAGTTGGCGTGGACCAATGTCACCGACAGCAGGCGGTACAACTCGCCGTGGGCGATCGCGAGCTTGTCCAGCTCGAGTTGCTCCATGAGAGAGCCCGCAGCGGGGAGGCCGCTCTGCAGTGTCGGGCTGGCGAAGGCCGAGATTGATGCGACGGCCGTGACGGCGATGATCAGGTACGTCAGGAAAGGTGGTAGCGAGTCGCCGCGGCTCCGGGCAAAGTACTTGTTGGCCGCACCTGCATTGCCGGTTTCCTTGTTGAGCCAGCCCAACCGGGATGAAATCTCGGCCCGATCCTCCCTGGGGGCGCGCTTCTCGCACTGCCGATAGGCGTCGATTGCCCCGCGGACATTGCCCTCGCGGACGAGCGCCGCGGCGACCTGCCGCCAGGCCCTATAGGCCACCGGCGTCTCTCCGAAACTCGTCGCTCGCTGCCACGCTTCGCGAGCTTCCGCCTCGTGATCCATGCGGTAAAGCGCATTACCGACGCCGTAATAGCCGGCGGCTACAACATCACGATCGGAACAGGCCGTGGCGCGGGAGTACAGCGAAAGCGCGTACTCCGGCTCGCTCCGCTCCATGAGGTCATCAGCCTGCACGACGGCAGCAATTGCCGTCGCCCGATCAATCGGGGCGTCCGAAGCTGCGTCGAATCCGGGCGGGAGCCCTGGGCGTCCGCTTGAGTTGAGTCCGTTGGCAGCTCTGTCCATATAGCGGGGCACTCTACAGGAAGATCGGACTTGGCCGCAGACTTTCGCGGCCGTGGGGTTTCCATCCTCGTAGCTAGACCTGAAGCCGAGCATGCTGAGGATGAAGGAAGGTTAACCATGGAACTCTTGCTGGTCCTGATCATCCTGTTCCTCCTGTTCGGCGGCGGCATAAGCCTATACCGGCGCTAGGAGACACGGGATCTAGAAACTCCTACTCGTCGCTGGGCTTCCAGCCGGCACCCGAAACAGCTTCGCTGAAGGCCGCCCTGGGCTCCACTCCGGCATCCAGCGCAGCAGCGAACGCGCCGACCAGCCTTCCGAATGAGCCGTCGTCGTCCGGCGGCGCTTCGAGAACAGTCGCATCACCCGGAACCATCGGCGGCGTTGCACCAGCCTGAACGAGCACGATCAAGCGAGCCGCCGCGAAGGCGGCTCCTTCCGACGCAGCCGTGATCGCACCGCCAGGCAAGGCGTCGGCCAGAACAATCACGCCCGCCTGGGGCAGGAAACGCAAAGCCAGGTCGACGTCCCCGCCATCCAACGAAGGTCGCGCGGCCGGATCCTCCGGCAGGATGCGGGCGGCCCGGTCAACGTCTTCAATCTCGGCGCCGTCATCATCCTGAGCGGCCATCATCAGCACGGGCGTCGGGAGAAGCGGGTCTCGCATGAGGGCGGCGTGGCCGATCCCGAGGCGACCGAGGGCGACCACGACGGAATCCCCTGCCCCATCGTTCCCGACCTTGCCCACCAGCTCAACCGTGGCGCCGCGGCCCTTCGCCGCCGACGCAACTTCAACCGCCAGACCGCCGGCACATTTCTCGCCATCGGGCGAGTCTGCGTAGGCCGGCAGCCCAACCACGACGATCATTCGTCGCCATCGCCTTCCTCGCCGGCTTCGGCCTCGTCCGGCACGTCATCGGTGATGACCTCCAGCTCGCCGAACGCCGCCGCTCCAAGCTCCGCGCCTACGGCGTCCGCGTCGCCCACGGCGACGATCGCCAGCCGATCCAGATGAATGTGATCCTGGGCCGCCTTCTGGATGCTCTCCACCGTCACGGCCTCGATCGCGTGGCGATACTTTGCCAGCTCATCGTCGGGAAGGCCGTGGACGAAGAGCCCGCCCAGGGCCGCGACAACCGCACCCGGCGTCTCGAACCGCAGCGGGAAGACGCCGACCAGGTAGTCTCGCGCGGCGGCCAATTCCGCCGCGGTTACGGCCGTCTCGCGAATGCGGCGCAACTCCAGCAGCGATTCGGTGATGGACGGAACCGTGGCCGCCGTCTGCACGGCCGTCCTGACCGAGAACGGCCCCGCGCCCCGGCGCATATCGAACCCGGCCCCGATGCCGTATGTGTAGCCCTTCTCCTCGCGCAGGTTCATCTGCAGCCGCGAGTTGAAGAGGCCACCCAGAATCGCCGCCATCACCTGAACCGAATAGAAGTCCGCCACCAGCCGAGGCAGGCCCACGTGCCCAATCCGCAGCTCGGTCTGGACAGAGCCTGGCCGGTGGTAGAAGCGGACGATCGGATGGTCGATATTTGTTTCCGCCCGCGGGGCCGCGGGCAGGCCCGCCGGCGAGCCCGACTTCGCCGCCGAGCCATCGCCGCCCAGCGAACCGAGGACGTCCGCGGCGATCCCAGCGACGTCCACTCCGGTCAGATCGCCGCCCACGATGAGCGCCATCCGGCGCGGATCCATGATCTGGCGATGGACCTTCCGCAGGACCTCCGGGCCAAGGCGCGGAACCGTCTCCTCGTTGCCGGCAGCCGGGCGGCCGTACGGCGAATCTGCGGTGTAGAGCGTGGAGGTGAAGACCTGATCGACGCGCCGGCGCGGATCCGCCTTGACCTGAAGTAGATCGTTGAGGCGCTCCTCTCGAAGGCGCGCGACATCGGCTTCCGGAAAGGTAGGCCTGTCCGCGAGCTCCGCCAGGAGTTCAAGCGCGGGTCGCAGCCGGCTCGCGGCAACGTCGACGGAGACTGTGAAGGCATCCCAGCTGGCATCGACATGAAGTGTCGCGCCGAGCCGCTCGCCGGCCTCGATCAGTTCCACTCCCGGGTAGCGCTGCGTCCCTTCGGTCATAGCTCGCGCGGCCAGGATCGTGGCTCCGGCCATATCTGCCGGTTCATCGGAGGCGCCACGGCGGATCACGAGGTTGGCGGCGACAAGCGGCCGGCCGGGAAGATTGACGGCCATGACCGTCAAGCCCGAAGGCAGAATGGTCCGCACGCAAGCGGGGAATTCGTATGTTCTGGGCTGCCCGGGCGAAGGTCGGGCGGACAGGGCTTCTTCCAGCGTCATGCCGCGGGCTCCTCATCGGTGGTGGTGGCCGAGGCCTCTGGGACGGGCATATATGTCAGCACGACCCGATTGTCCTGCCGTAAGATCGCGGCCGCGGCGGCCTGAATGTCGGCTGCCGTGACGGCCAGATAGCGGTCGAGCTGGCGATTGATCAAGTCCGGATCGTCCAGCAGCGTCGCGTACATGGCGAGCCGATCGGCCCGCTCATCGACGCGCTGAAGCGCCTCCAACTCGTATGTTTCTATCAGGGCGCGGGCGCGGACCAGCTCGTCGTCCGTGACGGGTTCGCGGGCCAGGCGTTCCAGCTCCTCCTCGAAGACGTGCTCGACGAG
>DASVJA010000027.1:0-2514 GCA_036386115.1 Candidatus Limnocylindrales bacterium
TCCTCGAGTTCAACAACTCGCTTCAGGTGTTCCCCAACGTGCTGATTGCCGGTCCGATGGGCTTCACCAAGCGGGAGTTCTTCGCGGCCGAACCGGAGGCTGCCGAGGTCCCCGTCGTCAACCTGGGCTCGTAGTCAGGAGGCGGGGCCGCTCAGGAATTTGTCCGAGCGGCCCCGACCCTGAGGTTTGAGGACTGTGGCAACTTTCTACTCCGAGGAATCGGCTAATCGCCGCAATTCCATCCTTCTCCTGATAATCGTCATTGCGTTTCTCGCCGTCTTCGGGTTCGTCATCGGCTTCAGCATCGGCTACGGGAGCGGCAACGAAGTCGCCTTCGGGATTGGTGCGCTGCTCATTGCCATCGGCATCGGCAGCATCAGCGGCCTCTTCTCGTACTACAGCGGCGACAAGCTCGTGCTTGCCAGCTCGCATGCGCGCGAGGTCACGGACCAGCAGGCGCCCCAGCTGTACAACGTGGTCAGCGAGATGGCCGTTGCCGCCGGCGTGCCGATGCCACGCGTCTACATCATCGACGATCCTTCGCCCAACGCGTTTGCGACCGGCCGAGACCCCCAGCACGCATCCGTGGCCGTGACCACGGGCCTGCTCCAGAAGATGAACCGCGAAGAGCTTCAGGGCGTCCTGGGGCACGAGATGTCCCACGTGCGCAACTACGACATCCGTTTCACTCTTCTTGTGGGCGTGATGGTCGGCAGCATCGCTCTGCTGGCGGGATTCTTCCTGCGCTACACGTTCTGGTTCGGTGGCGGTAGGCGCGGCAACGACCGCGACAGCGGTGGGGGCGGGCTGGCGCTGGCGCTGATGCTGGTCGGGCTGGTCATGGCGGCGGTGAGCTACTTCTTCGGGGCGCTTGTCCAGATGTCGGTCAGCCGCCAGCGTGAATACCTCGCCGATGCCTCGTCCGTGGAGTTGACGCGGAACCCGCACGGCCTGGAGAGCGCTCTCGCCAAGCTGGCCATGGACCGCGAGTCGCTCCACTCGGTCAACGGCGCAACTCAACACCTCTACATAGTCAATCCACTCAAGAAGCTCGGTGGCGGGTCGGCATTGTTCTCGACGCATCCGCCCATCGTCGATCGAATCAACCGCCTCCGGCAGCTCACCGGCGAGGCGCCCGTGGATCAGACGGAGGCGCGGCTGCTCTCGGGGATGCAGTGATCGCGCAGCAGACGGCGGGTCGGGGGTCCCGGGCGATGGGGGGCGGTGAGGCTTTCTTGCAGCGGTTCGGTCGCTCGTGTTACCTTTCCTCGCGCCGACGGGCAACCGGTCGGTCTGATCGGGCCGAGATAGCTCAGTCGGTAGAGCACGCGACTGAAAATCGCGGTGTCGCCAGTTCGATCCTGGCTCTCGGCACCAAAGACGGCTGGCGTAGTTTTCGAGCGGAAGTGGCTCAGTTGGTAGAGCATCACCTTGCCAAGGTGAGGGTCGCGGGTTCGAGTCCCGTCTTCCGCTCCATTCCCTTTCTGTCTACCCGGACGGTCGCCCGCGAGAGATAGATCCTCTGCCCCTTCGTCTAGTGGTAGGACAGCGGACTTTGAATCCGTGAGGCGAGGTTCGAATCCTCGAGGGGCAGCCAGTTCGATAGCATCCCGCCGGTACCCCGACCGGCAAAGCCACCTCAGGTGGTTCCGCGTCAGAGGCGACGTACCCAAGTGGTTAAGGGGGGGGTCTGCAAAACCCCTATTCAGCGGTTCGAATCCGCTCGTCGCCTCCAACTTCCCTAGTCAGACCTTCGCCGGCGGCGGAGTCTGCCCGCCGGCGTGATCACCTTCACCGCGGGGACCTCCCGGCACGCTAACCTAGGGGCCGCGCCGGAGTGGCGGAACTGGCATACGCAGCGGACTTAAAATCCGCCGCCCGCAAGGGCTTCAGGGTTCGAACCCCTGCTTCGGCACCACACTCGCGCAAGGCGCGCCGTCGTCAGGCGCCCCGGCGGAATCGGTTTGTTCCGGCACTCGCGGCGCCGGCCGCTGCAACAACGAATTCAGGGATGAGCACGGCGACCCGGAAGGCCAGCAGTTCGGGCGGTTCGGGGTTGTTCATGTCGATCGACAGGTCGGGGCTGGGAGCTGCGGGATCGACCGTCCGGATGATTGCCGGAGCCGTTGGCGGTCCGGCCGTCTCGGGCGCCCTGGCCGCCGCACCGGCCGCACCGGCTGTCCCGACCGCCGCCGCTGCCGCACCGGTACGGTGATCGATTCGATGGCGCCTGTTGCGATGCTTGATCGTCTCGGCCGATGCCCGCAGGTGGATCTCCCTGTAGCCGGGCAGGTTGGCGCGGTTCCACAGCAGCGTGGCCGCCGGGGGATCGGACGTAGTCACCACCACGACGAGGCCCTGGTGAGCCAGGATCCGGGCTATTGCACTCAGACGTTCGACCGAAGGCGAGGCGGCTGCACCGGACGCCAGCGTGGCATCGAAGATGGCCCGGCCGACGTCGTCCTCATCCAGCAGGGCTACAGCAGCAACGGGATTGACGAGCGCCCGGATCGC
>DASVJA010000028.1:0-3745 GCA_036386115.1 Candidatus Limnocylindrales bacterium
AGACCTGGCCGGGTCTCTCAAGGATCTCGGTGGCGGCCAGTTTGCCGTCTTCGTCAATCCCAACACGAAGACCGGCTACCGTATCGTCGGTGCGGGCATGTCGCAGGCGGCGTTCGTGAAGATCGCCGCGGCGATGGTTCGCATTCCCAAGGCATAACTTCATGGCTCGAGCCCGACTCGAGCCTTTGGCCGGCATATCGGACTGCCCCGCAACCACAGCGGGGCAGTTCCATGTTTGGGGGCCGGGCTGCCCAAAGCAGTGGCGCAGCTCGATGCGGCCCGGGGGATTGCGAGCAGGTAGCATGGATGGCACATTTGTCGGGCCGCGAAGCCGGGTCGGCTCCGTAAATTGAGGGAAGGGAACTCCGAAATGCGCATTTCGACGCGGCACGCAGCCGTTGTGATGGCAATCGGACTGATCATCGCGGGCTGCAACGCCGCGACGACTACGCCGCAGCCGCCGGCCCAGACTCCGTTGGAGACGTCGGCCGTGACGCCCGCGCCCGGCGCCGTCGCGACGGATACCGCGAGTCCGGTAGCGACGGAGTCGCCGGCACCGACCCTCGCGCCAACCCCCACGCCCACCGTTGCCCCGACGCAGACCCCGGCGCCAACCCAGACACCGGGCCCCGGCGACCCTACCGCCTGCACGAGCTACTCGGCCAACGCGTCGTATTTCGCCAACGTGGTCCGAACTCTGGGCTTTGACCTCTATTGCGCGCAACTCCCGTCGAGCTGGAGCATGGGTGCGACCGCCTACTTGCGGCCCCACGGCAGTCGTGGCTGGTTCACGGCCGCGTACCACAACAAGAAGAAGACCCAGACGATCATCGTCGGTGAGGGCGATTTCTGCGGCCACACGTCCAATCCGAGCAACTGCTGGGCCTCGTCGGCGGACCTCGGCTCCGTCTATTTCGGCGACCTGTCCGGCGACCTGAAGGATCTGGGCGGTGGTCAATTCGCGGTCTTCGTCAACCCCAACACGAAGACCGGGTACCGGATCGTGAGCACGGGCATGTCGCAGGCAACATTCATTTCGATGGCCGCGGCGATGGTCCGAGTCCCCAGGTCATAGCTGCATCCGCCGGGGCACAGCCCAAAGTCGTCGGGCTACGGAAGGAGATCCGTCTCGTCGCTCGCTGTGCTCGGCCGGGCTCGCCGCCGCAGGTACAGGCCGCGCCGGCGTTCCACAGTCGCGACCGGTTCCACTTCCTGGTCCTGGCCGGGCTGAGGCAGCTTGGGTACGCGGACCGGCCGCCCCTCTCGTTCCTCGACCTTGCGGGCCGCCCGTAGCGCCACCGAGGCGGTGTCGCGGTTGCGTCCCAGGTAGTAGAAGAAGAACGAGGCGATCACCGCGGCCGCAGGGACACCGAAGATAGCGCCGGGGATGCCGGCTACTTTGCCGCCGATGAGGACCGAGCCGAGCACGACGACCGGGTGAAGACCCACGGCCTCGGCCATGAGTCGAGGCTGGACGATGTTCATCAGCACGAACCAGCCGATGATCATGATTATCAGGGTCGGCAGGGCGGCCTCGGGCTTGAAGAGAAGCGCCGCTATGACGGGCGGCGCCCACGAGATGAACGGCCCGAAGAACGGGATCGCCTGCAGGATGCCCGACGAAGTCGCCGTGACCGGCATGTAAGGCACACCGAAGAGTGTGCTGGCGGCCATTGACACGATCGCGTACATCACGCCCATCAGTGCCTGGCCGCGCAGGAACCCTCCGAACGACCGCGCAACGCTGTGCTCGAGCAGGCGTGCCTCGTCGGTGTACGCCGGCGGCACGATCCTGAACAGGAAGCGGACGATCCGATCACGGTCGACCGCCATGTAGAGCGACAGGAAGAACACGAACAGCACATTGCCGAAGATGCCCAGGCTTGCGACGGCAATGTCACCGATCGGTTTGGCCAGGTCGCTGGCACCGGTCTTGAGGTTCTCTATCAACTGGTTGACCTGTTGATAGAGGTTGATCTGGCCACCGCCGAGCGAATTCAAACGATCCTGCCAGGGCTGCAGGATGCTCCGCAGGTGGTCGGGATCGTTGAGGGTCCTGTCCGAGAGAAGGTTGGTGATCGACAGGTAGAGCTGCTGGGCTATGAGGAGGAGGCCTCCGACTATGGCCACGATGAGCAAGCCATAGACGACGACGACGGCCAGGGCCCTCGGAAGACGCGGGAACAGGCGCAGCAGGCCGTTCGCCACCGGGCTGAGGATGAACGCCAGCAGCCAGGCGAGGAAGAAGACCATGATCACGTCGTTGAAGTAGGCCAGCATCGAAGTGACGAAATTCAGCACCACGAACGCGGCCGCGACTGTGCCGAGGATCAAGAGCGCGGAGAGCCAGCGATGCTCGCGCTCCGTGAGCACGACTCGGGGAGGGCTGGATTCGTCGCCCGGCAGGGTCGGCTGAGACTCGGGTTGCCCGGTCATCGTCGCTCCTCGTTGGTTCTAGCGGAGGCCCATTCGTTCGCGGACTTCAGCCATTGTGGCCTCGGCGATCGGGCGGATGCGCTCGGCGCCCTCATCGAGAATTCGGCGCAGCTTCGTGGTGTCGGCCATCAGCTCGCGGTACGTTTCGCGAGCCGGCGCGTAGTGGGCGATGATTCGCTCGGCCAGCAGCTTCTTGGTGTCCACGCAGCCCGTCCGCGCGGTGCGTTCGCCGTCCCAGATTTCCTCGTAGTCGGCGCCGAAGTGCCGGTGCATCTGGCAGACGTTGCAGACCTGCGGCCGGCCCGGGTCGGAGCGCATGATCCGCTGAGTATCCGTGACCATCGACATGACCTGCTTGCGGATCACGTCCGGCTCACCCAGAACCTCGATCGTGTTGCCGATCGACTTGCTCATCTTCTTGACGCCGTCGGTGCCGAGGACCGTCGGCGCCTCGGTGTAGACCGCCTGCGGTTCGGGGAACGTCTCACCGTATCTGGCGTTGAAGCCGCGCACGATCTCGCGGGTCAGTTCGAGGTGCGGTGCCTGGTCGCGGCCGATCGGCACGAGCGACGCCTTTGGCAGGGCGATGTCGGCGGCCTGCAGCACCGGATATGTCAGCAGGCCGTGGTTCACGTCTTCGGGCTGGTTGGCCCGCTTTTCCTTGTATGTCGGCGTGCGCTGCAGCCATCCGACAGGCGTGACTGTGTTGAAGAGCCAGCACAGTTCTGCGACCTCGGGGCGGTCCGACTGGACGAAGACCGTGCACTTCTTCGGGTCCAAGCCCAACGCGATCAGCGCCGCGGCCATCTCCAGGGTCTGGCGCCGCAGCACCTCGGGATCGTGGACGTGCGTCAGGGCGTGGTAGTCCACCACGCAGTAGATCGCCTCGTACTTCTGCGACAGGGCCACGTAGTTGCGGATCGCGCCCAGGTCGTTGCCCAGGTGGGGCCGGCCGGTGGGCTGGATGCCGCTGTAGATGCGCGGCTTGTCGGGCAGGGTCGAGGGGCGAGGTGCGGTGGTTGCGGCAGGAGCGGCGGCGGCGTCGGTCATGCGGTCGAGTTTAGCCGACGGGGGAACCGGCGAAAGGCGCGCCCGATCAATGCGCTCGGGTCGGGCCGGGCCCCGGTTCGGCCTGCCTCTGAACCTCGGCATGTCGGAAGCAGCCCACCACATGGTCGTTGACCAGGCCGGCCGACTGCATGAAGGCGTAGCAGATCGTCGGGCCGACGAAGCGGAAGCCTCGTGAGCGCAGCAGGCGGCTCATCGTCTCGGCCTCGGGCGTGAGCGCGGGTATCTGGTCGATCGATTG
>DASVJA010000029.1:0-5844 GCA_036386115.1 Candidatus Limnocylindrales bacterium
TTGGGCGCCGCCGGATCCCGCGTCTCAGTGGCGCCCTCTCCGCCCCGAGCTATCGCGACGACGATCTCAAGGAGACGCCGCACCGCCTCTACGAGTTCACAGACGACGGTGATGAGGAGTGGCTTCGCGAGCCGTCTAACCTCGAGACCCTGGCCCGATTTTTCGTCCGGCTGGCCGGTGCGTTCCAGGGCTCGTACGGCTTTGTGGCGGACGCGCAGATGGCTCGGCAGCAGCGCGGGGAGTTCTCGCGCACCCGCCAGAAACGCCAGTTCGCGCCGGCACCGCCGGACGAAACCAGTGACAGGCATTCCGTGCGGGACGTCTATTGGCTCAACTATTTTGGCCCCGCTTATGTGGAGTTCTGGGGCAAGCGAATCGCGGACCTCGGCATTCGGCGGGAGTCAACGACCAACGGCGGCGTCGTGATCTGGGCCACCGAAGCGCCGTTCGTCTATGACGACGGGCTCGCATCATTTATGGACTACCCGTGGAAGAAGCCCTGGTATGACGCCCTGGGCCGCGATACCTTCGTGAGCACCGGGCCGGCCGCCTGGGACCGCCGCGTTCCTGGCCGTGGGGATCATCTGCGACACGTCTTGGGCTAGCACTACTGATCCGGACCGGCGGGTCCAGGCCGTGTCACCTGGTGAGCCTGAGACCGGCCGCGGATTGACCCGCGATCATCCGTGTGTTCTTGTCATCAGCAAGGCACCCCGATGTGGGGCCGTCGCCATCCGCCCCCTGGAGGCCCGCCCGTTATGAACCGTCGCGTCCTCGCAGTAAGCACCGGCCTGCTGCTCGCCGCCTTGATTCCGGGGTCGATCCTTGCGGCCAACCCGGCCAGCCTTGATCAGGTCAACAACATCGGTGATGCACAGGCCAACGATGGCGGACACCAATTCGCCCAGACCTTCACGACGGGCAGGACTGGTTCCTTCAGCAGCCTGGACCTGTGGATCGGCGGGGGCGGACCGGTCACGGTCGGCATCGAGGCCGTCGATGGTTCCAACCTGCCGACAGGCCCGTCACTCGCGACAGGCACGGAGACGGTTCCGCAGTCGGGCGCATGGACCAACTTCCCGTTCACGGTGCCGCTTAGTGTCGTGTCCGGCCAAATGTACGCGCTCGTGTTTACCCTTACCGACTCGCAGTTCGCATACGGGTCCGATAGCGGCACCGACCACTATCCGGCTGGCATCGCCTACTGGTTCAATACGCAGAACTCCACCTGGACAGGCCTGGGCCTGACCCAGGGCCTGCCCCCGGACCTTGCCTTCCGAACCTATGTCGATGCGGTCGTGACGCCCACGCCCACGCCCGCGCCGACTGTCGGGGTGACGACGCCGCCGGCAGGTCCCACAACCCCGCCGGCAGGTCCCACGACCCCGCCGACGAGCACGGCTCAGGGCGGTTCCGCAGACGGCGGGGCCATCGTCTGGTTCGTGCCGATCGGCTTGCTGGCGTCGTTCTGCGGCCTGATCGTCCTCTTCTCGCGCCAGCGCCGCCGACGCCTTTCGTAACCATCAGGCCGGATCAATCTGCCGCTGGAATAGACTTGACGCTCGAGCAGGAGTTGTCGAGTCATGCCACTTACCGGTGAATACGAACCCGGAACCTCAGCCTGGGCCCTGAAGCAAGTCGAGCTATTCGAGTCGACCGATGGTCGTGAAGGCGCCGAGCTTCGCGGCAGGCCGATCATCGTCCTGACTTCGGTCGGTGCGAAGACGGGCAATCTGCGCAAGACGGCTCTGATGCGGGTCGAGCATCAGGGCACATACGCCGTGGTTGCCTCGAAGGGCGGCGCCCCTCAGCACCCCGTCTGGTACCACAACCTGAAGGCGAACCCGCACGTCGAGTTGCAGGACGGCGCCACAAGGCGTGACTACATGGCGCGCGAGGTGGCAGGCGACGAGAGGGCGGCGTGGTGGGCTCGCGCACTGGAGACGTGGCCCGACTACGCCGGCTATCAGCTCAAGACCGAGCGCCAGATTCCGGTATTCGTGCTGGAGCCGATTGCGGAGTAGGGGAGCCCGTCTGCATTTCTCGCCGGGGTCGAACATGACAGTGGGCGTTGTGACAGACAGCTGTCACGGGTCAGGCCCAGACTCCGGGCATGACTGATCTTCTGGCGATTGCTGATGGGGTGAATCCGGGTCGAGAGGCGAGGGTGGCACGGCCGGATCCGCAGGAGATGGCGGAGCATGTGGCGGCCGGAGGGTCGCCGCTGAACTTTGTCGCGGCGCCGGACTGGTTCAGCTTCAGCAGCTTCGATACGTTTGAGCGGTGTCCGCGGCAGTATGCGCTGCGGTATCTGTGTCGGGTGCCGGGTGAGCCGGCGCGGCCGGCCGCGGACTTTGGTTCTGTGGCCCATGCTGCGTTTGAGATGTTCACGCGCGAGCGGCGTGAGCGGGCGGATCGGGGTGAGGCTGGGCCGGATAGGGCGAGCCTGGGGCGGTTCTTCGATTCTGTCTGGGAGCGGAGCTCCTTGGCGTCGGAACCTGACGCAGCGGAGTGGCGGGCGCGCGCGGAGCCGATGCTGGACCGCTTCTGGGAGGTGGAACTTGCCGGCGCGGCACGGACCGTCGCCGAGGAGTCGCGCTTCAGGCTGAGTCTGGAGTTGGAACCGGGGACACGAGTCGCGATCGGCGGCTTCATAGACCGAATTGACCGCCTGCCGTCCGGCGCCGTTGAGCTCATCGACTACAAGACCGGCAACGCCTGGTCGCCCGCTGACGTTGAGTCCAGCCTGCAGCTGTCCATCTATGCCCTGGGTTGCCGGGACGCCCTGGCTCTGGGTCGGCCGGAACGAGTAACCCTGGACTTCGTGGAGCACGGCCTCCGTTACAGCGCAGAACGCACAGACCAGGCTCTGGACAACGTCCGCGAGGGGCTTGCTCTCCAAGCGCGGGAGATTCGCGGCAGCGGATTCGGGCCGACTCCGGGAGCCCGCGCCTGTGGGTGGTGTGACTACGCTGCGATCTGCTCGGTGGGGGAGCGGGACGCACCGGCGGTTTGAGTATCCGCGAGCGACGCTACATCTATAGTTTCGGCCGGCCGACTTCTCCTATACAGGGTTGTCGCTTGGCCTGGCCTCGCCGGATAAGCGCCTGGACACCCTTCGCGAGAATCACGCCCTACAACTGACTGTTGCTCGGCCGGGCGCAGGCCTTCTCGGCTAATCTGGTCTTCTCAGGTCATTGGGTGGCGGGTTCAACTGGGCCGGGCCGAGAGTGACTCCAGGCACCACTTGATGTCCCGGCGAAGGGCAGGAGACCCGGAATCGCCCGTTCAGGCGGTTCGACGTCGAAATGGGACCATCGAAGGGGGAGTACGATCGGCTAAACTCGGACAGTACCCGCGTTCGCGTCGCAATGAGGCTACCTGAGTAGTGCCGCTATCTGCCGTTGCAGTTGCCTTGCCGCCGGCCGAGTTTTCGGCTGTGCGTGAGCACCTGGCGGAAGCCGGCTACGAGGCCGTGGCGGTCAGGTCGGCGGAAGACCTGGAGAAACTCCTGGTGACTCGATCAGATGTGAACGTTGCCATTCTGGATGGCGAAAACGACTTTGACACGACTCTCGAGATGTACGGGGTCCTGCATGAGGGAGCCCGCGACATACCGGCCTTATTGCTGATGCCGCCACGATCCCTGGGGCGGATGGGCATGGGCGGGCGCGGTGGTTCGCGAGACGAGTACTTCACGCGGCCCTACTCGGCCGAGTCGCTCCGTTGGCGCGTCGAAGCGATGCTCATTCGAGTCGAGAGCGTTCCGCCCGCGGAGCAGGTCGAGGCCGCTATGACCGGCAGCGGCGACACCCCGGCAGATGCCCCCGCTGAGGACGCCGGGGTCGCGGCCAAAGCAGCCGCTCCGGTCGCGGATGGGGCCAAGCTGGGCAAGATCGTGATCGTCTTCAATCCCAAGGGTGGGGTCGGCAAGACGACGATCTCAATCAATCTCGGCGCGGCGCTGCAGGTTCGGAAGGGCCAGAAGGTTCTGCTCGTCGACTGCGACACGATTACCGGCCACGTGGCGTCATCTCTGGGCCTGGAGCGGCCGCGGACGCTCGCCAATGCCTGGCGCGAGGACGCCAAGAACGGCAAGGAAGAGACCGTAGCGCAGATCGCGGCAGTTCACGGCAGCGGAATCAGCGTGCTGGTCATGGCCGAGTCGCCGCTTCATACGGAAGTTCTGGATCCCAAGCGCGTTGCCGACGCCATCATCGCGGCTCGGGATTCATACGACTGGATCATCCTGGATATGCACCCGGACTACGGGCCCTTGAACCAGGCGCTGTTTGAACAAGCGGACAGGATCCTGGTTCCGGTTACGCCGGATGTCCCTTGCATCAGGGCGGCAGTTCAGTTCCGGGAAGTCGCGGTGGAACTTGATATCCGGGAGCGGCTGATGATCGTCATCAATCGGGCCAACAGCGGCGTCGCGGCGGGAGATGTCGAGCGCGTGGTGGCCGTGCCGGCTCTCGCGCGCATCAGGTCGGCGGGGATGCTGTTCGTGCGGGCTGCAGATGAGGGCAAGTCCGCGGTCGAGCGGTTCCCCACATCCAAGGTGGTGGGCGACATAGACATACTGGCGAGCCGCCTGCTCGATGGAGCGGTTCCCAGCGACGGCTTCAAGATCAGCTTCTCTTCGTCGCGGAACCGCATCACTGGTTCGTTCCGTGGCCTGCTGGATCGCCTGACCGCCCAGGTGCCGTGAGGCGGTCCGCCGAGACTACAGGCTGGGTCTGGTTCCCGTCGCTGATACGGATTCGAGACGTTCGACGAGACGCAGCAGTTCGGTGGCCTCGCTTTTCTTCAGCTCGCCGGTCTGCAATGCCATCAGCAGAAGTCGGCGGCGCTCGAGCTCGTCTGCGTCGAGGAGCATCTCGACCAGAGCAGACTGCATCTCGCTGCGGGCCTCCGCTTTTCTTGCAGGCTTGCGACTGAAGACCACGGGACGGATCCTCTTTTCTAGGCATCCTCGGGTCTACCGACCTCTGGACGGGGCCCTGCTAATCATCGGCGAGAAAGGCCCTTTGCAAGCTTCCCCTTTTGTACCGGGGGCGACTCGCCGATAGGACCACCCCGACGAGGTCGGAGGCTACCACGGTTTGTGCCTGAGAGGGCTGGGGGCTCCTGTGGGGTGGAGTGACCTCCAGACCAGTATGAAGCCGGATTGCGGGTTCGTTGCATGCCTGAGCCACCTGGCGATCCTCGACTCCGCGTGGCCTTGCAAGGATTGGTTGCGGGGCTAACCTATTCTGGAATCGAGGTCCCAAAGCATGTCGAACGTCGCTAGTACTGGTCCCATCCGAGTTGTCGCGTATGAGCCCGGAGTTTGCAATATCGGGCCGGCGGAGATTGCCAGGCGCAGGCGGGTCGGCCATGTCGGCCTGGTGGTGTCAATCGGGCTCTTTGCCGTTCTCTTGGCCGTAGCCGCGCCGCACTGGACCCGGCTAATCCTGATTCTCACGGCCGGGCCCGCGGCGACGGGCTACATTCAGGCCAGACTTCACTTCTGTGCCGGCTTCGGTTCCAGCGGCGTTTACAACTTCGGCGAGTTGGGCACCGTCCAGAAGGTGGCGGATGAAGAGGCTCACCGGAGAGATCGAATGCGGTCGTTGCAGATCGGCCTGGCCAGCTTGGTCATTGGTCTGGCGGTCGGGATAGGAGCATTCCTCCTCCCGATTCGCTGACGTCGCGACCATCGGCGATAGCCTAGCTGGCCGCCCTCTGCCGGTCGATCGGCACGAGTTCCGAGGGCGAGTGTCGGTAGTGGATTTCGAGTCGGTTTCGGCCGTTCTCCTTGGCCACGTAGAGAGACTCGTCTGAGTCGTGCAGCGCCGAGTC
>DASVJA010000030.1:0-18588 GCA_036386115.1 Candidatus Limnocylindrales bacterium
GAGTCGGTCAGCGCCGCCTCGCCGATGTAGGTCGCGTAGTCGTTCGGGCGCACCTGGTCCGCGACGATCGCGCCGTCGGAGGCGATGAAGCGCAGGTTGCCGTCGTACAGCCGCAATGAGCCGTCCGGCCCGACCAGGCCGCAGTACATCGTCGGGAAATTGGAGAAGGATTCGATCTCGTTCGGGAAGCCGTCCAGGGTGTTCTTCCACAGAGCCAGCGTCGCCTTAACGATCGCCATTGCGGCAGGCAGCCCGGCGATCATCTTCTCCCGAGCCGCCGGATCCAGAGGCGCGTTCACGCCGCCCGGCACGGACCACGACGGGTGGATCCTCTCCTTGCCCAGCAGCTCGATGGCCTGCTGGCCGAACTTGCGAAGCGCTATGCCGTCGCGCAGCGCGTCCGGATGCGCCTCGAGCAGACCAGCCACGTTGCGCTTGGCCGGATCCGAGTCCATGCCGAGCAGCAGATCCGGGGCCGAGAGATGGAAGAAGGACAAGGCGTGTGATTGGACGAACTGAGCGCAGTGGAGCAACTCACGCAACTTGGCCGCGGTCTCTGGCACGCCCACAGACATGATCGCGTCGCAAGCCTTGGACGAAGCCAGCAGGTGGCTGACCGGACAGATGCCGCAGATGCGCTCGGTGATGGACGGCATCTCGTAGTAAGGCCGACCCTCGACGAACTTCTCGAAGCCGCGGATCTGGGTCACGTGAAACTGGGCGTCGCTCACCTGACCGGCGTCATCCAGGTGGATCGTAATCTTGGCGTGGCCTTCGATGCGCGATACGTGCGGGATCGTGATTGTCTTCATGGCCGGCTTCCTGGCTTCGGGTTCGGCAGCGGCGGGAGTCGTCTTCTTGGTCATCATGCCGGCCTACCCGAACCGCAACTTGGAGCCGAGGTCCGGCGTTCGACCTTCGAGCAATTCGCCCAGGACGTACAGGATCGCCTCCGGCTTGGGTGGGCATCCGGGGACGTGGAGATCGACCGCGATGGCCGAATGGAGCGGCCCGGCCTGCTTGAGCAACGCCGGCACGCCGTCCGTGGGCACTCCCGGAGTGGCGGTCACGCCGTCGACATAGATCCGCTCCAGGAGCTTGGCCGTTGGGATGCCGTTGCGCATCGACGGCACGTTACCCGTCACGGCGCAATCGCCCAGCGCGATCACATACTTACTTCTCGCCCGCGCGGTCCGCGCCAGTTCCAAGTCATCCTCGCTGCTGACCGCGCCTTCGATCACGGCCACGTCAACGTTTTCGGGCCATTCCTGCGCGTCCACAAGCGGGCCGAACACGATGTCCGCCTTCTCCAGGACGGAAACGATGGCTTCGTCCATATCCAGCAGCGACATATGGCAGCCGGAGCAGCCATCGAGCCAGCAGGTGCCGATCCTTGCCTTATCCATCACCGACCCTCACCGTCTCGCATCGAGGTCAGACGGCCCACGACGGCCGGTTGCTTGGTCATCTCTTCAACGCCCCAACCCTTCTCGGCCATCGCTCCTGTGGGGCAGGCCTGGACGCACTTGCCGCAGCTCGTGCAGCTCGTGGCTTCGCCCCAGGGCCGCTTCAGCTCGGAGACGAGCCGCGACTGGATACCGCGCCCGGCCACGTCCCAAACGTGTGCGCCCTCGATTTCGGCGCACGTGCGAACGCAGCGCGAGCAGAGAATGCAGCGGTTGTGGTCCAGCACAAATCGCGGATGCGACGTGTCGACCGGGAGTTTGGGGAAGTTGTATGGATAGCGGATGTAGGTGACGCCGTGTTCCTGAGCCAGGCCCTGCAACTCGCAGTGACCGGAGGACACGCACACGGCGCAGACGTGGTTGCGCTCGGCAAAAAGGAGCTCAAGCGCGATCTTCCGATACGACTGGATCTGAGGCGATGTTGTGTTTACCGCCAGCCCTTCGGCCACGGGCGTGGTGCAAGCGGGAAGCAGGCGCGCGACACCGGCAACCTCGACCATGCACAATCGGCAGGCACCGACGGCACTGAGACCTTCCATGTAGCAGAGCGCCGGGATGTATTTGTCGTTCTCTCGCGCGACCTGGAGGATCGTCTGACCCGGGGTCGCAGAGATCACCTGGCCGTCGATACGGACTTTCACCTTCTCGGTCAAGGTGATCCCTACCTTTCGGCGCTGCGAACGTCGCAGCGCAAGCAACGGGAAGTTTCCTCAAGCGCGGCCGTGGCCGACAGGCCGAGCGATACCTCGGCGTAAGACTGAACCCGCTGGGCCGCCGGCATCTCCGCCGGAACGTGGCGGCTGTACTCGCTCGGCGTTTCCGGCGGCTTCATCTGGTAGGTGAAGTCCGGCAGGAGGTTCGGGAACTTCTCCAGATCCATCAATCGTTTGTGGATGTTGCGAGCCGCCTTCTTACCGATCCCCATCGCGTTGGAAACGTTGGAGGCGCCCGTGATGAGATCGCCGCCGGCGTAGAAGCGGTCGCGACTCGTCTCAAGCGAATAGCGCTCAACCTCCAGCGTACCGTTCTCCTGAACCGTCAGGCCGGATGCCTTGCTGAAGTCCGGGTCCACCTTCTCGCCGACCGCAAGGACGACGCTGTCGCACTTCATGCGGATGATTTCGTCGGTAAGGACCGGGCGTCGGCGGCCGGAAGTGTCGAACTCGCCGAGCTTCGTCCGAACGGTTTCGATTGCGATCACCCGGCCGTCCTTGTCGCCGACGATGCGGTGCGGAGCCGCAAGATAGGCGAACTTCACGCCCTCGTGTTCGGCCGCCTCGATCTCTTCCGGAATGGCCGGCATATCCTTGCGCTCGCGGCGATAGACGATCGTCACGTCCGCGCCGAGGCGGCGGGCTGTTCTTGCGGAGTCCACGGCGGCGTTACCACCGCCGATGACCACGACGTTCTTGCCGACCGGGACCGGCTCCTCGCGCGATACGGCTTCCAGGAACGGCAGCGCCGGGATTACGCCCGTCAGCTCGGTGCCGGGCAGGTATACCCAGGCTTCCTTCCAGGTGCCGATGGCAAGGAATACGGCGTCGTACTGGTGGGCGATGTCGTTAAGAGGTATTTCCTCGCCGACGTTGACGTTGAACTGGAACTTGACGCCCGTCCGCTCGATAAGCTCGATCTCCCTGTCCAGAACGGCCTTCGGCAACCGGTACTCGGGCAGCGCATAGCGGAGCATTCCGCCGGCGGCCGGGCGGGAGTCATAGACGGTGACTTCATGGCCGAGCAGTGACAGGTAGTAGGCACTCGTGAGGCCTGTGGGGCCGGCCCCGATAACCGCGACCTTGTGTCCGGACGGCTCGAACTTCTGCTCCAACACGCGGGCCACCATCGGCTCGAACTTGTCGGACAAGAAGATCTCGTCCGCGATCCGGCGATGGACGTCGCGCATGTTGACCGGTTCATCGATGGCGGCACGACGGCAGCGGTTGTCGCAGGGGTGCTGGCAAACACGGCCGGTCGATGCCGGCAGTGGGTTGTCCATGATTACGGACAGGAACGCGTCCTCGACCCGCCCTTCCTTGTACAGCTGCAGGAAGCGCGGGATGTTCATGTGCAGCGGGCAGGAGTTCTCGCAGGGCGAGAGGGCCAGATCCTCGCAGACGCCGGCGCGGCAGCGCTTGGCCACGATATGGTCTTCGAACTCGTGCCGGAAATGGCGCATGCTCGTGAGAACAGGGTTCGGCGCGCTGGTGCCGAGGGCGCACAGCGACGTGTCGCGGACCATGCGGCACAGCTCGTCGAGCGTCTCGAGGTCCGCGTGAGTCGCGGTCCCGAGGGTGCAGTCGTTGAGGATCCGCAGGGCCTTGTCCAGGCCCACGCGGCACGGGACGCACTTGCCGCAGCTCTCCGAATGCGTGAACTCGATGAAGTAGCGGGCGACGTCCACCATGCAGTTGTCTTCGTCCATGACGACCATGCCGCCCGAACCCATGATCGAGCCGAGCTGCTGGAGCGTCTCATAGTCGACGGGGGTTTCGAACATCTCGGCCGGGATGCAGCCGCCCGAAGGGCCGCCGGTCTGAACGGATTTGATGTCGCGCCCGCCGGAGCCACCGCCGCCGATGTCGTAGATGAACTTGGAGAGCGGCGTGCCCAGCGGCATCTCCACGAGACCGGAGTTCTTGATCTTCCCGACCAGCGAGAAGACCTTTGTGCCGGCGCTCTTGGTGCTGCCGGTCTCGGTGAACCAGGCCGGGCCCTTGGAAACGATGGGCGCGATGTTGTACCAGGTCTCAACGTTGTTGATGTTGGTCGGCTTGCCGTAAAGGCCCTTCTGGGCCGGGAACGGCGGTCGCGGCCGGGGCCGGCCGGACGTGTTCTCGAGCGACGCGATGAGCGCCGTCTCTTCGCCGCACACGAATGCGCCGGCACCTTCCACCATCTGGATGTCGAAGTCGAAGCCGCGGCCCAACACGTTCTCGCCGAGAACGCCGTAGGCCCGCGCCTGCTCAATGGCGCGCTCGAGGCGAAGGATCGCCAGCGGATACTCGGCCCGGACGTAGATGATGCCCTTGGCCGCGCCGGTCACGTACCCGGCGATCATCATTCCTTCCAGAAGGGAATGCGGATCCGATTCGATCTCGTTGCGGTTCATGTAAGCGCCGGGGTCGCCCTCGTCCGCATTGCAAATGAGGTACTTCTCCGGCCCGGCCGCCTTGGCCAGGAACTCCCACTTCTGGCCGGTCAGGAAACCGGCGCCGCCGCGGCCGCGTAGCTTGGCGGCCTTGACCTGTTCAATGACAGCGGCAGGGTTCTGATCGATCAGAACCTTGTAGAGGGCTTGGTACCCGCCGATGGCGATGTATTCCTCGATGTCGTCCGGGTTGATCAAGCCGCAGTTGCGCAGCACGATCTTGGACTGGCCGGCGAAGAAGGGCACCTCGGTCCAGTTGGGAATCTCCGCGTAGCCGGTTCCGTACTTCACATGACCGGTGAGATGGTCCCAGTGCTCAATCTTGCAGAGGATTGTCTCCGCGGGCGGCAGAGCCCCGTGGCTCAGCCCATTCAGGATCGCATCAACGTGGTTGGGCTGGACCCGATGCAGTACCAGCATCGGCTGACCCGGCACCCAGACATTGACGAGCGGCTCCTCGGCGCAAAACCCAAAGCAACCGACGGGCACGAGCTGCACGGCCAGGCCGCGCGCGTCGATCTCAGACGCGAAGGCGTGGAAGACGGCTTCGGCGCCGTTGCCGGAACCGCACGTGCCCATACCCACGGCGATGCGCGGCTTGCCGGGGAGGAGCTTGGCCAGGCCGGCCTCACGAACGGCTGAGAACGCGGCGAAGTCCTTGATCATCACCGGACACGCTCCTTGCGCAGCGCCTCTACCTCGCGAATGAGCGCCTGTTCCTTGACGTGCCCGCGGATGGCGTGGTCAACCTCGACCACCGGGGCGAGTGCGCATTGGCCGAAGCAGGCGACCGTACGGATCGTGAAGCGCCGGTCGGGCGTCGTCAGCGCCGACTTGTCGGCGCCTTCGGGGACCTCCTGGAGATTGAGCTGCAGCTTCACTCTCTCGAGCAGCGCCCGCGAGCCGCGGGTGTGGCAGGCGGTCCCGCGGCAGATCGCAATCGTGTGCGTGCCCTGCGGATCCAGGTTGAAGAGCGCATAGAACGTGGCTACGCCGTAAACCTGCGACTGCGGGATGCCGGTTCGAGAAGCCACGTACTCCAGCGTCTCCATCGGGAGGTACTGGTGGCGATTCTGCTCCTGAAGCTTCTCCAGGATGCCGAGGAGCGCACCGGGATGTCCGGTCTGGTCGCCGATGATCCGGTCGATCAGGTCCCGGTCTTCCGGGTGCAGCGGCGCTATCGCAGGTCCGGCTGTCATCGATACCTCCTGGAAGGAGGCCGTGCCCTGGCTGGTCCAAACGGTCTCGTGACCGCAAGGCATGGCAATCGTCGCCAGAATATGTATCTCTGACTAACTGCAATAGAGCCATCCGGCCGGGAATGCATGACCTCTGCCCGGGGCCGTACAGGTGACTCGCCCGCCGCTCGCTTGCCCCCGCAACGCGGACGAATGGGATCCGAGCACCGGCGCCCGGAAGCCCGGCCTATGCCACGGTTACGGCGTAGGTCGATGGCCGACTCGATCGCTAGCGTTCAGGGAGGCACATTCGTGCGCCGCGCCATCAATTCGCAACTCCGCGCCCGATTTCATTGTGTAGCGCACAGATACACGTTATTCTCGGAGCCACCGCCAATGCCGGCGTAACGATCTGTGCGCGCCGGGGTTGTGCATGGTGAGAACGATCGGAGTCGCACACGCCGATCCCGAGTCGTTCGCGGCCCGCCCAGATCGCGGTTCCGCGGAGAAGCGATCCCGGGTGGGTAGACAACGGAGGACGGACAAACAAATGAAACTCTCCAAACGGCACGGCGCAACCGAGCCTGAGCACGAGACGACCGATGCGCCGCAGGCGGCAGCCGACCGGCCCGAGGTCGGTTCCGCGTCTGGCCCGACGATTGCCGCTGCCGTCGAGGCTCCCGTCGCCGTCGCCAAGCCGCGCGTGAGCCACCGCCTGACCCGTCCCGCAGACGACTGCGCCCGTGACGGCCTGCTCAAGGGCAAAAAGGCCCTCGTGTTCGGTGTCGCCAACGACCACTCGATTGCATGGGGCATCGCCAAGGGCCTATACGACCAGGGCGCCGACGTGGGCTTCAGCTCGATGGCGTCGCTCATCAAGCGCCGCGTCCGGCCGCTGGCCGCTTCCATCGGCTCGACCTTCGTGGAGGGCTGCGATGTCCGTGACGACGACGAGATCCGGCGCGTCTTCGAGAAGTGGCACGCCAAGGAAGGCGACCTGGACATCCTGGTCCACGCCGTTGCCTATGCCGAAAAGGAAGACCTGGCCGGCAACTTCTCCGCGACCAGCCGCGACGGCTTCCACACGGCCTTCGACATCAGCGTGTACTCGCTGATCGCGATGGCCCGCGAGGCCCGACCGTACATGAAGCCCGGCTCATCGATCATGACCATGACCTACTACGGCGCCGAGAAGGTTGTGCCTCACTACAACGTGATGGGCGTGGCCAAGGCTGCTCTCGAGGCCACGACCCGATATCTCGCCGCGGACCTGGGTCCGTCCGGAGTCCGCGTCAATGCCATCAGCGCCGGCCCCGTTCGCACCCTTTCCGCCCACGGCATCGCCGGCTTCCGCACCATGCACAACGCGTTCGCGGAGGTGACGCCTTTGCGCCGGCACATCACGATCGAAGACGTGGCCGGCACCGCCGTCTACCTGGCAAGCCCCTTGTCCGGCCAGACCACGGGCGAAGTGATCTACGTGGATGGTGGGTTCAACATCCTGGGACTGCCGGTCGCGAACGAGGAGTAAGTCTTCGGTCCAACGACGCGGTTTCTACGCAATGACAGCCGAGGAAGCACCATGCGGGATCATCCGGCCAATTCGGCGCATCGGCCGGTCCGGAGTAGCCGCTGGCGACTAACTCCCGGGCAGGATGACCCGAAATCGGCCGTCTACGGGCCGGTCCAGGACCTCCCTCGCGCATAACGCCACCTGGCTGTCATTGAGCGAAAAGGGGGCGGAGACGCGCCCCCCTCTGTCCGTTAGTCGCCGCTGCCGGCCAACTCGAAGCGTCGCAGCCGCCACGTAGCCAGAGCCAGCGCGGCCACCACCACGATGATCGCGAGCGGCAGCGCCGTGCTCGGGGTCAGACGAGCCTCGTCGGGCATCTGCCAGAAGGCACTGGCGACACCGAGCGCGAACTGGCGGATCGAGAGGTTGGCGATGCCGGGCAGGAGCGTCGAGAGGGCACCTTCCCACACCAGAACGTAGACCAGGCCGATGAGCAGCGCCCGCCGGGTGAACAGGCTGAGAGTCAAGAAGACGGACACATAGCAGACGGAACCGACGAGCATCGCCACCATGAACGCGCGTGTCGCCTCTGCCCCCGCCTCACCGCCGGTCCCAAGCACGATGGCGCCGGCGACCAGGACGGAAAGAATGGTCAGCAAAGCTGTGACGCCGACGGCGCCGATGAACTTGGCCGCCACGATCGCCCAGCGGGAGATCGGCTTGGCGAGCAGATATAGGATCGTTCCGTCTTCAACCTCGGCCCCGAAAGCGGCCGTGCCGAAAAGTACGGCAACTATCGGCAGAAGCAGGGTGACTGCGACCGCGTCCAGGACGCCGGTGGCGAAACTGGGAATGTCGGTGCTGTTGGCCGCCCTGAAGACCAGGGCGAGCAGGACCGGCACGGCCGCCAGGAGAACCAGGAGGATCGTCCTGCGCCGGCCGAGCAGCTGGCGCAGGGTTACCTGGACGATCAGAGGGATCGCCGACAGGGATCGTGTAAACATCATCGCCGCACCAGATAGTCGAACACGCTCTCAAGTGACTCGTCGCCGGAGACGACCTCGAACAGCCGGACGCCTGCCGATCGGCTGGCACCGGCGATAAGCCGCCGGAATGCCGAGAGGTGCGCAGTCCGCACCGACAGACCGTCCTTGCCCAGGTCCACTCCGAAGATCGTCGGATCTGCCATCAGCGCGCCGGCCAGCCGCCGGTCGTCGCTCGATCGGATCGTGATCGTGTGTGGCCGATCGGTCATCAAGGCTCGGATGGCCCTGAAATCGCCCGAGGCGGCGAGCCGGCCGGCGACCATCACAAGGATATCGTTCCCGATCCGCTCGACCTCCTCGAGGATGTGCGACGAGAAGAGGATGGTCCGGCCGGACGCGGCCATCTGAGTCAGCAAGTCCATCATCGCCAGACGCTGCCGCGGGTCCATGCCGTTGAACGGCTCGTCCAGCAGCAAGACCTGCGGATCGTGAACTAGTGCTCCGGCAACCTTGACACGCTGGCGCATGCCCTTGGAGTACGTCCCGATCGGACGTTCCATGGCATCCTCCAGACCCACGAGGTGGATCGCGTTTCGTGCGGCCTGATCCGCATTCTTCAGGCCCTGGAGCTTGGCGTTGAAGCGCACGTAGTCCAGGCCGGAGAGGAACGGATAGACCGACTCCCGTTCCGGCACGAGGCCGATCTGACGGTAGACGGAAGGGTCACTGAAAGGGCTCCGCCCCAGCACATGAACCGTCCCGGCGGATGGCGCGAGGAAGCCGGCCAACATGTGGAGCAGCGTCGTCTTGCCGGCGCCGTTTGGGCCCAGGAGACCCGTCACGCCGACACCGAGGCTGAAGGTGAGGTCGTTGACGGCGACTACGTTGCCGTACCAGCGAGCCGCGTTGATCAGCTCGATGGCGGGGGCGGCAAGCGGCGCTGCCGGGGCTGGGTCGATCGCGGTCGTATACACGACCGGGCCCTGAGAAGACTCGACGGTCATGCCGGGATCCTCCGGTACTTGAACAGCAGGATGCCCGTGAAGATGACGATGCTCGCGATGACCGCCAGGACGTAGGCGTCGGCTCCCATTGTGGGTGGAGCAGCAGCATCTTGGCCCATTATCGGGAGCCGTACGCCGCAGAACCAGTCTGTGGCGGCGGCAATCACATTCGTGGGCCTCAGGAGCATCACCTTATCTACCCAGGTCCAGCCGGCATGATCGCCGACTCGGTAGATCACGGCGGGCACGATCTCCACGAGCAGGAAGTACGCAACGAGTCCGATGGCGGCGTAGGCGCGCCGCGGTGAGAAGGAAGCCAATGCGAGGGCGATGGCCGACAGGCTCACAGCCGCCAGCAACGACGCCGGAATGGAGACCAGGGCCTGCGGCCATTCTGTGCCGACCGCCTGGAGCGTATCCGGCTTCATCAGAACGTCACCGATGAAGAGAAGGATCATGGGAACCATCAGGGCGATGAAGACCGCCGTCACTAGCGAAGCCAGCCTGGCGAGGGCGTAATCGGCACGGCCCAAGGCCCGAGTGAAGTAGAGCGGGAGAACGTGGTACCGCTGATCTCGGCAGACAAGCTCGGGCGCTTGCGCCACCAGGAATAGCACGATGAAGAACGACACCTGACCAAAGTAGTTGTGGTAGGTGGCCAGGTTGGTCGCGGAGGCGTCACTGGTGGCAATCGCCTGGGAGATGCTCGACGAGAAGGCGAGCTGGATCAGGGCCAGCAGTGAGTACAGCCCCGCCAGAATGAACGGCGCAGCCTTGGCGGTCATCGGGCGCCCAAAGCCCCAGACACCGCGCACGCCCTCAACGTAGAGCGACCAAACCGCATACCAGCGGCCGTGGCGCTTGCCTTCGTAGTGGCGGTAACCCAGGTCGTAGATGCTGCCCGCCGGAGCGGCCGGGCGAGTGTTGGCGGTCATTGCGCGCTCCCTGCGGTCGCGGCCGCGGCCGCGACCGGCGCGGTGTCACGGAATAGATCTTCCAGGCGGCCGCGCTCTTGCTGTATCCGCACCAGCGGCAGGGCAAGGTCTGCGACGGTATCGCGGATCGCGTCGTAAAGCGAGTCGTTTTCAATAGCTACGAGTACGCAATCGCCGTCTGCGCGGACCTTGAACCCGCGACCCACGAGCGCCGCGGCCAATCGATCCGAACCCTCCTCCACTTCCACGGCCAGAACCGGAGTCCGGGCGGTGAAGGTGGTGATGGGAGCGGCACTCAGCAAGTGCCCCGCATCGATGGCCAGCAGGAAGCTGCAGACCTGCTCGATTTCGCCGAGCAGGTGCGAGGCCACCACAATGGAAATCCCGAATTCGGTGCCGGTCCGCTTGATCAGGTCCAGCATTTCATCGCGGCCGGCAGGATCCAGGCCGTTCGTGGGCTCGTCCAGGAGCAACAACTTGGGATCGTGGACGAGAGCCTGGGCCAGCTTGACGCGCTGCTTCATGCCCGTGGAGTAGCCGCCGATCTGGCGATAGCGCTCCTCGTAGAGGCCTACGTGGCGGAGGACCTCCGCCGTGCGCTCCCGGGCGGCCGAACGCGGCAGGCCGGAGATGCGGGCCATGTGCGTGACGAATTCCGTCGCGCTGACATCAGGCGGCAGGCAATCGTGCTCCGGCATGTACCCGACGACTTTGCGGATGCTCGAAGCTTCGCGAACCACATCCATTCCCAGCACCAGGGCCCGGCCGCTCGTGGGCGGGATGACTCCCAGGAGGATCTTGAGGAAAGTGCTCTTGCCGGCACCGTTCGCGCCGACAAGACCGATGACGCCCGGCTCGACCGCAAGATCGAGCTTCTCGAGCGCCTTAACCTGTCCGTAGTGTTTGGTTAGGCCTGTGGCCTCTATCAACGCCATACCCGGATCTTGCCCTCCTCAGGCACACGAGGCGTCATCATAACGTTCGTCCAGGCATCATCCCAAAGGCCGATCTGTTTGTGAGACGCTCCTGCCGCCGGTGAGACTCGTGTCTGGAATAGGTAGTTCGCCCGATTTCCAGGAATCGGGCGATTAGGTGTACTAACAGCGTTCAAGCCCGTGCTATGGGCACCGACACCCTTCTCATGGAAGTCTTGACCAGCACCACTCTCGACCGAGCGCGGCAGATCGTCCAGCACGCTCATGCGATCAGCCCGTCCGCCAGTCTGCTGCGCTTGGAGCAGCAGCTACGACAGGGCGACTCGAACGCACGGCAGCTGGCCAAGCTGATCGACGGCTCCCCCGCCCTGGCGGCTCGCGTTCTACGTATGGCCAACTCGGCCTTCTACGCACCTGCCGAGCCGGTCACTACGCTATCGCGTGCCGTTGCCCTTCTTGGTGACACCGTGCTGCGGCAGCTGGTCCTGACATCGCTCATCGTTTCGCGACGTGCGGGCAATCGCTCGCCGCGCGAGGCTCTTGCCGCCGCCCGACTCACCGGTGACGCGGTTCGCGCCGCCGTCGTCGGCAAGACGCTGGCCCAGATGTCCCGATCCGTGGACCCGGACACCGCCTTTGCCGCCGGCCTTCTCCATGACCTCGGTCACGTGTACCTCCTCGACGATGTCGGCGAGCGCTACGCGAGCTATCTCCTGGACCCGCATGCTCACGACGCGCGCAACGCGGCCGGGCAGCTGGAGATGGAGATCGAGCTGTCCGGGACCACCCATCAGGATGTCGGCGCGGTCTTCGCCTACGAGTGGAACCTGCCGCCGGTCATCGCCCGCGTGCTCTGGGACCACCACGTACCGAGTCCCGGTTCGCTGGGTGCCCTGATCGCCGGCTCCGATGTTCTCCTGCGCGAGCTGAGCTACCCCGCCATGGTTGACGCAGCGGACCAGCAATTCGAGGGTGACGGCGTCCTACAGGCGCTCAACCTCACCCGCGAGCGCTGGGAAGAGCGAACGGCAACAGTCCGCGAGTCCTTCTCGGAGCTGCTCTCCATCTTCGACGTGCAGGCGAGCTGATCCGGGTCGGGCGCCTGCCGACGCTCCCGGCCTGTAGCCTCCCGGTCGGTTATTGCAGCCGGGGCGCCACTGCCCGGAGCGCAGCGAGCCGGGCGCCACTGCAGCCCAAGGCGGCCCAGGAACCTATCGGCGGTGGCGTCAGACCCATTCGTGACGCGACTACTATCGAGAGACACTCGGGCTAGGGACATCCTGACGGGCACCTGAATGCGCCTATTAGCCGCCCGGCGACTAGACCGCAGGTTGGGGCGCGACAGCAGTCCCGTGATGGGTAAGTCGCATGTCGACGGCCGCCTTTCTCGTCACCCGCGCCGCTCGGCGACACCCACCTATCTGGTCCAATTCCCATACCACGGTAGTTGGGCGAGGTGGCGTCGGCCCAGGCCCAGTAGTCGGCATGAGCCTGAGCGTGAAAAGCGCGCGACGCCGGTCACATTCGCCCAGATTCCGCCGAAATAGCCCCTCCAACCCGCCTAACTTCCCCTTCAGGGTAATTGGGCTAAATGGTGACCCGATGGGCGGGCTGGGAGGCTGCCCGCGCGCGCTGTGGCGCTGACCCTACGCCATCCCCGCCTTGATCGACCCCATGAACTCCGCGTACGTATCCACGGCCGGTCGGCAGCCCGGGCTAACTCGCATCACCGCAGCCGGAGGCGCCCCGCCTACCCCCTCTTCGCCGCCCGCTTGTCGTACCACTTGATGAAGACCCAGCACGCGAACAGGATGGCAACCGCGACGAGTGCGCCCTCCTGGACCGGTGGGTACCCGATGATGTCGCGGGCGGTGTCGGTCACGGTCGAGGTTGAGGGCGGAACCGGAGTCGTCAGCGCGCCGGGCATCTGGCCGCCGGGACCGGGTGAAGCGGATTTGGTCACGCCCAGCCCGAGATAGAGGGACGATCCGCGCGGCACGGAGGCCATGGCAAGTGGCGTTTGGGTCGCGGACATCTCGATCGTCCGCTGCACGGCGCCCTTCGAGTCGAAGACCTCTATGCCGGTGGCCTCGGCGGCATGGACGTAGGCGCCTTCATCGCTGGCCGTCAGAGCGGTGACGGCCTGGCGCGCCGTGGCGAATTTCGCCGCCGTCTTGCCGTCTACCTTCCATAGATCCGCACCGCTGCTCACGATGGCTGCGGAGGCTGTGGCCGTCAGAGCCACCGGCGTCGCGGAGAGACCGACGGTCCACGTCGAGACGAGGGACGTGAGGTCCACTCTCACGATGGAATTGGGATTTTGTGTGGCAACCAGTACGCCGCCGTGATCGCGATCGATCGCCAGAGCCACGATTCCGCCTTCGACCGTGGTCTTCTTCAGCGTGCTGGTCGCGGGATCCACAATCTCCAGCCAGCTCTTGCCTGCCTCAGCGACGGCAACGCGCGCGTCGCGGCGATCGGCGGCGATGAGATTCCCGGCGCCCGGCAGCTGGGCGCTTTCAGTGACCGCGCCTCCATGAACCACGGCAAAGCCGAGAGTTCGGCGGGCGGGAATCGCGCCGACGAGGATCTGACCCGCAGGCATTGCCAGCCCGACGACAGGGCCCGGCATCACGATTGCCTGCTGGAGATCCAGTGTGGCGATATCAATAGGAGTCACATTGGCCGAGCCGCCCGTGGAGTACAGCGTGGTTCCATCCGGGCTGAAGGCCAGCGCCGTCGGCGACGGCACGATGGAGATCGTTTCCTTGACCTCCGAGGTGGCAACTTCGACCTCGAGAACTCCCGCCGAGCTGGCGACATAGAGATCGCCGACTCCATTCGCCTGGACGGCGCCGGAGAGCATGAGCGTGAGAACCGATGCGAGCGCGCCGCTCGCCACGAGGAGCTTTCCGGTCTTCACGGGAATTCCTGCGTCCATAGCATTCTGCCTGAGTAGGTATCGGTCGAAACCGAGGAGGTTTGTTGCGGCCGAGCCCTGGGCCGGCCCGGCCGCAACTATCACACGTTCCGCCTAAGCGGAGCTAGTTACCGCTTGAGGTTGACCAGCTCTTGGAGCATCTCATCGGAGGTGGTGATGACGCGGCCGTTGGCCTGGAAGCCACGTTCCGCGGTGATCATGCCGGTGAACTGCGTCGCCAGGTCAACGTTCGACATCTCGAGCGCGCCAGTCGTCACGGTTCCGCGGCCGCCGGTGCCGGCGGTGCCGACGCTGGCGGCGCCGGAAGCGGATGTTGCCGAGAAGTTGTTCTGGCCGGCGCGCAGAAGACCGGCCGAGTTCAGGAAGTTTGCGAGAGCGATCTGGCCGAGGACCTGAGTCTGGCCGTTGCTGTAGACACCGGACAGCTCACCGGCGTTGCCGACGGAGAAGGTGGACAAGGTGCCAGAAGTGAACCCGTCGGTCTGTCCGGCCGGCTGGCTGGTGCCGCTGAACTGGGTCATGGCTGAGAGATCGATGCTCGGGGTTGTGGCCGTCGCGCCGTCCGGGAAGGTGAAGGAGAGAGAGCCGGTCGAAGCCGAGAACACGCCGCCGCTGGTGTAGCTCAGGGTGCCGTTGTTGACGGCCGCAACGACGGGTGGGCCGGCAGCGGCTGCAGTCTGGGCAATGTCGATGCCGGTGTCCGCGGCATCCTTGGTGGCACTCCAGCTCCAGGCATTGGCTCCGGTCTTGGTGAACGTGACCTTGACCGAGTGCGAGATGCCCAGGCTGTCGAAGACGGTCATCGTGGTCGGAACCGTGGTGGCATCGGCCGCGCCGGCGTCGAGGTTGCCGCTCAGGGTGACGTGAGACGTGGCCAGGGCGGTGGTGCGCTGGCCAATCGGGATAACGAGATTCGTGATCGGCTGGGTGATGTCGATGCCGCCGGCCGAATCGGCCTGCCAACCCTGGACCTTGAGTCCGCTGGCCGGATTCGCAAGGGAGCCATCGAGGGCGATATCGAAGGCGCCATCGCGGGTGTAGACAGTCTGGCCTCCATCGGACTCGATGAAGAACGCGTCACCCTGAATCGCCATGTCTGTGGTCTTGCCGGTGGACTGGAGGTTGCCCTGCGTCTGCAGAACGTCGATGCCGGCGACGGTCATTCCGAGGCCGATCTGGGCCGGGTTGATGCTGCCGAGGCCGCCGGACGGAGCCGTGGCGCCGTGAACGGTCTGAGAGAGGATGTCCTGGAAGTTAACGCGACCGGACTTGAAACCGACGGTGTTGACGTTGGCGATGTTGTTGCCGATGACGTCCATCATGATCTGATGGCCGCGGAGACCGGAGATCGCGGAGAACATAGAGCGAAGCATTTGAAGCCTCCTGGGCATTGCTGGCGTTCGCACCCCATGGCGCAACGCGTTTGTTGGCGTCCGCGGCCAAGCCAGCTTCCTCAGAGAGGTCCGGCAAATTGCTTGGCGCACACGGCGGACTAATTTCGGTTCGAACCCGAGCCATCGCTCCGCGATGGCTTTGGCGGTTTACCTCGCGGCAAACGCGCCGAAGTGGCGAAGAGTTAGGCGATGACTACGCTGTCTATCTGGGTGAAGACCCTCTCCTTGTTCTGTTCCGGCTCCACGGCTGTCACTACCGTGTGGCTTTGGGCGTGGACTACGTAGGCGTACTGGTCGAGCATCACCAGCGACTGGCCCTTGCTGCCACGCTGGCTCAGGGTGTCCATGGCCTTGCTCAAGCGATCCATCTGATCCCCCGCCATGGGGATCTGACGCTGTTCTACCCGCTTCATGGCGTGCTCTGAAAACGAGAGCGAGTGCTCATCCGCGGCCGCCGACAGCGCATCTCGGAACGACGTTCCATCGGTTGATGACGGCGTTCCCGAGGTTGGCTGGCCGAGCGGGCTCGAGCCGGGGGTCAGGCTCGGGTCCTGGATGAGACCTCCACTCTGGGCCGGCGGGTCGGGTCCAATTCGATCGATCGTGGCTACTACCTCCTTTCGTTCCTAGCGCCCGTTACGCGGTCACGACGGTGACTGAGTCGGGCTTGATGTATTGCGTGCCAACCTGGAGAACCAGGCCGGCGTCGGTGGACTGGGTCACGGAAGTGACGACGCCCTTCAGCGCGTCACCATTCACATCCACTCCCTGGACCGTCTTTCCGATGAGGGCCGAGCTCTGGGCCAGCTGGGAACCCTGCAGAGCCTTCTGAACCTCCTGAAGCGTTGAGACCTGCGTCATCTGGGACAGCTCACTCAACATCTGGGAATCGTCCATCGGCTTGGTCGGGTCCTGGTTCTGCATCTGGGCCAGGAACAACTTCATGAAGTCGTCGGTGGACAGGTTGTAGACGCTGCTGCTCGACCCCGAGCTGCTGAGCGTGTCTACGCTGTTGGCGCTTGAGCTCGCGGCCGAAGAGCTGGTGTTGCTGAGGGCTGAGGTAAGGGCGCTAACGTTGAAACTCATCTGGTCACTCCTTCTATGCCCGTATGTCGAGGGATGAGCCCCCGGCGAGCGGAATTCTTGACGCGGGTAGAGGTTCTCTGGATGTGGTGGGCTGGATGATCGGCGCTGGCTTCGGCGCCTCTCGCGAGCTCTGGCCGGCACCTGCCTGCCCGCCCGTGCCGTTACCGGCGACCAGCGAGGCCTGCTCGGCAAGGCTCTGGCCGGGGCCGGGGTTGCTGCCTGCACCAGCACCTGCGCCGTAGCCGCTTCCGGCGGTCCAGCCGGCAGACTCGAAGGCGTTGCCGCCCGACCGACTGCCGGTGGCGCTGCCGCCGCCTTCACTTCTGACCGTAAGGCTGACGCCCGCAAGACCGTCGCCGACACCGCGCATGCGGATTGCAGCTGCCGTGATCGCGTCAGCCGTGGCTCGATCCCGGACTATGAGTTGGGCCTGGACGATCTCGCCGGCGCGACCGGTGACGATCATTCGTACGTCACCCAGGTTAGGGTCGTTGACCCGCGCCTCAAGCGCCGGCCCGGCCGAGGTCTGGAACGTATGAACCGTCTGCATGACCTGCGTCAGGATCTTGTCGGCGGCCACGGCCAGATCGAGGGGCGGTCGGCTGCCGAGGATCGTCTCGGAGGCGGCCCTGGTCGCCGCGCTCTGAACCGCGGTTGCAGCCGACAGAGCGGATGCGGCCGCCGACGCCGAATCTGCCAGCGCTGAGGAACTCACCGCAGTGCTGGCGACCTCGGTCGCGGCCGGTGCCGCGGACGAGTCCGTCTTGGAGCCGTCGGAGGTTCCGGGTTGCATCCCGGCCGATGCCGACTCGGCTGCCGGCGCAACGGCGTCCGTCCGGCCGGCGGCTGAGCCGATCTCGGCGCTACCAGAGGCGTAGCCGGTCACGGCGAAATTCGGGCCGCCGCGTCGGATCACATGCGGCACGACGGCAGCCGGCGCGTCGGCCTGAGCGGCAGCTTCAGTCATCACTGCCGTCACGGGTCGGCTGGCGGCGTCTGCGGTGAGTTGCGCGGCAACGGTGGTGACGGCCGATTGGGTCGATGCCGGCTGGGCGATAGAGGCGGAGGCAGCCGTCGCAAGGCCGGCGGGAAGTGCGGGCGCCACCGGAGTGGTAGTCGCGAGGGCCGTCGCGACTGCTGGCGTCACCGTACCCACTGTCGCAGGCGAGGTCGTCGCGGTAGCTGTCGCGGCGGCGGGCTTAGCCGCGGCAGGCAGTTCGGTAACGGCGGGCTCCGCAACAACCGGGGTAGCCGACGCAGGCGCGAGCGGCGAAGCCAAATTGGCGGCCGCGACGGCGGCGCCCTGCTTGACAATGACCGGCATCGCGGAAGACGCCCACCCACCCTGGCTGTGGCGGCGGAAGTCGGAAATGCCGACGGTCGCGCCGGGCAGTGCCGTTACGGAAGGAGCGGCATCAGGAGCCTGGGCAGTAGGCTGGGGTGCAGCCGTCTGCCGGGCGTACTCGACGGATCTCGAATCCTGGCCATCGGATAGACCGGTCGGCACGGGAGCGGCCTCTTGCTGCGGAGCGGCCTGGGCCGTTTCTGGCCGCCTCGGGTCAGACGCTACCTGAGCGGCGTCGCTCTGCCGGCCGGACGTCGTGGAATCCGTAGTCGTCGGCGACGAGCTGGTCGGGGCGGCAACCAGCCTGGCCGTCTCGGACGTTGCACCGTCGGAGACCGAAGCGGCCCGACTGCCAGTGAAGGCCGACGCCGCCCCCCGGGCCGTCTGGCCAGCGGGCGTGGCGGAAGCCTCGGATCGAGTCTCGGCCGGTACATCCTCGGCCGTCTGGGTGGCCTGGTCCGAAGTGGCGGCAGCGGGACGAGACGACGTCTCAAGGGCGGTCGCGACTTGAGGAGTCACAACGACGGCTGCAGCAGCTGTGCTCGCCGATGTGGTGCCGGTAGCGGCCTGATGGTCTCGAGGTGCCGCCGGTGCGGCCGACGGCGCCTCGGCCGTCGCGGCTTCAGAATTGCGGTCAATCGATCGAACGGCGGTCCC
>DASVJA010000031.1:0-1534 GCA_036386115.1 Candidatus Limnocylindrales bacterium
CGGCAATGGGGTCAACGGAGCATTCGCGGCCACGCATCCGTGAGCTGCGAGGAAACGACTGCGCATCTGTTTCGATTTCGGGAAACACTGGTCTACGCTCGAAAATTCCGGATTCTGGCCAAACTGCATTCATTGCAGACCGGTCGATTCTGCATTACCTTGATGGCCGATCAGGGCGCTGAGCGCGGCAAGCCATCGTGGCGGCAACCGCAGCGCATCAGCCCCGGTGAACGGCGTTGGTGCACAACCTGAGATCGGGGGGCAGCGGTGGCCCTACCGGAGGTTTCAGGCGAGCCTTCGAGAGACGGGCATGCCGAGAGCGGTCATGCGGTTGAGCACCTTGCAGCCGACCCTGGCCTCGACCTTTTGTGCGGGCAGAGTCCGGGCGCGGAGCGTTCGGCCAATGATGGTCTTGTAGCGCAGCATCCCGGTCTCGACGAGCGAGCGCCGGCCGTAGCCGACGGCCTTCTGCCATCCCAGTCGGCCCTTGGCGGCGATCATTTCGATGTGGCGGTCACGCGGGGTCGGTGTGCCCGCGGCGGAGACCTCGCTGACCACAGCGGTAGCGCGGGGCGGAATGATCACGGCGGCCGCAGGAGCCCGATCGGCAACGGCCCGGTAGACAGGATCGCCGTCATACGCGCCGTCCGCCAGGACGGCGGCGATCGGGGCCGCAATCTGGTCAAGCAGCGGGCGAACCAGCGAGGCGTCGCCCTCCTCGGTCGTGGTCAAGGCCGAAGCGAGAACCTCGCCGGTGTCCGGATCGATGGCCATGTGCAACTTGCGCCAGGTCCGCCGATCGCGGCCGCCATGCTTGGCCATCTGCCATTCCCCGGCGCCGAAAACCTTCAAGCCGGTGCTGTCGATCACCACGGTGACCGGACCAGCCGGCACGGCCAGGGCGGTGACCAGGGACAACGCGGCGCTGCGGCGCGACAGCGTCGTATGGTCGGGGACATCGAGGCTCAGACCCAGCAACGTCGTCACCGAACGCAACAGCCCCTCGGTCTGCCGCCATGGCCGGGCAAATGCCAGCCGCAGCATCACGCCGGTCTCGATGGCGAGGTCCGAATAGTGAGCCGACCGCCCCGGACGGCCGGTCCTCGCCGGATGCCACGCCGCGATCGCCTCGGGCGTCACCCACACCGTCAGGCTGCCGCGGTCGCGGAGAGCGACCTCGTACTCCCGCCAGTTCTCCACCCGGTACCGGGCTTTCGGGATCTTGTGGCGGCGGGGCTCGTTATGCTTGTACGGCATCGAAATCATCGTCCCAGGCGCTGGCGGCAGGTCCATCATCCTACTCCAGCGACCTACCCATGCCGCACGCTGCCGATTTGTGCACCAACGCCTAGTGGATGGCCTTCACGAGGTCGTGCCCCCGGGAGAGCTTCGCCGCCTGCTCGCGCATGTAGACCTTGAGATCGTCGACCAGAGGCCGGCTTTCCGCACGGCGGACCGCAATGCGCTCCTCGGGGCTTTGGCCGTTGATCGAGCGCTCGATCATAAACAGCGCGTCGATGCGGCGCACGACCTC
>DASVJA010000032.1:0-6738 GCA_036386115.1 Candidatus Limnocylindrales bacterium
GGCGCCTCCCTGCTGACCAGTTGGCTCCCGGGGCTCGTTCAAACCAAGGTCAACCTTGCCGTCTGTTTCGTAGCCTTGGGATTGGCGCTGAGCGTTGGGTCGGGCGGCGGTGGTCTTGCGAGGTGGTTCCGCCGGGCCGCGGCATTGCTGGTATTGGTGGTTGCCGGACTGACACTCCTCGAGCATTGGGCCGGAATCGCAGTCGGCATCGACCAGCCGCTCGTCAAGGACTTGGCCGGCGCGGCCTCGCCGTATCCGGGACGGTTTGCGTTCCAGACCGCTCTCGCTCTCGTATCCGCTGCGTTGGCAGTTCTCGCCATTGGCCGGCGGGTCCGAGGCCTCTACCTGACCGAGGCTCTGGCTCTCGTCTCCGGGGCAGTCGGCAGCATGTCTGTGTTTGGGTATCTGTTCGGAGCGCCCGGGTTCCTTTCCCCGGGCTCGTCGACGCAGGTCTCGCTGCCGGCCTCTGTGGCCCTGTTGTTGATATCGGTCGCGCTGATTTCGTCCAACCCGGAGCACATTCTGGTGCGGTTGGTGGCCGACGTCGGGATCGCCGGCCAGGTGATGCGACGCTTCCTGCCGCCAGCTTTGCTCGTTGTGCCGGTCGGGGCCTGGGTACGTTTGGCAGGCGAGCGGGTCGGTCTCTACGACGAGACCGTCGGCCTCTCGATCATGGTCGTCCTCGAGGCGTTGACCTTGCTGGCGCTCGGCGCCTGGACGACCGCCCGCGTTCGCCGACTCGAAGAGGAGCGTTTCGAGGTGATGGCCGACCTGATCCGCTTGGGCGCGGCGGCTTCCACCCCTTTGATCCAGACGGCTCCCGTCGGCCTTGCCGTCCTGGATTGCGACCTTCGATTCCTGTATGTGAATCCCGCACTGGCGAGCATGGGTCGAGCCTCGGCGCTGGCCAGCCTGGGCCAGCAGATAACGCGGTTGCTGCCAGCCTTCTCGGGTGAGGCCGAGCGAGCCCTGGCCGGGGTCTCCAGAACGGGTATCTCGATTCGCGATTTCGAAGTGAGCGGGCAGACGCGCATAGACGGTCGATCCGGTACATGGCTGTTGAGCGCAGAGGGGATCAAGGACGAGGAAGGGGAAATCATCGGCCTTACGATCGGCGTTGTGGACATCACGGAGCGGCAGCACCGCGAGCAGGCACTCGCGGCTGTGACCGAGTTGCGGCGCCAGACCCAGGCAATTGGGGAGTCGCTGCCGTTCGGGATCTGGCTCGCCGAACGCGACGGCCGAATGAAGTATCTCAGCGAGTCGTTCCTGGCCATGACCGGCCAGACGATGGAAGAGGCTCGAGACTCGGGCTGGATGGCGAAGCTGGCCCCCGAAATCGCCGAGCAGGCTCGCAGCGATTGGGCGGAGACCGTGCTCGCCCGCGTGCCCTGGAATTACGAGCTGGCAGTCCAGGACAAGAGCGACAAGCGCCGGACCATACTCTCGCGCGGGCTTCCGATCTTCGATGCGTCCGGAGAGGTGACGAGTTGGGCCGGGATCAACCTCGATATCACCGAACGTAAGGAGGCGGAGGAGTTCCGGGAGGACTTCCTGGGGATCCTCTCGCACGAGCTTGGAACCCCGGTCACTTCCATCTACGCGGCCAGCACACTGCTGCAACGGCCCGGCCTGGATGAGTCCCGCCGGACTGAGCTCCTGGGAGACATCGGCCACGAAGCCGAGCGGTTGCGAAGACTGGTGGAGGATCTCGTGATTCTGGCCCGCGCGGAGCGTGGCACGATTCAGGTTCGCACGGAACCAGTGCCGCTCCAGCACGTCTTGCGCAGGGTCTGCGACCAGGAAGAGAAGCGCTGGCCGGGCTGCACCTTCAAGCTCGGCATTGCCACGCCCATGCCGGTGGCCCGGGCAGATGAGCGGTTTGTCGAGCAGATCATGCGCAACTTGCTTGGAAACGCTGCCAAGTACGGGCCCCCGGATGGTCAGGTCGAGGTTCGGGTGGATGTCGTGGACGGCTGGCCGGAGGTTCTGGTCCTGGATCGCGGCCCTGGCATCGATCCGGCGGAGGCGGAACGTCTATTCGAGGTGTTCTACCGCTCCGAAAGGACTTCCCGAGTTGCCGGGTCCGGTATCGGGCTCTTCGTGGCTCACCGGCTGGTCGAGTCTATCGGGGGCACGATCTGGGCCAGGCCTCGCGATGATGGCCCCGGCGCCGAGTTCGGCTTCCGCCTTCAGCCGGTCGCTGAGGACCTGACGTAGGAGCAGTCGCTCCTGCCTCCTGCGCCAATACAAGAACGCGGCCCCCGCCCAAAGGCGGGAGCCGCGTCGGTGCGGTTAGGGCTTACTTGAGAGCGTCGCGGCAAGCCTTGGCGCTAGCCTCGGCCGACTTGAGGTCGTTGCGGGCCTGGACCAGGGCCGTCCTGGCGTTGGCGAGGGTCGACCCGGCGGTACCGCCATTGTATTGCGCCGGGGTGAGCGGAAGCAGCTGCGCGGGAAGCGGGCCGGCAAGCCCGGCGGCCGCGGCCACGGAGGCATTCATCGCGTCCAGGTCGGTCTGGGCGGCGGTCGTGTCCTTGCCGGCGGTTTTGGCGACGGCGATTGCGGCGGCGAGCCTGGTGTTGATGTCGGCGAACCCGGTCTGGGCGGCGAGAACCGCGTCTGCACCGTTGACGAGGTGAACCTGAGGAGCGAGCAGGAGGTAGACGCGAAATTCGGTCGCGATCTTCTGGATGTCTGCCTTGAGGGAGGTCAGGTCCGTGTCGCCGTCGATGCCGGCCTTGAGGCTCGTGAGCCCGGCTTTGGTTGAGCCGATCTCGCTCTGCAGCGTCGACTTGTCGGAGGTGGTGATGACCTTGGAGGCCGTTATCTTGCTCGAAAGGTCGGTGAGGGTGGCGAAGCGGCGATTGATCTCGCAGTCACCAAAGGCTTTGAGGCCGGTCAGGGTCGCAGTGCCCCTGGCGCCCGACGGATCGGGTGAGGACTTGCCTGGTGCATATGCGGCGCAGACGCCCTTGCCTCCTGGTCCTGCCATGGACGGGCCGGCCGCGGCGACTGTCGCGGCGGACACGAGGATAAGCGAGCTGCCGAGCAGCAGCGCGGCAGCAATGGCCGCAATTCGAGTCTTCACGTGGCTACTCCTTTTCCGTGTCAGCTACTACTCGCCGGCCGACGGACCTGCGTCCGCGCCGGAGAGTGAGCTATCAAGGTTGCTGAGGGCCTGATCAATGGCGTTGAGCTGGGCGTCGATCTGTGGTACTGCGACGTCGGGATTTCCTGAGGCATCCGGCGCGGTGCTCTCCGTGACCGCCGGCGGGGTTTCCGTCGCCTGGGCCTGATCGGTCTGGGTGGTCTGGGTGGCCTGTGCCGTCTGTCCGGTCGGCGCGAAGGTGGCCTGACTCCCGTTTCCGGCGTCCTTGTTCCCGGCGCAGCCGATGGCTGCGATGCCGACGAGCAGGGCCACCAGCACGGACTTGGTGACGGAGCTGGTTCTGTCTCTCATTCGTGGTCTCCTTGCCGCGCTCGTCTGGAGCTGACCCTGCAGATGCTCGGGTCACAACCTTCGGTCCGTTCGCGACCCAGGTAAGGCGAATGTAAGGCCGCACTCCCGTCCGGGGCCGTCGACACGGGTGGATCAGTCGGCTCGTCAGTTCAGCCCTGAAGCTCTGGCTGAGGAAGCGATCGCCGCGAGGATGGCGGGCGACGGTGTGAGGACGCGCCGGTTTGATGGATCTGCCCTATGCGGTCTGCATAGATGATATGGGCCTGGTATTCCCATAGCGTGTTTGAGCCCGGACAATCGATGGCGGAGGAGTGGAGTTCGTTCTGGGGTAGCAACTTGATAATCAGGGTCCTTCAAGGACGAGTTTGGCCAGGTCAGACGGCCGCGTTTCGCGTACAAGCACAGCGAGCATTGGATGACGCGAGGCGACACGAGGGACTCGTCTTCGCCAAGGTTGGGCGCCAGGCGCACTCAGATGGGAGCGAGGAGATCTCTTTCATCACCGTGTGGCGCGATCTCTCGGTCCTTTACGCCTGGCTTGGGGGCATGGACCTTCTGGATACGCCCGTCTTGAACAGTCGAAGTCCGGCTTTCTTTGAGCACTACGAGGTCCAGCATTTCGAGTCATACGAGATCGACGAGAATTCGATCGAGGACGGCGCGAGTACGCGAATGGCCGCCGCCCTGGACACGCGAGGCTGACGCGCAGCAGTGCTCTCGCGCACCAGATTCCCAGCTTTTCGAGCCCTTGCCGGGCATTACCCGCAAGTGAGGGTCCTAGTACTGTCGTTCCAGCGTTGTATGTGCCCGCCATTCCGGGTACGGTATGTCCAAGCTCGTGTCCCGGATTCGAAGTAGGGGAGTTGCGAGCGGCTACGTCGCTGATGGCCGGCTGTTGCAACGGCATGTTGATTAGGGCGTTTGCTTCCTCCGGCGCGTCTGCTCGAATCATCGAGAACCTCACCAAAAGGCACTGATGAACGTCCACGAAGCACTCGACGCCTGGCAGGCACAGTACTCGAACCAACCGCCGGTTGGCTTCATGCTGCGCTTCAGCCATGAGTCGGTTTGGACGCGCATCCACTACCTGCGGGAGAGTACGGACCCAAGTGGTTCGGACGACGATCGCAAGACCGCGTCTCGGTTTGATGCGGTGGCGAGCGCCCTTTTCACGGGGACCACCGTCCTGGTTCTGGCAATCCACCTGGACCCACGCCATGAAGAAACTGAGGATCTGCGTGCCCTCGGCGCTACCGCCATCGCGCCGCCGGAGAGTTGGATAGAGACGCTCGGTGGCTACCTGCCGGATCCAAGTCGGGCCGAGTTCGTGGCCGCGACTCTCAGTTGGCAGCGTGGCTGCCTGGACAACCTCTGGATGGCTGTGGCCAGAGATCGCATCGGTCGAATTGCCGTGTTCTGCCCGGCCACCGGCGACGCGTTCTGCCCGTACGGCGGCGGCGCGGACGTCTTCGTGTGGGGCTCTGAGCGCCGTTCCAAGCTGGGCGATCGTTTCCGAGCCTGGCTGCCGAGCGCCGGAATGCCAGGATCGCTTGCTGCACGGCGGACTTCAGGCCTCGCGGCCGAACGCAGTTAGCAACTCACGTGGGTCGGTCTCGCCGGGGGGGGCGAGTCAGCCGGCCGCGGAGGGGGTAGAGCGGCCGGCTGTCTCACGTCCGTGACCCGGCGGCGTTCTGGGCGCTCTGCCGCAGTCACTCCCTCATTGGACCTGCGGTTCCTGATAAAACGCTGAAATCGCCGATGAATCGAGGGTTAATCCTCGGTCGCCGGCCCGGCCTTAGCGTGCTCGGCGCGTCGAAAACGGGACCGCACGGCGGCCGTTGTGGATAGCGGCCGGACCGGCGACACTTACGCCATGAGTCCAACCACCCAGCGCCAGAGCCCTGAATCCGAGCCGCAGGCAAGCACCGCGCCTGCCACACCCGCCACCAAGGCGGACATTGCCCGCTACCGCGAGAACCTCCAGGGCGAAGTCGACGCCATCGCGCTTTATGCGCTCTTGATGGATCTCGAGGTCAGTGGGGCCGTCAAGGACTTCTACAAGCGCATGGTGGCAGTCGAAACCGTCCACGCGAACGTCTGGCGGGCCCAGCTTGCGAGCGCGGGAATCGCGACGGACGGCATGGGCCCGGCCTGGCGAACTCGCGTCCTGATGTTTGTCGCCCGCCACTTTGGGCCCAGCCTCGTGGTTCCGACCATCGCTGAACGCGAAGCCTCGGACGAGGCCATGTACGACGACCAGCCCGAAGCCCTCGCCCGAATGCCCGGTGACGAGCGGAGCCACGCCCGCCTCTTCCGGGAACTGGCTGCCGGCAAGGGCGTTGAAGGGGGCGCCATCGCCCGGATCGAGGGGCGCCACAAGGGCAGCGGCGGCAACCAGCTCCGGGCAGCCGTTCTCGGGGCAAATGACGGGCTCATCTCCAACCTCAGCATCTCGATGGGCGTCGCGGGGGCATCGGCGTCGAGTGGCGGCCACGCCGTCGTGATTGCCGGCCTGGCCGGCATGCTGGCCGGCGCCTTGTCGATGGCCATCGGGGAGTGGCTCTCAGTCCAAAGTGCGCGCGAGCTGTACGCCCACCAGGTCAAGGTCGAGAGCGAAGAGCTCCTCATGGTTCCGGACGAAGAGGAAGAAGAGCTCACGCTCATCTACCAGTCGAAGGGCCTCACCGCAACACAGGCGCGGCTCATGTCCAGGTCCATCATCGAGGGCGAGCATGCCAGGGCCGTGGACACACTGGCTCGTGAGGAACTCGGCATCGACCCGGACGAGCTGGGTGGTTCCGCCTGGGTGGCCGCAATCACCTCGTTCTTCTTGTTTGCCGTCGGCGCCATCGTGCCGCTCGCACCGTTCTTCTTCGCCGCGGGCATGGTCGCAGTTGTGGCCTCGATCATCGTGAGTGCGGCGGCGTTGATGCTCGTCGGCGCAGCGATCACGGTTGTGACCGGCTCCAGCGTTTTGCGGACCGGCGGCCGGCAGGTGCTGCTCGGCCTGTTCGCGGCGGCGGTCACGTTTGGGCTCGGCTCGGTGGTGGGCCAGGCGTTTAGGTAGGGGAGGGCCCTGCGGCCCTCCCGGGCCGATTTCCGCTACAGTGGGGTGATTAGGGCCCAGTGCAGAATCGCCATGGTCACGAGACGGAGCGTACCGCATCGAGCCGAACCGCGATGCTCAGCCGTGGCGCTCGCGGTCGGCGAGGAACTCCCGAACAATTGTCCTCACGGCTTCCGCGTCGCCGGACGCCAGAGCCCGATGTGCCAGGTCG
>DASVJA010000033.1:0-12652 GCA_036386115.1 Candidatus Limnocylindrales bacterium
CCCTCGAGTCCGCACGAAACCAGAGGCGCCAGCATCGTTCGGCCGGTTGTGTTCGGCGCAACCGACGGCCTTGTCTGCAACCTCTCCCTGATCATGGGCGTAGCGGGTGCAGCCAAGGAGGATCCGCACTCCATCGTCGTCGCGGGCGTCGCCGGACTCCTGGCAGGCGGCTTCTCGATGGCCGTCGGCGAGTACGTTTCCGTGCGATCCCAGCGCGAGTTGCTGGACTACCAGATCGAGTTGCAACGCCATCAACTCCACCACACCCCGGAGCAGGAACGGGCCATTCTCCTGGAGATCTACGAGGCAAAGGGGCTTTCCCGCGCGGAGTCCGACCTCATAGTCAGCCGGATCATGAAGGACCCAGAGCGGGCCATCGACACCTTCGTGCGCGAAGAGATCGGCCTTTCCGCGGAGACGATGGGCTCCCCGGTCGCGGCCGGCCTGGGATCGCTGTCGGCCTTCGCCGTGGGCGCCCTGGTGCCGCTCCTGCCGTTCATCCTGCTGTCCGGCGGAGCAGCCTTCGGCGTCAGCATCGCAGCCTCCGCTCTGGCACTGTTTGCGATCGGCCTGGCCGTCAGTCGCCTGACCCATCGGCACGCCTTGATGACGGGCGTCAGGCAAGTGTTCCTGGGCGGATTGGCCGCAGCCGTTACCTACGGCGTCGGAACGCTGCTGGGGGCGTCGGTCCACTAGCGGCTCGGGTGCCGCACGACCGATTCCACCCTATCGGCCGCACCGCTTACTGAGTTCGGCGTACTCAGTCCGGGGCGATTCAACCGATACCCGAAGTGAGGCGAACCAGCCGGTGTTTGTCTTGGTGCGCGTTGTGCCGTGCTCGCACTGCCCCCGGCCGCTCTGGACGATACTCATGCGACTGAACGTTCGAACAAAGCTCCTCGGCAGCGCGGCGATGCTTCTGGCCTTCGGCGCCGTCATCGCGACCGTCGGATACGTTCAGCTGCAATCCGCCAACGATCGCGCCGGCACCATGTACACAGACCAGTTGATCGGCGAGTCGCAGCTCTCGTCGATGAACCAGGACGTCCTCTCCATCAACTCCCAGGCACAACTGGTTCCCTCAACCCACGACTCAAACGTGCTGCTCGTAATGGATCGGGAGATCAGTAGTCTCGAGACGGACTTCCAGACCCAGTTGGCTGCAGCCTATGTAAGCGACGTCGACGGCAAGGACCGCCCGACCCTCGACAAGATCAAGGCTTCCTACACGGCCTGGAGCTCCGGCCTCGAAACGGAAGTCATGGCAGGTGCACGGTCTGGTGACTCGACGAAGGCGGCAGGCGCTCTGTCGGACCTTGGCCCCAAGTACCAGACTCTGACTCAGACGCTCAGCGACGCCGACGCGCTCAAACTAGCCACGGCGAAGCAGTACTTCGAGGACGGCCAGGCCGCCGCCGATCGGTCCACTCTGATCCTCTTCGGCACGCTGGTGATTGCAATCGTCCTGGGAATGCTCGTGGCCCTGTGGCTGGCGCGCTCCATAACGAAGGGCGTCAAGGCAGTCCAGTACACCCTGACCCACATGACCGACCACTGCGCCACGGCTCTGGAAAGCGGCCTCGCGGGCCTCGCCCAGAATGACCTCTCAATCGAAGTCGAGGCCGTGACTCAGCCCATTGCGAAGTACGGGGGCGACGAAATCGGTCAGACGGCCGAAGTCACCAACCGAATGCTCGCCAAATTGAAGGCCACCATCGCGAGCTACGAGGAGGCGCGCGCCACCCTCTCTGACACAGTGGGGCAGGTCAAGGCCGCGGCCGAAGCGCTCGCCCGGTCCTCCGATCAGCTCAACTCGGCGGCGACGCAGTCCGGCAGCGCCTCCTCTCAGGTAGCCCAGACCATCAGCCAGGTCGCAGCGGGCGCAAGCGATCAAGCCCATGCGGCATCGCAGACAAGCACCGCCAGCCACGACCTGACAGACATCATCGAGCGTGTCGGCGAGGGCGCGGCAAGCACGCGAATTCGAGTCCAGGAGGCCTCGCGTGCCCTGGACGCCACCACTCGCGCCATTACCACGGCCATGAACGACTCGCAGCAGATGGCGCCGCTGAACGAACGCGTGCAGACCGCGCTAACCGCCGGCGCAATGGCCGTCGATGAGACGGCCGGCGGGATGAAGCGAATCAAGTCTTCTGTGGAACTGACCGCGGTCAGAGTCACCGAACTCGGCACCAAGAGCGATCAAATTGGCGCCATCGTCGAGACCATTAACGACATCGCCGAACAGACCAACCTGCTTGCTCTCAATGCCGCAATCGAGGCGGCCCGAGCAGGTGAGCAGGGCAAGGGCTTCGCCGTCGTGGCCGATGAGGTCCGAAAGCTGGCCGAACGTTCAAGCCGAGCCACCAAGGAGATCGCCGCGTTGATCTCCGAAGTCCAGACCGGGACCCAGGCCGCAGTGTCGGCAATGGCCGTCGGCGCAGGCGAAGTGGAAACAGGCGCCGAACTGGCGGAGCAGGCTGCCGGAGCGCTGCAGGAGATTCGGGACGCCGCCGCGGCCCGCAACATCGTCCTGGAGGACATGCTCTCCGCCGTGTTCGAGATCCGCGCCCTCAGCGCGGACGTGGTCACGGCCACTGACGGCATCTCCGAAATCGCCGAGGAAACCAACACTGCTGCCGCTCAGATGGGTGCCGCCGCCGACACGGTGGGCCGGTCCGTCGAATCGATCGCGGCAATCAGCCAGGAGAACTCGGCCTCGGCCGAGGAGGTCTCCGCAGCCACTGAGGAGATGTCCGCGCAGGCGGAAGAGGTCGTGGCCTCGGCCGCGACCCTCGCCGAGATGGCCCAGGGGCTGGACGAACTGGTCGCCCGCTTCAGGCTTTCAGGTGGTGATCCGGTGGCCGCGGGTAACATCATCCCCCGCCGCCGCGCCACCGACTGGCAAATCAACCCGGGCAGGCAGGCCGAGTCCGCCTGACCGTCTCATGGCAGGGTCGCTTTCCCCCCAAGCGGCCCTGCCACCACCCCTCGGGCGTTGCGCGCGCCGGCCCGGCACCGGGGCGCGGTCCACTCAAAGTCGACGGCTACAAACCGCCGCCCGTCGCGTATCCTCCTGTCATGCCAGTCCAACCCGCTCCAGACGCCCCGATCATCGTCCTCGTCGTCGCCGATTCGGCTCGGTCACAAGACCCGGCCCTGACTCAGCGCAAGATCGACTTGTACGTGGCGGCCCTCGGCCGCAGTGGCGGAATCCCGGCACCCGTATCCGCCGCGACCGGCGCCGTGGACCGCGACCGCTTCTTCGCCACGATGGCGGGCCTCGTATTGACCGGCGGTCCGGATCTCGACCCGGCGCTCTACGGCGAGGCCGTTGCGGGCGCCACGGATATCGACACGGAACGCGATGCTCTGGACCACATGGCCTGGCTGGCAGCCCAGGAACGCAAGGTGCCGATTTTCGGTGTCTGCCGCGGCCTCCAGGCGATCAACGTCTTCTCGGGCGGCAGCCTGCTGCAGGACGTCCCGAGCCATGCCGGGACTCCATACGGAGATGGCCCCGCCAGGACTCACAGCATGGAGATCGATCCGAACAGCCGCCTGGCCCGCGCGCTGGCGGCCGGCGCCCCGGAAGGCCTCGCCGCCACGGACGAACACGACGACACTCCGGAACTTGTCGTCAATACCTATCACCATCAGGCCGTGACGCAAGCCACTCTCGCCAAGAGCCTACGCGCCGTAGGCTGGGCATCAAGCGAAGCCGGCCGACTCGTGGAGGCTCTGGAGAGCCGAGACGATCATTGGGTCGTCGGCGTCCAGTGCCACCCGGAACGGACCGAGTCCACGCCCGACGAGTTCGAGGGCGTCTGGGAAGCCTTTGTGCGGGCGGCGCGCGAGGCCGCGGAGGTCACTCCCGCCTGATCCCGAGACCGGCAGCAGGCTGCCGGCGCCGCAGCCGAACACCGAAACTCCGGGGTACCCGTGGGGCCGGTACTAAGTGCCTCCGCGACCCCTCAGGCCGGATCCGCGGGCAACGTGTCTCGGGATTCCCACCGATCTCACGCTTGGAGACGGCCCCGGACCAGCACCTCGTCCCCGCGCGGGGCCTGGGGCAACGCTGCTTCGGCCCATAGCACCGGCCTGGCGAGTATTGCGGAGAAACTGGCCGAGGCGGCGACGAGGCGCGGACAGCAACCGGCCCGCCGGCGCATCCCGCGCATCCCCGCCACTCCTCCCTCCTCCGCTCGCGCTATCGTTTCCCGGTCACGGGGGCGTTCAGACTTGCCGGCGGCGCGTCACTGCCGCGGAGGCCGGCGGAGGAGGCAGTTCGGTGTTCGTACCTCTCTCGGTGCTCGAATTCCGGGACAGGGCTGAGACGTATTTCGGCGAGCGGATCGGGGTTGTAGACGGCGACAAGCAGTTCACCTACCGCCAGTTCGGCGAGCGCACGCACCGGCTCGCGAACGCCCTGAAGATGCTTGGTGTCGAGCCGGGCGATCGGGTCAGCTTCATCACCTACAACACGCACCAGCTGCTCGAGGCGTACTACGGCGTTCTGGAGGCCGGCGCGGTCCTGAACCCGATCAACATCCGCCTGACGCCCAAGGAGATCGCCTACATCGTCGGCCACGCCGGCAGCAAGATCGTCTTCTTCCACAAGGACTTCAAGCCGCTCGTAGAGGCGATGATCCCGGAGCTGCCGACGAAGCCGCGCTTCGTGATCATGGAGGGCCAGCTCGACGGCGTCGCGAGCGACGAGTACGAAGCCTTGCTTTCCGGTGGTTCGCGCGACCCGCTCAAGCCGGAAATCGACGAGAACGCGATGGCAGAGCTCTTCTACACGAGCGGCACGACCGGCTTTCCCAAGGGCGTCTCGATGACCCACCGCGAGCTATACCTCCACAGCCTCTATGCGGAGGTAGGGCTTCAGTTCACGCAGGATGACGTCGTTCTGCACGTGGTTCCGCTCTTCCACGTCAACGGCTGGGGCACGCCGCACTTCCTGACGATGGTCGGCGGCCAGCACGTGATGCTGCGCAAGTTCGAGCCGCTGGCCCTGATCCAGGCCATCGAGCGCCACAGGGTGACACGGGTTCTGGCGGTGCCGGCGATCTTCAACGCCATGCTCCACCACGCCGAGCGCCCCAAGCACGACCTCTCCAGCCTGAAGCAGCTGATCATCGGCGGGGCGCCGTCCTCGCCGACGCTCATCGCCGGGCTCGAGGAAGCGATCGGGTGCCAGACCATCGTGGGCTACGGACTCTCGGAAACCTCGCCGATTCTCACTCTGGCTACGCCGCGCACCTTCCTCACAGAGTCCGAACCGCCGGAGAAACGCCAGTCCCGCCAATCCTGGACCGGCTGGCCGCTCGTGGGCGTCAGTCTCAAGGTGGTCCATGCGGACGGCCGAGACGTGCGCGCCGACGGCGAGCAGATCGGCGAGATCGTGGTCCGATCGAACACCGTCATGGACGGCTACTACAAGGATCCGGAAGCTACCGCAGCCACGATCCGCAATGGCTGGCTCCACACCGGCGACATGGCCGTCATCGACGATCAGGGCTACGTCCTGATCAAGGACCGCTCCAAGGACATCATCATCCGCGGCGGCGAGAACATCTCCTCGGTGGAGGTCGAGATCGCCCTGGCGGCGCATCCGGCCGTGCTGGAATGCGCGGTAGTTGCGGCGCCGGACAAAGCTCTCGGCGAGGCGCCGGTGGCGATCGTCGTCTTCAAGCCCGGCGAAACCGCCACGGTCAAGGAGTTGCGCGAACACTGCAAGGAGCGGCTGGCCCGCTTCAAGGTCCCGCGCGATATCCACTTCCGCGACGCGCTCCCCAAGGGCGGAACAGGTAAGGTCCTCAAGGCCGAGCTTCGCGAACCGTTCTGGAAGGGCCACGACTCGCGGGTGCAGTAGGGTTGGGGCGCCGCGACCCGTCGCGGCCCGGCATGTCGCGGCCCGGCCCGGCGCGTCGCCAACCGGAAACGCGCAGGATTTCGGTCCAGCCGAACAGGAATGCCGCGCCCGGTGTCATGGCGAGCCACTCCATCGGCAAGAACCGGCATGGGGAGCCAATTCCGCCCAAAATGCAGGGTACTGGCGTAGTTGGGGCTCGACGGCGGGCCCAATGGGGAGCCGGGGTGACTCGATTCGGGCACGACCGAGGCAAATCGCCCCAACAGGGCAGAATAGGTTCGGTACAGCCGAAAACCCGCGAGATGTCGCCGGAACTCGATGCCGGACGCGCCACCCGGTCGCCGTCGCGAGGATCGGCGGCGCCGCAGGATCGCGCGGTCGTGCCGCATGCAGGAGGTCGAAGTCGTGCTAACGGATATGCCGCTCTCCGAGCTGCGGCTCTACAAGCCGGACCGGGATGAGCCGGCCGATTTCGACGCCTTCTGGGCCACGACACTCGCCGACGCCAGATCGCATGCTCTCGAGGCCACCTTCGAGCCGGTCGACGCCGGCCTGGTGACGGTAGACGTCTGGGACGTGACCTTCAAAGGGTTCGGCGGCCAGCCGATCAAGGGCTGGTTCCTGGCCCCGCGCGATGTGAAAGCTTCTCCGTTTGCGAGGAACGGCAAGCTCCCGTGCGTGGTCGAGTACATCGGCTACGGCGGCGGACGCGGACGACCCGTGGATTGGCTCCTCCCTCCGACTGCCGGACACGCGCATCTCGTCATGGATACCCGCGGCCAGGGAAGTGTCTGGCGTTCCGGCGACACTCCGGATCTGGAGTCCGGCTCGACCGCGGTCGCATTCACGGGCCAGTACCCCGGTTTCACGACGCGCGGCATTACGGACCCGGAGACCTACTACTACCGTCGACTGATGACGGACGCGGTCCGAGCAGTGGAGGCGGCGAAGGCCCATCCCCTCGTGGATCCTGCCCGCATCGCGGTTGAGGGCGGCAGCCAGGGCGGCGGCCTCTCGCTGGCTGTCGCCGGACTCGTCCCGGATCTGCTCATCAACATGCCCGACGTGCCGTACCTGTGCCACTGGCGCCGCGCCACCGAGCTTACGGACACGGACCCGTACCACGAGATCGTCGGCTACTGCAAGATCCACCGCAATCAGGTCGAGCGGGTCTTCCGCACGCTCTCCTATTTCGACGGCCTCAACTTCGCCGCCCGAGCCACGGCGCCGGCGCTCTTCTCGGTCGCCCTGATGGACCTGATCTGCCCGCCCTCGACGATTTACGCGGCGTACAACCACTACGCCGGGCCGAAAGAAATGGTGGTCTACCCGTTCAACGGCCATGAGAACGGCGAGTCTCAGCAGTTCGAACTCAAGATGGCACGCCTCGCCGTCGCCGCTCGAAGCGCGGCCGAGTGATGCGGGAGCGACTGCAGAGTCGCCACTTCTGGCTGGCATTCGGGGCCCTGGCTTTCATCGTCGTGGCGGCGATCGTGCTGCGCTTCGTCGACCTGGCCAGCTATCCCGGCGGCCTCTACCCGGACGAGGCGGCCGAGGGTCTGGATGCATTCAAGCTCCTCCACCAGCCCGGCTACAGCCCGGACTTCCTGGTCTGGTATCAGGGCGACGGAGGCCGGGAGGCCCTCTTCTCCTACGTCGTTGCGGTCGTGTTCAACTTCTTCGGCAGCTCGGCGGTGGTGTTGCGCGCCACATCGGCGGGCTTCGGCATTGCGGGCGTGCTGGCCATCTTCTGGCTGGGCCGCCGCTTCGGGACATGGGTCGGGATCACCGGCGCAGCCTGGGCAGCCGGGGCGTTGTGGCTCGTGGCCATCAACCGGACGGGCATGCGCAATTCGATCGTCCCGCTCTTTGGCGTTCTGGCCCTATACGCGCTGATGCACTGGGCCACAAAGCCGAGCCGCCGCACCGCCGTCCTCGCCGGCGCGGTCACGTCGCTGGCCGCCGTCTACACCTACCAGCCGCTCAAGCTCCTGCCCCTTCTGGTCGCCGTCTGGATCCTCTGGCTGCGCCACTACGACCGGGCCCGCTACGACGAACTCCGCCGCGGCTTCGTGGCCTTCTTTGCTGCGTTCGTGGTGGTGGCCGCTCCGATGATCGCGGTCGTCATCAAGTTCACGAACAACTACTTCGGGCGGATTGCCGTAACCAGCGCCCTCGGGAACGACAATCCGGACGCCAGCCCGCTGATGCACACCATCAGAACGGTGCTGATGTTTGGGCTGACGGGCGATCCCAATGGCCGGCAGAACGTCGGCGGGCTGCCGTTGCTGCCGTTGCCGCTCACCGTGATCGCGGTATTTGGACTGATTCGGTTGTGGCGGATGCGGCGAGACGCAAGCCACGCCCTGATCCTGCTGGCCCTGCCGGTCTTCCTGCTGCCGCCGATCCTGGCCACAGAAGGCGGCTCGCCGCACTTTCTGCGATCGCTCGGCCTGGCGGCACCGCTCGGCGTAACGATCGGCCTCGGCGCGCTGGAAATCGTGGAGAGAGTCCGTGGGCGCTGGCAGCGATGGGCGCCGAAGCTGGCAATCGCCGCCATTGCGGCAATCCTGGCCGGGGTCGCCGTATGGAGCGGCGTCGCCTACTTCACCAACCCGATCACCGCTCGATACGACGAATTCAGCTACGACACTTACGCCCTGTCGCAGATCGCAGCCCAGCCCGGCACGGCCGTCGTTATCAACGGTTACTCGGCCATGGACGTCTTGTTCATCGACGCGGAGCGGCCGCCGGTCATCTTCACATCCGGCACGGTGATCGAAAACCCACAGGACTACAAGCTGATCGTGGGCATCAACCGCACCGAGCTGGCCACGGCCGTCGGGCCGGAGCTGGCGAAGCGGATCGTGGCCGTCTCATGGAATCCGGAGGGCAAACCCGTCGTCTGGGAAGTGGTTCCCTGACCTCCTCTGCCGCCGACGGCTCCGCCACATCCACGGTTGGATGGTCGCGGAGCGTTTGGCGTGCCTCAGATGTCGGCGATCGCCTCGGCGCCCACAAGGCCCATCGCCCTTTCTACCGCGCGGGTGAGCGAGGCCACGCTGTAGGGCTTTGGGAGGAAGGCGCCGGCGGTCGTCAGACCGCTGCTGGGACCCATGGCGCCCGGGCCGTAACCGCTCGCGAAGACAACGACGATGTTCGGGCGCTGCTTGGTGATACGGGCTGCCAGCTCCACGCCGTGGATGCCGGGCATGGCAATGTCCGTGAGCAAGACGTCGATCTCCTCGCCCCACCGGCCGCTCGCTCGAAGAGCGTCCTCGCCGTTTTCGGCGGCCAGGACGGAGTATCCGGCGGCTTCGAGAGTCCGGCTCGCAAACCGACGGACGGAGGCATCGTCCTCAACCAGCAGGACCACGCCCGAGTGGTGCGAAGGAGCCTCGGCCAGGATGCGTGGACGCGGCAGCGCGGGCCGACCAATTCTCGGCAGGTCGACCTGGAAGGTTGAGCCCATACCGGGAGAGGACTCCACATGGAGCACGCCGCCGGATTGGGTCACGATCGCAATTACCGTCGCAAGTCCGAGACCGGTCCCCTTGCCCGGCGCCTTGGTGGTGAAGAACGGCTCGAAGATCCGGTCCTTCGTTTGCTCGTCCATCCCGGTTCCTTTGTCCGAGACACTGATCCGAACACATCGAGAACCGGGTTGTCCGCCATCAGGCGAGTTCGAGGAGCACGAGTCGGTGTCCTCAACCTTGATGGTCACCGTTCCGCCGGCAGGCATGGCGTCTCGGGCATTCACGGCCAGGTTGACCACGACCTGCTCGAACTGGGTTGGATCGATTCGAATCCAACCGTGGTCAGAGTTCAAGTCGAGAGCAACGTCTATGTCCTCCCCCATCATCGGCCCCAGCAGCGGGGCCAGGTCGGTGATGACTTGCGCCGGGTCCACGTCCACGAGCACCGGAGCCTGGCGGCGCGTGAAGGCGAGCAGGTGGCGGGCCACGGCGCTGGCTCGTTCGGAGGTGGACAGGACCAGGTCCAGGTCGTCTCGGATCGGGTCGTCTTCGCGCAGGCCCGCCGCGGCCAGTTCGGCGAAGCCTCGAATCGCGGTCAGCATGTTGTTGAAGTCGTGGACTATCCCGGCCGCGAACAGACCGATCGCCTCGAGCCGCTGAGCCTGGGCAGTCTGGGCATCCAGACCATCGTGCGCCGCCAGGTCCCTGACGTTGAGAACTAGTCCAAGACTTACGCCCTCGTGCGTCGCAATCGGGCTCGCGGCCACGAGCCCGACGAAATCGGCTCCGCTGTCTCGGCGGAAGCGGACCTCCACCGCAATGCTCCCGGGCCCATGCTGTACCGTGAAGTAGTCTGCGAAATCGGTCCAGATGGGCTCGTCCACGAAGTCGGTTATCCGGCGACCCTTCAGTTCCGCCGGCGTCGAGACCATAAGCCTGGCCATGGCTTCATTCGCATAGGTCGTGCATTGATCCGGGCCAACGAGCCAGACGCCCTCGAACATGCCGTCGAAGGCCGCGAGGAGCCGGTCCAGGTCTACCTGGTCCACCTGAGGCCGCGTGGCCCCTCGCCTTCGCACCTCTCCGTCCAAAGACAACCTCTCGTGGCGGCAGGTCTCAACCGCCTCCTTGCCGCACCGAACTCCCCGTCGGCTAAGCGGCTTCATCATGTTCAATCCGCTCTACGCCCGCGGCAAGCCACAGAATTCCTTGCAATTTCCCGTTTCGGCGAACCGCCCCGCCTCAAGTTATCGTTGTAAGGCAGGGGAATCGCAACAGGCCGGACGTGGCAACCAGATCAGGAGGCGGAATGGCGGAGGCAACTGGGACCGGACGAAGGGCGTCTTCACGCTGGCCCTTCGCCTCTTGGGCGGCCGGCCTGACCTACGGCCGCGCGATCGGTCTCGCCACTGCGTTCGGCGCCGTCTTCCGGTTCGCGGTACTGGCCCGCCAGCCGCTGGGCTACGACGAGGACTTCACGGCTCTGGTGGTCCACCAGCCCGTGGATCGGATGATCGACATAGTCGGCCGCGACAGCTCACCGCCGCTCTTCTTCGTGGTGGAGAAGGCCGTCGTCGCGCTGGCGGATCTCGTTGGGCTGGCCGGTTTCGGCGGACCGGGCGGAACCGTGACGCTGCGGCTCCTGCCCGCTCTGGCGGGGATCGCCATGATCCCGCTGATGGCCGCTCTGGCCCGGAGGATCGGCGGCGATCGTGCCGGAATCTGGGCGGCGCTCTTCACGGCCCTGATCCCCACCACGATGTGGCTCTCGGGCTTTGTGCGCATGTACGGCCTTGGGGCGACGCTCACGGTTGCCGCGACGCTCCTCCTCTGGCGCGCGGTTGAGAAGCCGGGTTCGGCGAGGCGATGGGCCGCCTACGGTGCGGCAGCCGCGGCGGCCGTCTGGACGGACTACTTCTGCGCCGTGGCCCTGGCCGGGATCGTGGTGGCGGCCTTCACACTTCGGCCCGGATGGCGAGCCGCGGCGACGGCCGTCGTTGTCACGGCAATCTCCGGAGCCACTCTCGCTCCCTGGCTGTTCTACGCCCGAGCTCAGTTCCAGCACACCGGCCAGGGCTTCTGGGTACCGCCTCTCAGCCCCTCGATGCTGAGCGGCACCGTGGTGCAACTGTTCACGGGTCCGCCGATTGCCACGGTCTTCCCCGACCAACCTCTCCTGATCAACCTCCAGACGGTGGCCTGCGTTGCAGGTTTCGCGGCCCTCGCCTGGTGCGTGGTGGCGTTGCGCGGCATCGGCCCCGCCGCCCGCCGGGGCGCTCTGTATTGCCTCCTCGCCGCCTCTGGCGTCCTCATCCTCACGGCCATCAGCGTCTTCCGGCCCATCCTGGATGCCCGCTATGCCAGCGTGATCTGGCTGCCCTTGTTCGCCCTTGCCGGTGTCGGGCTGGCAGCGATGCCACGGCGCCTGGCCTCTCTTCTGCTGGTGGCCGTGGCCGTCCCGTCACTGGCCCTCAGCGTCTACATCAGCCACAGTGAGACCTCGTACCTGATGCCGGACCTGGAGGCCGGAGTCGGCCCGCACGACATCGCTGCGGTTCACTGGGACCGCTATCTGATCCTCCTGGACGAGAGCAGCCCAACGCTGCGATCCAGACTCCACGTCCTGACGAGTGGCGGGCTGCCCTGGTTCGTGGGGACGGCCGCCTACCCTGCGGACGCCATCATCAAGACGATCCCGGACGACGTCATCGCCAATCGCGGCCGCGTCTTCTGGGTATCGGGCCAGGGCGAAAAGCCGTACAAGCTGCCCACGGGATACCACGTCGTGTCGAGTCGATGCGTGCTGGATGCCTGCCTGACGGTCTACGGTCCAAGCGGGAGCTAACGCGCCGCCGCGCTGTCTGTCTCGCGCTGCCTGCCTCGCCCGGCCAGCCTCGCCCGGCCAGCCTCGCCGAGCCGACGCCTGTCTCGCGGATGTCCGGCCCAGCCGGACAAGAATCCCCTCATCCGCGGATTCCCGGCTCCGAAACGCCCCGGCGGCAGCGCTGCGACCCATGACTCGACCTCGAATCGGTGACCGGACGCCCAAGATCGCTCGAAGCTCCGCCCGGAAGGACCTGATTCGCCGAAACCTGTCCGGCCCAGCCGGACAACAACAGATAGCCGCCCCGCCTCCGCCCGCCGACGTCCGCGCCCGCCGACCCGGCCTCTAGTCTCCCGATCCGCAAGTAGCGACACGGTTGTCCGCCTCGTTCCCGTCAGGACACGCGCCGGGCTGGTATCCGGCGGGAAATCACCGCAGTTTTCGTCATTTAGGCCTGGTAGTGGTGCCGGACGC
>DASVJA010000034.1:0-13203 GCA_036386115.1 Candidatus Limnocylindrales bacterium
GGTTTCGGGACGGACTCCCAACTTTTCGAGTGACAACGTGCTTGCAAATCACGATTCGGGAGCTTCACGAGATGATCGGGTATCACTGAGTGCAGGCCTGGGTGAGTTTTCATCCTCATTCGAGGCAGGGGACGAGCCCAAAGTGACCAGACGACGTTGGGCCGGAGCATCGCTTCCTTGGCGTTCCGGTGGCCCAAGTTCTGAAAGGCAAGCATGAAGTCATGGCCACGACCGAGATCACGCAAACCAATCTGACGGCCGGGCTCCGGCCGGTCTGGCTGCTCACCAGAGGCATCATCGCCCTCTCATTGCTGGTGCCAGCCCTACTGGTGACTGCATCGCCGGTAGCCGCCGCCCACTCACTGGCAGCCTCGACGACATGCAACAACGGCGTCGGCGGCGGAGGCGGCCAGGGCGTGATCTGCGAAGTCACGATCGTCAACACCATTACGGCCTCGGGTGGCTCCGCCACGGTGACCGTCCATGAGTGCATAGGCTCGGCAGGAGCCCCGCTGTCGGGCGTGTGCTCGACCACGACGCAGGAACTGTCGACGCCGGTGAGCACCGTGACTCAATGCAACGGCACGGTTGAAGGCGGCGGCGGCACTCTTCGCTGCAGCATCAACATCACCAACAATTACGTCGGCGTAAGCCCCGGCGCTTCTACAGTTACCGTAAACCAGTGCATCGGTTCCGGCGGCGGCATCACCACCGGCTGCGATCCGCTGCAGTCGACGACCAGCGCCGTGATCACGCAATGCAACGGCACGGCCAACGGCGGCAGCCTGGTCGGGCTGACCTGCACCGCAACCGGCACGATGTCCGCGACCTTCGGCATGACCGTCAACCAGTGCAACGCCTCGGCCAACGGCGGCGGCGCATTGGTGATCTGCTCAACCGAATTGGTCAACAACGTCACCGCGGTGACGTCTCCGGCGCCAACCACTACGCCAACCACGCCAACCACTACGCGAACCACGGCGCCAACCACGGCGATAACGGCGGCGCCTTCCAGCACCGGCGATGCGCCGGTGCCGAGCTCCACTCCACTGCTTCCACTGATGCTCTTGCTCGGCCTGTCCGGGCTGGGAATCGGCACTCTCGTGACGCAGCGTCGCAGGCTGGACGACTAGGTCCAGAACCGCAACTCACCTCCGAAGACTTGCACCAGCAACCGACGGGTCGTCTCCTCACGGCCCGTCGGTTCTTTCTGCCCGGCACCGGTACCTGAGCCCGTCGGCCGCCGAGGACCTTATCCCGACTCATGGGGTTTTCATCCTCGTTATGCATTACCAATAGGCCGACTATTGGGTCTCGAACACGGATCCAATGGCTCCACCGGCCGAATGGTCGGATGCAAGTCAAGCGTCCGATGTCGGGAAGAAGCTTTGAATGACCATGAAGGAACAGCGGAGCGTCACTACGGACGCCCCGGTCAATGAAACAGGCGCCCCGACCAGCCGAACGGTAACCAGCAGCCGCCTCGACTATCGGCCCAGCAACAACGAGACCACGCGCCGCATCGTCGTCCTGATCTTTGGGCTCGTCCAGATCACGATCGGATTGCGGATCATCCTTCTGCTGCTCAGCGCCCACGAAGGAAACATCCTCGTTGCGATCGTTAACGGGCTCGGCTTCCTCCTCACGGCCCCCTTCCAGGGGATCCTGAGCATCAGCTCAGTGGCCACCGGCGGCTCCGTCCTGGACGTGGCCGCGGTCGTCGCCCTCGCGGGCTGGAGCCTCATCGAATTGATAGTGATCTGGGGTCTCGCCGTTTTCCGCCGCGAGCCTGCAGCCGCCTAGTCAGACAAACAGCAGGTCGGCCCAGCCGACCGGGAAAGAAGGAAATCCAATGGATGTTCCCCAGATGACACTCGTCGCCTGGATCGTGGTCGGCGCCATCGCCGGCTTCCTTGCCAGCGAAATCATGGGCTCGCGTGAGGGCCTGGTCCTCATGGTCGTTCTCGGCATCGTCGGCGCAGTCGTCGGCGGATGGATCGCGTCAGACGTCTTCAATATCGCCAATGTCACCGGCATCAACCTCACGAGCATCATCGTTGCCGTCGTTGGAGCCGTTATCGTGATCGCGGTCGTGAATAGCTTCAGCGGTCGCCGCCGCCTGTTTGGCCGGCGCAGCTAGTCGACGGCGCTCTGGCGCCACGGCTCAACAAGATCACTTCTGCAGGATCGGCGCACGACGGGTGCCGATCCTGCTCCTTTGTCCGCGACTCGTTCGGGCACATAGGGCGCGGCACGACCTGCAAGAGTCACTGGTCGAGCTGCTCCCTGCGATCCCGAGCCACTAGACCTGGCGCAGTTCCCGACGAGCCATCGCTCGTCGGCGTTCGACCTCCCGACCATGCGGAGGCGCCGTGGCAACGAGTGACTCCAGCAACTCAGCCGTAGCCGAGGTCATGAGCTCGACGGCCCGGTCAAAGGCCGCCTGATTGACTCGGGCCGGCTTCCGCATCCCGCTGACCTTCCGCACGTACTGCAGCGCTGCGGCCCGAACCTCGTCCTCGGTTGTGGGCGGGTCGTAGTTGTGGAGCGGCTGGATCGATCGGCACATGGCTCCCTCCGTGCTACTCGGGGCCGGCAAGCCCATCGATGGTTACTTCGATGAGCGGGCTGTGGGCCACCATCTCATCGATGTCCGTACGCCGCCATTCCGCGGCGACATGTTCCAGAATCCTTCGCCTCTCGACCTCGTCTGTGATGACTCGGGCCGTGGCCGGCAGGTCGGCTGATACGCCATTCTTCACGTGCATGACGAACCGCGGGTCGGCCTCGAGATTGAAGAGCCAGGCTCGTTTCTGATCCGCCCTCGGCATTCCGCTGATGTAGATCCTGCCGTCGATTACGTGATACGCGATCTCGATGCGGCGGGGCTGGCCGGTGCGACGACCGGTGGTTGTGATGTCGACGATGCCGCTTCGGGAAAGGGCAAGCCGGATGGATTCGTCCATGTATGCCTCACTCGCTCGATCAGATAGTGATTGAGACTGCAACCGAGTCTACGACGACACTCGTCTACCCGATCTCGTAGGACCGGCTCGTTTCAGTTCTTGGAGTCACGGTCCTCCACGGCGTGGGACAGGCCGAGCCGAAACAACCCGTCCGCCAAGCAGCGAGGTCGATCGTCCGGCCGGACACGCCGCGCCCCTGACGCGACGGCCGTTGACACGTATGCGGCGCCCCAGCAGGATGCCGCTCACTCGTCACGAAGGATTTGCTCGATGACCCACAAGACCGGGACGATGGTCGCCGCGATCCTCGGGGCGGGCATCGTCTTTCTCGACTCGACAGTGGTCAACGTCGCGCTACAGCGGATCGGCCAGGATCTGCCCAGCAGCTACTTCGGCGTGTTCGAGGGCCAGTCGTACATCTACAACGGATACCTTCTGAGTCTCAGCGCGCTGCTGATCCTGGCAGGGGCACTTGCAGACACCTATGGCCGCCGGCGTATATTCGTGCTCGGCTTGATCGGGTTTGGAGCGACGTCCATCCTGTGCGGCCTGGCGCCGAACATGGAGACGCTGATCCTCTTCCGGGTCGTGCAGGGAGCAGCCGGGGCGCTCCTCGTCCCGGGTGCGCTGGCCCTGATTACGCACTCCTTTGAGGGTGCCGAGAGAGGCCGGGCCTTCGGGTTCTGGGCCGCCGCCTCCGGAGCAACGGTGATCGTAGGTCCGCTGGTCGGCGGGACTCTCGTCCAGACCGTCTCCTGGCGAGCGGTCTTCTTCCTGAACGTGCCGCTGGTCTTGATCGCACTCTGGGCGAGCTGGCGCTACGTGGAGGAGAGCCGCGATCCGGAGGCGAGCAACACATTCGACTGGCTCGGCGCAGCGATCGTTGCCCTGGCCGTGGGAGGTCTTTCCTTCGGCGCCATATACGGACAGCAGCATCAGTGGCGCGACGGCGTAGGGCAGGCGGCTCTGATAGCCGGCGCGGTCGCCGCCGTACTTTTCGTTGTGATCATGGCTCGCGGCGAACATCCGCTGGTCCCGCTGAGCCTCTTTCGTTCGCGCAACTTTGCCGTCACGAACCTGTCCACGTTCCTGATATACGGCGCGCTCTACGTGGTCGGCTACCAGCAGTCCATCTTCACCCAGGGAACGCTGCTCTACAGCGCTGCAGCCGCCGGGTTCATCGGTGTGCCGGGGGCTTTGATCCTGATTGTCCTGTCCTCCCGAGTCGGGGCGCTGTCCGGCCGGCTTGGGCCGCGTCGCTTCATGGCCATCGGACCTGCCCTCATGGGCCTAGGCATTCTGTGGCTTACTCGAATGCCCTCCGATAGCGCGCCGTGGAACCTTCAGCCCGGCGACTTCTCCAGCTGGGCGCCGTCCAGCGGGTATCTCGTCGACTTCCTGCCTTCCACTCTGTTGTTCGGCCTTGGCCTGGCGTTCACGGTTGCACCTCTCACTACTGCCCTGATGGCTTCCGTGCCCGAGAACCGCGCGGGTCTCGGGTCCGCGGTCAACAACGCCATCTCACGCGTGGGTCCCCAACTTGCCGGGGCGCTCATCTTCGTGGCCATAACAGGCGCCTTCTACAGCGACCTGGCGAATCGGATGCCCGGGCTGGACACGAGCTCGGACCAGATCCGCCAGCTCGTCGCACCCCTGAACCGTCCGGATGCAACCGTCACGGCAACCCTGGCCGACGCGGCCCACGGCGCCTCCACCGACTCATTCCGCCTGGCCATGGCCCTCGCCGCGGGGTTGTTGCTGGCAGGTGCCGCAGTCAACGCGGCCGGCATTCGCGATCCTCGCCCCAGCGCGCAATGAAAAGCGGCCCGCCCGTTGCCGGGCAGGCCGCTCAGGATGCGATGGACGAGAACGGATCAGCTCAGGAAGCCATTGGTCGTGAGCCACTCTTTGGCGATCACCGCGATGTCCTTCTTGTCGAAGACGAACTCCGCGTTGAGCTTGGTCATATCGGCGGTATTGAGCTTGGCCGAGACGTCGTTGAGGATCTTCTCGAAACTGGCCTTGTCGACCTTGGCCAGATAGTCGTTGCGTACGAGCGGCGCGATGTTGTCGGCCGGCTGAGTCTTCTTGTCGTCGGTCAGGACCACCCAGCCGTTCTTGGCGATGTCCGGCTGAGTCGAACAAAGTTCGCCGACATCAATCGTTCCGGCCGTCAGGGCGTCGACCATCGGCTGGTCGCAGGCCGAGAGCGGCAGCGCGTTCGAAAGGTCGATGCCGTAGACGGCCTTGATCGTCGCGGCGCAAATCGGGTTTGTCGAACAATCGGTCGCAACGCCGAACTTGAGAGTGCTCGCGACCGCGGTGAGATCGCTCATCGTGGCCAGGTGCTTGGAGTCGGCCGTGGCCTTCGTCACCACGAAGGCATTCTGGTCGGCGGCCGGGGAATAGTTGAGAACGGTAATGCCGCCGCCCTTGCCGTTGAGGACGGTCTGCAGGGCCGCCGCGTTCGAGGCGGCGTCACCGGTCGTCTTGGTGGCGTCGTAGTAGGCCAGGCCGCTGCCGATGTACTCGGGTTTGAGGTCGAACTGGCCGCTTTCGAGCGCCGGAGCGCTCACCTTGCGGCTGCCGATGCCGATGCCCGTCCGATCGACGGTATAGCCGTTGTGCTCCAATGCCTGGGCATAGATTTCGGCCGCAAGTTTGGACTCGTAGAAGCCGTCCGACCCGATCTTGATTGTTGGCTTGCTGCTCCCACCCGTCGAACACGCGCCGAAGAGCACGATGGTCGCCGCCCCGAGAGCAAGCATGCGGGATAGCCGCATGTGGGTCTCCTCCAATTCCGGCCGCGCAAACCCAGGACGAGCCGCCACGGTGTTCTTGTGAGCCTACTTTCAGGATCGAAAGAGTCCAAGGCCAGGCCCACCTGGTGGGGCCCTATGTCACTCCACTACGCGCCGCGACAAACCCTTCGATGTCAGTCCGCGCTCCAGCAGGAGGAACAGGCCGAGCGTGACGAGAGCTAGCCCCGCCACCAGCAGCACTCCGCCGAACAACTCTCCAGTGTCCTGGTTAGCGTCACCCAGGACGATATAGCGGCCCAGCCCGCCGAACCCAAATGTTGAGCCGAGCGTGGCCGTGGCGATCACCTGGACCGCCGCTGAACGCATTCCCGTAGCCAGAACGGGCAGTGCGATTGGCACTTCCACGCCGGTCAAGATCTGGCGTTCTTTCATGCCCATGGCGCGTGCCTCCTCCACGAGGTCGCGGTCGACTCCCACCACGCCCTCGTAGGCGTTGACCAGGATCGGCGGCCCCGCCAGCACAACCATGGCGATGAGCGTCGGATAGAGCGTGAAGCCGCGGTCCGGATCGACGATCGTGGTGAAGGGAACGAGCAGGCCGATCACAGCAAACGACGGCAGGGCGCGCCAGGCATTGGCGGAACCGACTATCCACCACGAGAAGCGGCCGGAGTGACCTATCCAGAGGCCCACCGGCAGAGCCACGCAGGCGGCGACAAGGAGCGAGATCGCGCTGAGGATGACGTGCTCCTCGAGCCGCATCGGGATGCCGTTGGGGCCCTGCCAGTGGGCCGGGTCGGCCAGCCATTGGACCGTCGCGGAGATCAGGTCCATCGTCCGCTCTCAGTCCGCCGAGCAGCCCAGGGAGTGAGCATCCGCCCCGCCAGGACAAAGGTGATATCCGCCGCGCCGGCCAGGGCGATCGACAACACGCCACCAACCAGAATTTCGGTGGTGAAGTGGCGATGGTAGCCGTCGAGGATGTAATAGCCCAGCCCGCCCATGCTGTCCCCCAGGATGGCCGTGACGGTGACCAGACCGATTGTGGAGACGGTGGCCAGGCGAAGCCCGGCAACAACCAGCGGGACGGCGATCGGCATCTCAACGCGCCACCAACGCTGGCCCCGCGTGTAGCCCATGCCGTCGGCGGCATCGAGGACATCCCAGGGGACACTGTCGAAACCGGCCACGATGTTGGGCACGAACAGGATGATCGTGTAGAGGATGAGCGGCAGTTCGGCGGTCCAGACGCTGATACCGGTTATGGCCACGAGGGCGGCGAAGAGGGCGAAGCTCGGGATTGTGTAAGCCGCCGTTGCGAGCACGGTCACAACGGGGTAGAGGCGGCGGCGGCGGATCGACACCGTAGCAAGCGCGAACGAGATTGCGAACCCGACTATGACTGCGATCCCGGCGAGGTACAGATGCTGTTCGACGCGACCGGCGATCGGCCAGAGATGATCCACGAGCCAGTCCCAGCGGATCAGCGGCTCACCGTTCATCCGGCAGCGGGCTTGTCGGCGAGCGCGCTGGCGATGGCGTCGACGGTGACGAACCCGCTCGGCTCGCCCGCGTCGTTGAGGGCAATGCCGCCGCGCGAATCGGACGCCAGAAGCACGGACAATGCATCTCGAAGCTTGGTGCCGGGGCCGAACGCGGGCAGATCTCTGCGGTTGCCGAGCGGCTCAAGATCCAGGTCCGCGATCGTCACGAGCGAAAGCCTCTTGAGGCCGCGGTCCTGGCCGACGAACCTGGCCACGAAATCCGAGGCGGGATGGGCAAGAACATCGTCGGGCGGGCCGAACTGGGCGAGCTTGCCGCCTTCCTGCATGACGGCGATCACGTCACCCATCTTGATCGCCTCGTCGATGTCGTGAGTGACGAAGAGAATCGTCTTGGCAAGCTCCTTCTGCAAGCGCAGGAACTCGTCCTGTAATCGCTCGCGAACGATCGGATCAACAGCCGCAAAGGGCTCGTCCATCAGCATCAGCGGCGGATCGGCGGCCAGAGCCCTGGCCACTCCGATGCGCTGGCGCTCGCCGCCGGAGAGCTGGTAGGGATAGCGGTCTCGATAGCGATCCGGGTCCAGACCGACCAGCGAGAGAAGTTCGTCGGTCCGAGCCAGGCGGCGCTCCTTGGACCACCCCAGCAACTCCGGAACCACGGCCACGTTCTTTCCAATAGTGAGATGCGGGAGAAGCCCGACCTGCTGGATCACGTAGCCGATGCGGCGCCGGAGTGCGGTCACGTCTTCCGTCATGACATCGACGCCATCCAGCAGGATTTGGCCGGCCGTCGGCTCTATAAGCCGGTTGACCATCTTGAGGCTCGTGGTCTTGCCGCAGCCCGACGGACCGACAAGGACGCAGATCGATCCGGCCGGAATCATCAGCGAGAGGTCGTTGACCGCCCCGCGTCCTTCGGCGGCCGCGTCGTAGCGTTTGGTTACGCCGCGAAACTCCAGCGACGCGGCACCGGTCCCCCCTGTCTCGTCAGCCGCCATCGAGCCCTCCACGGTCGAACGTCATCCGCGTCCGGGTTCGATTCTGCCAGGCAGAGGCCTGCGTTGTCCTGCTTGCCAGGATCGTTGCGCTGCGCGGCTGGGATACCGGGGAGCAGCCCGGCGCGGCGCCGCGTTTCATTGCGTTGGTGGAACCGGAGTCGCTCTTGCTCCACGGCCCTCTCCCTCAACAACTGCTCAACAGGGTGGGCGCGATGGGTGCTCAAGAGCGCCGTCCTGCCCTAGCATAGAAGTCGTGACAATCGATCGAGCCGGCAGGTTGCTGCCGGCGGCGTCCCGTCCCGCCCAGATTACGATTACCATCCTCGGCGCCCTGGTGGCAGCCTCGGCTGTTATCGCCCTCGTCGGCCTAATCGGCGTCACGCACGCAGCGCCCGTCTACCTGCTGGCGGTCGTCGCCGTCGGCATGCGCTGGGGCACGGTTCCCGCTCTCATCACGTCCGTGGCTGCATTCCTGGCATACGACTTCCTATTCGTTCAGCCGCTCTACACATTCACGATCAACAGTCCCGACGAGTGGCTCAACCTCCTGCTCCTGCTCGCGATCGCAGTTGTCATCGGTCGGCTGGTGGCCGCGCAGGCCGAGCACGCCAACGAGGTGGCCCAGCAAGCCCGCGAGGCTCAGGCACTCTTCGGGATCAGCCGGGCCCTTGCCGAGACGCGCACCGTCGAGGAAGCCACTCCGATCGTCCTGGATCGTCTGGCCGCATCTGCAGCGATGGATCGTATCTGGTTCGGTCTCGGTCCCACGCCGGCCGAAGAAAAGACCGTCGCCGATACCGCCCCGGGACAGCCATTACCCATCCCCGCTTGGCAGGTTGTCCTCCAGCGCTCCCCCGGCGACGAGCCGGCTCGCTGGGTTCGGATGCACGTAGCCACCGCCGCGCGTCGCGGATCCGGCCGGGCCACCGTCCATCGCGTTAGGGTGGAGGCATCAGGAGAATCGCTTGGTTCCGTCTGGGCACTAAGAGCTCGGGAGGAAAGAGAGCCCGATCCGTCGGAGACGCGCATTCTGTCGGCGGCCGCCGACCAGCTCGGTCAGGCCGTGATCCGCGACCGAGTGGCAGTGGAGCGGACCAGCGCCGAAGTTGCTCGCCGAAGCGAGGCCCTGAAGACCGCCTTGCTCGACTCCGTGTCGCACGATCTCCGGACGCCGCTGGCGACCATCCGGGCCGCCGCCGGAAGCATGCTCGACGATTCCGTCTTCTGGACCGCCGAGGACAAGTACGAGGCATTCCTCTCCATCGACTCCGAAGCGGAACGAATGGGGCGGCTGATCCGCAACCTGCTGGACCTCAGCCGCATAGAAGGCGGCGTTCTGACGCCCGAACTGGAACCGACCGATCCCGCCGACTTGATCACGCCGGCAATCCGGCGAGCCCAGGCGACCACGACCAAACACTTGACGGTTAAGCTGCCCGATTCGTTGCCGCCGGTCCTCGTCGACCAGCTGTACCTGACCCAGGTGCTGGCCAACCTGCTGGAGAACGCCATTCGCTACGGCGGTGACGCGATCCAAGTTGTCGGATCTCGAATGCCGGACGGGAGAGTCGAACTGACAGTCGAAGACGATGGACCCGGCGTCGCCGCCCAGGCGCTCCCCCACCTGTTCGAGAAGTTCTTCCAGGCCGGCCCTCCCGGCGAGACAAAGAGACACGGAATGGGGATCGGTCTGACGGTGGTCGAGGGCCTTACGCGGGCGATGCGCGGCGAAGTGGAGGCGGGCCGGAGCGAGTTGGGTGGCCTGCGCGTGGACGTGAGGCTTCGAGCGGCGCTGGTTCCCGAGGAAGCGACGATTACGGCGCCGCCAGCCGAACCCCCAACCCGGCAAGTCCGGACAGCCCAATGAGCGGCCCGTCGATCCTGCTCGTCGAGGACGAAGCCCCCGCGCGCCGAGCCCTGGCTGAGTATCTGGGACAGCGCGGCTACGAAGTCAGACAGGCGGAGACGGCAATCGAGGCGATGCGCCACTGGGACGCCCGCCGCGCCGACCTGATCCTGCTGGATCTGGGCCTCCCCGATCTCGATGGCGCAGAAGTCATCCGCCGGGTCAGGCGCGAAGCCACTACACCGATCATCATCCTTTCGGCCCGCGGCGACGAGCGGGACAAGATAGCGGGCCTTGAGGCCGGGGCGGATGACTACCTGGCCAAGCCCTTCGCCACGGACGAGCTGAACGCCCGCATCCGGGCCGTCCTGAGGCGCGCCGGTGGCTCCGACGGAGACGCCCACGGCTGCCTTAGCCTCGGGCCTATCGAACTAGACCCCATCCGCCACGAGGTCCACATCTCGGGCGCACCGGTCAAGCTCACGCCCCGCGAGTACGAACTCCTCAAGGTCATGCTTTCCAACCAGGGCCGCATCCTTACCAAAGCTCGCCTGCTGCGTGCCGTCTGGGGCCTGGCCTACTCCGAAGAGAGTTCCTACCTGCACGTCTACGTAAATCGACTCCGCCGCAAGCTTGCGGCCGCCGCCCCGGGCGTCCAGCTGGACGACCTGATCGAGACCGAGCCGGGCATTGGGTACCGGATCGCAAGCCGGGATGTTTAGGGGGCGTTAAGCGTTCCGGGCACCTACCGGGCTCCCCGCCTCTTGGAGTGCAGCGCGATCCTGACGTCATGGAACGCCAGAAGACCAGCGACACCGAGCGGGTAGATCCCCTCGAAACGAGGCGACGGCTGGCTTCGGAGATCACCGAAGTCGAGGCCGCCATCGCACTTGTCGCTTCCCAGTCCGCATCGGCGGTGACCATCTCCGGCCTGAGGTTTGGGGAACAGGTGGCGCAGCGATTCCTCACCGAGGCAGCGGCCCGCGGCGTGGTCCTCGAGCCCATCCTCTGGCCTGAGGACAATGGCTGCGACCTGACGGTTCGGAGGATCGATGAGTAGCCCCAAGGCCGGCGCGCGCGTATTGCTGATCGAGGACGACCAGCCGTTGGCAGCCGCAGTGTCGAAGCACCTCCGGGCCCGAGGTCACGAAATTCTGATCGCCGGCTCCGCCGAAGAGGCGGCCGCGGCGATCCAGACCGGCTTTCGACCGACGGTCGTCCTTCTCGATATCAACCTTCCCGGCGACTCCGGCTGGGGCTTCCTCCGCGGCGGCACCCTCGCCGCGGCCGGTGCCCCGCCGGTCTTCGTCGTCAGCGCCACCGCGGTTCCGCCGGCCCGACTGCGCGAGTTCGGCTGCGCCGGCTACCTGCCCAAACCATTCGCCGTATCCACCCTCGTCGAAGTCGTGGAGCGACATCACAGCGAGGCGGACGTCGCTGATCCCAGCGTCCCCCAGGGAGGTTTCGATGCTCTTTGACCTTGCCATGCTCGGCCTGATGGCAGCGTGCTTGCTGTTCTTCATCGGCCTGATCGGTCTGTGCGACCGGCTGGCCCGATGAACGGCCAGGACCTGCTGGGCGGCGTGATCGTCCTGTTCCTGGGCATCTACCTCATGTTCACCCTCTTGCGAGCGGAGAAGTTCTAGATGATTCCCTCGCCGCTTGGACTCCTCCAGGCATTCAGCCTCTTCGCCGTCGCGATCCTTCTCGCCCGTCCGCTCGGCAGCTACATGCGCAAGGTCATGGAAGGTGAGCGGGTCTTCCTCTCACCTGTCATCCGGCCGGTTGAGCGCGGGATCTACAAGGTGTTGGGCGTGGATGAAACGGCCGAACAGCGCTGGCAGGCATACGCCGTGTCGGTGCTGGTCTTCTCCTTCGTCTGCATCCTAGCCCTGTATCTGCAGCAGCGGCTGCAAACGTACCTGCCTCTGGCGACGACCGGAGCTTCGGGCGTGGGCAACGTCAACCCGGATCTCGCCTACAACACTGCGGTCAGCTTCGACACGAACACGAACTGGCAGAACTACCTGGGCGAGACCACGATGACCTACCTGACCCAGATGGCCGGGCTCGCCGTCCGCAACTTCGTCTCGGCGGCAACAGGAATTGCCGTGGCTCTGGCGCTCACCCGCGGCCTCGTCCGCAAGTCGGCAACGACGATCGGCAACTTCTGGGTCGACCTGACCCGCAGCACCCTCTACATCCTGCTGCCGATCGCGTTCGTCAGCGCGCTGTTCCTGGTTTCTCAGGGCGTGGTCCAGACGTTCGCAAGCTCCGCCATCGCCCACACCATCGGTGGCGCGGTCCAGACGATCCCGCTAGGCCCGGTGGCGTCGCAAGAAGCCATCAAGGAGCTGGGCACCAACGGCGGCGGTTTCTTCAACGCCAACTCGGCCCATCCCTTCGAGAACCCCACGACCCTCACCAACTGGGTCGAGATGCTGCTGATCCTGATAATCCCGTTCGGCCTGACGAATACATTCGGCCGAATGGCCGGCAATGCCCGCCAGGGCTGGGCGCTGCTGGCGGTCATGGTCATCGTCCTCTCGGCAGGCTCCATCGTGGCAATGGCCAGCGAGGAGCGCTCCAACCCGTCCATCCCGGCCGCAGTGGCCGCCCAGGTCGATCAGTCCGCCGGAAACATGGAGGGCAAGGAGACGCGCTTCGGGGCCGACACGAGCGGCCTCTTTGCGACCGTCACGACCGGAACCAGCACGGGCGCAGTCAACTCGATGCACGACAGCTTCCTGCCGGCCGGCGGCCTGGTTCCGCTATTCAATATGGAGCTCGGCGAGGTCACTCCGGGCGGCGTCGGCGCCGGTCTCTACGGCATCCTCGTCTTCGCCATTATCGGCGTGTTCATCGCCGGATTGATGGTCGGACGCACACCCGAGTTCCTCGGCAAGAAGGTCGAGGCCTACGAGATGAAGATGGCCATGCTCGTGGTCCTCTTCCTGGCCGCGAGCATCCTGGGCTTCGCGGCCCTGGCTACAGCCACCGACGCCGGCAAGGCGGGTCCTCTCAACAGCGGTCCGCACGGCTTTAGCGAAATCCTGTACGCCTTCTCAAGCCAGACCGGTAACAACGGCTCGGCCTTCGCCGGGCTCACCGGCAACACACTCTTCT
>DASVJA010000035.1:0-7446 GCA_036386115.1 Candidatus Limnocylindrales bacterium
GCTCTGTTCGCGGCCGTCTCGTCACCGCACCTCGCCGCCAACACGATGATCGCCGAAATCATCTGGATAAACCTGGGCTGGAGCATGGTCAACCTGCTGCCGTTTCCGGGTGTGGACGGTGGACAGATCGTGACCGAAGTAGTGTCCATCGTCCTCCGCCGCCCGGCTCCTGAAGCCGGGCGCGCGGCGGGCTGGGTGATCGTGGGGGTCATCTTTGCGACCACTCTTGCCCTGGGCCAGATCTACCTGGCGTACATCATCGGCTTCTTCGCCGTCATCCAAATGCTTCGCACCGGCTTTCGGACCGGTCCAAAGGCGGGCTCCGTGGTCGCGGGTTCACCGGCCCAGTTGATCATCGACGGACGTTACCTGGATGCCTTCAATGCGGCTCGACTGGCCATGGTGGATGCGCCCAAGGATCTCGGGCCGGTTCTGACGGCCGCGGACGCTCTGCGGCTGATGGGCCGGTACGGCGATGCGGACTGGGGCTACAGCCAGGTGCTGGAGCAGGGTCCGTCGGCGCGGGCTCTGCGCGGCAGGGCCACTGTTCGACGCAGGCTTGGACGGACCGCCGAGGCGGACGCCGATCTCGAGCTGCTGCTCAGCTTGCCGCCCGAGAACACCGTTGTGCAGGCGGCGGCACTTTCCGATGCCAACCGGTTCAGAGAGGGCTACCGCCTTGTGAGTCAGGCGCTTGCCGATGCCCAAATGCCGGAAATGGCGCACACGCTGCTCACATTCAAGGCGATGTTCGAATGGTCATTCGGGCGGCCCGGCGAGGCACTCGCTCATGTCGATGAGTCACTTCGAGTGACGCCGGATCGGCCGGACCTGCATCAGCAACGGGCCCTGATTCTGATTGATCTGGGACGCCTGGTCGAAGCGCGGGCCGAGATCGTCTACACCCTGGCTCGTAGGCCGCTGCACCCGGAGTACCACGAGTCACTTGGTTTCGTGGAGCGGATGGCCGGAAACCCGGCGGCTGGATTGCAGCCGCTGACTTTCTCGGCAGAGGCGCGGCCGGGCGATCCTCGTGCCCGCGCCGAACTGGCAGCCTGCCAGGTCCAGGCCGGCATGATGGGGGAGGCGGCGGCTGCGCTGGAGACACTGCCCGGGTACTTGCTCCACGATCCGTTTGTGGCTTATGCCCGGGCGGCCCATGCGGTCGGCCAGGGCTGGGCCGATCAGGCGGTCTCGTTCCTGCGGGAGGCCTCGGCTCAGCGCCCGGAACTGGGACTTCGGGCCAGCCTCGACCCGATCTTCGTTGTTCTCTTTGCCGACCCGGATCGGCGCGCCGCAATCGAGGCGCCGACGGAGGGCTGATCGGCGCGGGGCAGCGCGGCCGGAGCGGGACGAAAAGCCGGGCTGCTTCGTCAATTCGAGCATGGTGGAGTTGATGGACTTCGAGAGAGGGGCCGAGACAGTGCTCGAACGAGTGGAGACTTCGCGCGCCGTGGGGGCCGTCGACGATACGTTCGAGGCCATCTACCGCCAGCGCTACCGCGACATCTATCGATACGTTCTGCTGATGCTCCGCAGCGCAGACGACGCAGAGGATGTCAGCGCGGAAGCATTCCAACGAGCCTTTGCGGCCTGGAATGCCGGACACGGTCCAACCGGGCAGCCGCTGCCCTGGCTGCTGTTGATCGCCCGCCGCCTCGTAATCGACAAGATGCGGCGGCGCAAGCTGGTCGCCTGGATCCCACTGGCGGGGCTAAGTGCCGCGCACGAACCGCGCGACGGCGGCGACACCGGCCGGACCGACTTCTGGCTCTGGTTCGACAGGTTCGCGCGAGAGCTGCCGGACCGGCAGCGCGAGGTCCTGATCCTGCGCTATCAGCGCGACCTTGATGACGAAGCAATCGGCGAGATCCTGGGCGTCTCCACGTCCGGTGTCCGCTCACTCGTGGCCCGCGCTTGCGCGTCGCTGCGCAGCAATCCGGAGATCTGGCGATGAACACGAACGACACGCGACCGATCGAACCTTCCGATGACGAAATCCTGGCGGGCGTTCACCGGCACCTGACCGACGCCGAGCCACTGATTCCACTGACCAAGGCCTGGGCAGGCGGCGACGTGACACGGCCGAGAGAGGTCCGAACGTCGGTCAGGTCCAGGGTTGGATTTGGCGGCTTCGCGCCGTTTGTGGCGATTGCGGCGGTTCTGGTGATTGTCGTGGGCGCCGGGCTCGGCAGCCGCTCGTTTGGCTGGGGTGGGGGAGGGCCGACGGGGCCAACCGGCTACACGATCGTGTACCAGCTCCAGGGGACTGCGGCTCATCCGGTCACTCAGGCGGATTTGGACACAACGGCGTCGGTCCTCGAGGAGCGGCTGAACTCGATAAGCATCGGGGCCCAGTCCATCGAGAAGCTGCCACCGGATGAGTTGGCGGTTCACCTTCCGCTGGGTTCCAACGTCGAGATCGCACGTCAGGTTCTTGATGTGACGGGGCAGCTTGCGTTCGTCCTGCTGCCAAAGGCCACGTACGGCGATGTGACCTCGCCGGGGTCCGTGGCCGTGCCCGTGGCGGGCTCCAGTCTTGATCCGGCGCTCCTGGCAACGGCGGAGTTCACCGGAGCAGATCTCGACCCGAACGCCATCAGCGCATCGGAAGGTCCGGTTTCCCCAGGTTTCTGGGTGATCAACTTCGCGTTCGGTGGCACGAAGGCCTCCGAGTTCGAGGCTTGGAGTGGCCGGCACATCAACGAGTACTTCGCCATCGTCCTGGATGGGCGAGTGATGAGCGTGCCGTACATCAAGTCGGCGATCGTAGGCGGCTCGGGACAGATCAGCGGCGATTTCAACGAAGCGGGTGCGAAGTTGGTCGCGGCGTACCTTCGGTATGGCCCACTACCGTGCCCCGTCCAGGAGGTGTCGTTCTTGGTGGACGGAGTGGTCCAGACGAGCCAGCCGAGTCCGCCGGTGTCCGTCACCGTCACTCTCGGGACTTTCGCTGCTGCCGACTCAAACGGCCCCATCGTGGCCCCGTCTGTCACCACGCCGACGGACATCCCATCGAGCGGCCGCACCCTCGGCAGCCCCAGCGCTCCAGTGACCATCGACATCTGGATCGACTACCAAGACCCCAACAGTCGTGACTTCGAGCTCCAGATCATGCCGCAGCTGATCGAGCGGTACGTTCGGCCGGGGAAGGCCAGAATCGTTGTCCACGACATGATCGTGATCGACGTTATCGGCGGTGGGGTCGAGTCGGCCCATGCGGCCGCCGCGGCGCGCTGCGCCGGGGACCAGGGCAAGTTCTGGCAGTACCAGGATTGGCTTTGGGCCAACCAGGAGAGGGAAGGCTCCGGCACATTCAGCGATGATCGGCTGATCGGCCTCGCCGGTAATGTGGGCCTGGATACGCAGGCGTTCAGCCAATGCCTGACCGACGGCACTCACGCCGCAGAAGTGCAGGCGGAGTCCTCAGCGGCGGGCTCGGCCGGGATCACCGGAATACCGGCAATCAAAGTCAACGGAGCGCTCGTGCAGTCCTACGACTTCGAGACGGTGTCGGCGGCGATCGAGGCTGCCGCGGCGTCCAGCTCGGTGGCCCCCGCGTCTCCTCGCTGATCGCGCCGGTCTAGGCGTGATCCACCAGGGCCGGCGCCTCGGTCTGGACCGGGACCGAGACGGGATCGGGCGTGTCCGCCTCAGATCCGTGGAACCACGTCCAGAGCAGTGATGTCGCGATCGTGTAGAGCACGATGATCGTGACGAAGTCCACCGCGTACCCGGCCGTGAATCCGAGCCTGGCCTGCAGCTCGCTGTAATAGAGCGGCGCGATGGTCCAGCCGAGCGACCAGAGCAGCGTCATCCCGGCGGCGAGGGTCGCGCGCTCGCCGACGGAGACTCGGTCCATCGCGAAGGCGTCGAATATGGGGCTGCCGGCGTTCATCAGCGAGTTTCGGACGGTCAGGGCAATCACTACAGTCCAGAGCAACGGCGAGAAGCCCAGGACAACGATGAAGGGAATGCTGGCGCCCTGAACCAGCACGATGGAGCCGATCCGGCCGAACCGCGCGGCGAGCGCCGGCTGGGCCAGGATGGCCGCGGCGGTGCCGAGGCTCGTAACGGCGAATACAACGTTGATCGAGGCCAGTTCCAGACCAAACTTGGTTTGAATGAAGAGGTTTAGGAACGGGATCAACTGGCCGGCGCCGAGAGCGGTCAGGAAGCCCGGGAGCAGTAGACGGAAGAAGAGCTTCTTGTCGAGAATGACAAGCCCGAAGCGTCCTCGGGAGGGATGCGGAACGCGGTCCGCGGCCGGACGGTCGCTGGTCAGCAGATAGGTCGTGGCGAGCGCCAGAAGGCCGAGGATTGCAACACCGGCCAGCAATATCTGGTACGGCGCCGCCGCGGAGGAAAGGCCGAAATGGTCCGCCAGCGCAGTCGCGACCGCTCCGCCGATGACGGCCGACCCAACCGAGGTTATGAATCCCAGGGCCGACCAGACGGCGAAGTATTCGTTTCGCTGCTCTGGGAGCGTGTGCTCGGCAATGTAGGGAACCTGGACGACGGAGACGATCTGCGATCCCGCGCCCATCGCGGCAACCCCGAGTAGAAGGAGAAGCCACTGGCCGGGCAGGAAGGCGAATAGAGCCGCCGCCACGAGCGCCATTCCCAGTGCCATCGGCAGCCGCCGCCCGAAGCGGTCCGAGAGCGCGCTGGCCGGGATTGCCACGACCACTCCGGCGAGCTGCGAAATCGCGAGCATCCAGCCGATGGTCGAGCGGTTGAGCCCGATGGATTCCAGGTAAAGGTTGAAGTCGATCCAATAGAGGCTGAGGGCCGCGCCGAAGACGATTGTCGTCAGCAGGAAGAGGCGTGCGTCGCGGCCGAATCCGGTGAAGCTTCGGACGTATCGGGCCAGAGCTCCGGTCAAGGTTCCCCTCGCAGAATTCTAGGAATGGGCCGCGTTGTGTCGCAGGGCGTCCTCGTCGCAGAGCGTACGCCCGACCACGATCAGAAGCGCTCCGAGGTGAATTCGGAGCCCAACAAAGCTCTCTCCCGCCTCTACGGCGCGGCGCCGCATCCGGAAGAGGCGAGAACCATCAGCCATCGAGATCGAATCGGAGTGCTGCTGGTTGATATACATGAGTTGCTGCTGGGGCGTTTCGTGCCACATTGTTCGGTACTCCCGTGTTAGAGAACGGCGTTGCAGTAGTTAGTTACTTATCTAACGTAAGGACACAATCAATTCGGACGTGACAGTTCTCCCAGGATTAGTGGGCCAGGTAGGCCCGCAACTCAACGCCTGCCTCTTCGGCTCGGTCGCGTCGAAGGCTGTAGTAGGTCAGGTTGCTCTGTTCGATGAGGGTCACCAAACCTGCCGCGCGGAGCTGGGCCAGGTGATGTTTGATCGTCGGCTTGCTGAGGTCCAACTCGTTGGCGATCTCGGTGAGGTAGCGATCGCCCTCTGCCAGAAGGCGGAGGATGCGGAGGCGGCTCTCGTCGCCGAGGGCGCGATAGAGGCGGATGGTCGATGCCGGCGGGGCGAGCCTGTCGGCGGCGCCGAGCGCCGAGTCGCCGATGGGGTAGCAGATGATCTGGGCGTCGCCGACCTTGGTCAGCGAGTTGTAGGGCCGGCCAAAATAGCTCGGGGCGAGAATGACGCGGCGAATTCGCTGCTCGGGGACGAGGCGGATGCCGTTGGTCGTTCTTTCCACGAAGCCGATGGGATCTCGAACTGCGTCATCCAGTCCGCGGGAGGCGGCATCCCTGTCCAGCATTCGCCCGACGCGCGCCTCGACGACCTCGAAGCGCGGCAGCCAGGCGTGAAGGATGGCACGCGCCGCCGGGATAAGGTCGGCCAGGGGCGTCGTGAGAATGGAGTGTCCGTGGGACGAGTCCAGCCTGGCCTGGAGCTCCGCGTAGGCAGCCGCCTCGCCGTCGACGGCGCGGCGGGTTATGCCGCTGAGGTCCGGGTCCTCGAGTAGCTCGCCGACCATCGCTTCCAGCAGGTCCGCGTCCGACATCTTGTCGATGGCGGCGACAACATCCCGAGCGGTCTTGACCTCCGGCCTTCCCGCGAGTATTCGACCGAGTTCCGGCATGAAGCCGCTGCAGGATTTGAAGGACGGGTTGGAGCCGAGCTGTGCGGTCAATGCCGCGCGAGAATCCTCAAGCCAACGGCGGTCCTCGGGCAGGAGATCATCCAGTTCGCCGCAGTCGCTGCAGGTGCTCGCCAGGAGTTCATAGGCGGTTCTGGGATCCATTTCCACGCTGGGCAGCGGCACCGAGGTCAGCCCGGGCCGAACCAGACCTACCGGCCTGGTCGGGGAGTTGGTCGCGATTCGCGCTGGGGACATGGTTCGTGATCCTCTAACCGATGTTAGATGAGAGACTAACACATGGTAGACGGATGTCAATGCCGATGGGCTCCTCATTAGGTTCCGCCGTCCGGCCGGCCCAACGCTTTCGGATCGCTCAACGCACGGCGCACGACCCTCATCGGCGCGCCCCCTACAATGCCCGTACCCGCGTCGACCGCCGCAGATGCCGCGCCGCGCCTCTGGAGGAGTAGGACCGAATGACCGCACTGAGCGTCAGCTTCAGCGACGAACGCCTGGCCAACGGGCTCCGCCTCATCGTCTCTGAAGACCACCTGGCGCCCGTGGCGGCAGTCTGCATCTGGTACAACGTCGGTTCCAAGAATGAGGTTCCGGGCAAGACCGGCTTCGCACATCTCTTCGAGCACGTGATGTTTCAGGGCTCCGGTCATGTCGCCAAGGCGGAGCACATGGCCCTGGTTCAGGGCGCGGGCGGCACGATGAACGGCACCACGTGGCTGGATCGGACGAACTATTTCGAGACGATGCCGAGCCACCAACTGGAGCTGGCAATCTGGCTCGAGGCGGACCGGATGGGGACGCTGCTCTCCGCGCTGAGCCAGGAGAACCTGGACAACCAGCGAGCCGTGGTGAAGAACGAGAAGCGCTCCTCCTACGACAACCGGCCCTACGGGGCCTGGTTCCACAAGCTCCAGGAGCACATCTTCCCGCCGGAGCATCCCTACCATCACTCGACGATCGGCTCGATGGAGGATCTGGACGCGGCATCTCTCGAAGACGTCGCAGACTTCTTCCGGACGTACTACGCGCCGAACAATGCGGTGCTGGCTGTCGTCGGGGACGTGGATGCGGCGCAGGTGCGGGTCTGGGTTGAGAAGTACTTCGGACAGATTCCGGCCAACCCGGACATCCCGCCGCTTGGCGACATGCGTCTTCCGGCGAATCTCGGCGCAGAGTCGCGCGAGGTTGTTGAGGATCGAGTGCCGCTGCCTCGCCACTTCTTCGGCTTCCGGGCGCCGGTCATCGGCGATCCGGCCTTCGATGCCATGGAAGTGGCCTCGCAGATCCTGGCCGGCGGCAAGGGCAGCCGCCTCTACACTCGACTGATTCGAGATGAGCAGATCGCGCAGGACGTGTCGTTCTTTTCGCTCGG
>DASVJA010000036.1:0-3173 GCA_036386115.1 Candidatus Limnocylindrales bacterium
ACTACCAGAACGGTCTCCCGTCCGACGTGCTGTATGCCGTCTGCCGCCGGCGCGGAAACGGCATCCGGCTCGAACTCGCAGGCCGGCAGGTCAACGCAGAACGACGAGCCCTGGCCCGGCGAAGACTCAACCGTGACGTTCCCGCCGGACTGGCGCACGATTCCAAAGACCGTGGCCAGACCCAAACCCGTTCCGCTGCCGGGGCTCTTGGTCGTAAAGAACGGCTCGAAGATGTGCTCCGATATGGCGGCGTCCATGCCGGACCCGGTGTCTGTGATGCGCATCCTTATCCAGCCGCGCGCTTCGGCATCGACGGCGTTCTGAGTGGAGATTGTCAGACTGCCGCCGTCCGGCATCGCGTCCCGGCCGTTGGCGGCCAGGTTGACGATGACTTGCTCCAGCTGGCCGCGGTCGGCGCGGGTCCGGCGGAGCATCGGATCCGTGGTTACCTCCAGGCGGATGTCGTCGCCGATGATCCGGCGCAGCATCGGGGCGATTTCCGCCACGACCTGATTGAGATCCAGAACCAGCGGCTGGAGAACGGCCCTCCGTCCAAAGGTCAACAACTGACGGGTGAGGGCGGTGGCGCGCTCGGCTGAGCGGCGGATCTCCTCGAGATACTCGGCTATATCGCTGCCGGGCTCGGCCTCGGTCGCGGCCAATTCGGTGAAGCCGTTGATGGCCGTGAGCAGGTTGTTGAAATCGTGGGCGACACCGCCCGCCAGGCGACCGACCGCCTCCATCTTCTGGGCCTGGCGGAGTTGATCCTCCAACTCGCGCTCGTGGGCGACATCGCGCAGGATGGCAACGTAGTTCACTACATTGCCGGACGTGTCGCGGAGCGCGGATACCTGTGCGGCCCAGCGCAGGACCGAGCCCTTCTTGATCTGCGTCTGCACCTCGCCGGCCCACGACCCTGTGCTGTTTACATTCTGGAATACCGCGGCGTAGAGGTCCGCCAGCTCGCCGGAGCCGGTCAGGATGCGGTGGTTCTGGCCGACTAATTCGTCATGGGTGAGGCCCGTCTCCCGCATGACGGTCGGGTTCACGTAGACGATCGTTCCGGTCGGGTCGGTGATGATGATCGACTCGGCCAATTGCTCGATCGCCTCGATGAGTCGCGCTCGCTCGCGCTCGGCCGCTTTGCGGGCGCCCACGTCCCGAGCGATACCCAACATCCGGCCCGGGCTGAACTGGCGGGCATGGATCTCCAACTCCACCGTGGAACCGTCCGGCCGCACGATCCGGCGCTCCAGGACTCGTGACTCGCCGCTTTGCAGTTCCGGCCGAACGAAGGCCAACTCGCCCAGCTGCGCCGGATCGAGATAGCTCGTCCAGAGCGTGCCCAGCAACTCTGCAATAGGACGGCCGATGAGTTCTGCCATGGCCGGGTTGATGTCGAGGATCCGGGCCTGGCTGTCAACCAGCAGAACTCCGTCAGCGGTCTGCTCCACCAGGCTGCGGTAGCGTTGCTCGCTCGCTCGGAGGGCTTCCTCGGCGTCGTGGCGCTTGGTGGTGTTGAAGACCGTCGTAATCAGATGCGGCGCCCCATCGACCATGATCATGTCGCTGGAGAGGAGGGCGTAGACGGTCTCGCCGGCCCGGTTGACGACCCGGGCCTCCATTTCGCGGACGCAGCCGCGCTCTTTCATACCGCGGGCGATCTGATCTCCCAGGGGAGGGTCGGCAAAGAGCCCGATCTCCCGCGAAGTCCGGCCGATGACCTCGTCGCGGGCGTAGCCGGTCTCGGCAACGAACTCCCGGTTGACGTCAACGATGGTGCCGTCGCCGGCGCGGACGATCAGCATCATCACGCCGGCGTTCTGGAATGCCGCGGCGTATGCCCCGTCGGCAGACGCGTCGACATGAGTGGCACGTGTCGCACCCTCAGGGCCAAGTCGCTCCATCTTCATGGACTCCGTGTGCCCCCATCGGCCTTGCATTCGACAACCCTCAGCTCCGGAGGACGGGACCGGCATTGAGGGCGTCCAGCAAGTCGGCACATCTTAGCGCCTGTGAGCGTCCGGCCTGGCAGGCCAATCGAACCGGATTCAGGAATTCGAAAGGTGAACGGGGGCAGATTGGTCTTGTTCACGATGTAAGCGGAGGCACTCCGATGACGATAGTTGCAAGCCACGTCGGCCCGGTCTCGGGCCTGACACACTTCCACCTGAAGCGAGAGAACGCGGCCACCCGGGCGGGCAAGGCGCAAAGCCTCGGGCAGAGCGATGCCGCTCTGGGAGTCGACGGCGCGGAGCAGTACTCCGGCGTCGAAATCCCGAGCGGCATCGATCGGCCGTTCGAACGGGCGGAGGCTCAGCTCGCGCGATCGCGGTAGTAGCGCCGCCAGATGATCTTGTGGATCGGCAGCCAGCGCGGGATGTCTCTCAGGATCGGAATGAATGGGATCAGCGCCAGCACGGATGTGATCAGGATCATGACGATGATGATCAGCAGGTCGGCGTTGTCGGCGTTGTCGGCGGTGTTGAAGGGCGGGATCTGATACCAGAACGAGAAGCCCCACAGCCACGTCTGGCCCGGGTACTGGCCGGTCTCATTCATGGCTCCCCAGCTGTCGCCGTTGAGGTGCTGGTCGGCGGCCAGGCCGGAGAGGTACGAGCCGTCGCCCAGGAAGAGCAGTGGCTTGGTGAAGTCGGTCTGGTAGAGAGCGCCGTTACTGACCAGCAAGCCGTCGAGCGCGCCGGTCCGGGCGAGGTCTAGCTCGCCGGTCATCAGGTCCGGTACCGGGCCGTAGCCGCCGGCCGCGACGACTACCTGGTCGTTGGTGACTGTGGCATCTGCCACGGCCGCGTTGTAATTGGTGAACCAGCCATCCTTCTGGTCCTGGGTGGCTGAGTTGAATGTCGCCAGAGACGCGGTGAGCGTGGGGTCGCCGACGGCTGCCACGGTGAGGGGCTTGAGGACGAAGTCCTGAGCCGTATCGATCGGGATGGTCACGCCCGCAGCGTTGCCCGGTGCAACGGGCCCAATGGCCTGGCCGGTATCTGGGGTGTTGTTGTATGGCGCGCCGTAGCCGGCCGTGTCGCTCTGGTATGACAGCTCCAGCGCCGCCGTCGTCACGAAGTCGACCGGTTCCGCGGTCGCCCAACTCTGAAGCGTGACGGCAGGTTCGTCAGGTGACGAGAACGCAGCGGAAAGGGCGAAGACGATGA
>DASVJA010000037.1:0-12054 GCA_036386115.1 Candidatus Limnocylindrales bacterium
ATGGAATCACGTCGCGGATGGTCGCCATTCCCGTTGCGTAGGCCACCGAGCTGTTCAAGCCGAGGCCAACGCGCGCGTGCAGCACCGTGCCGTCGCTGTTGAGGTCACGGTACCAGCAGTACTCAACCGGGTCCAGCTTGAGCTCGGCCCCTGCTCGTCGCGCGGCCTCGTCACCGCCGGTCGAAGCGCGGAGAGTCGATGACCGCCGGCATCGCAAGCGGTGTCAGGAGTTAGTACCCGCATCCCCACGCATGATTCTCTTGGCGGTCCGCCTTGGCCAACCGAGGATGGGGTCGACCATGCCTGTGCGAACGAGTGCGCGACCGGCCCGGCTTGTCAGGGGCATTCCATGTTGCCTTCGGATCGCGAGATCCTCACGACTGGCCGCAGCCGCTGCCATCACGGACTTGGCACGAGGATGGAGCCGGAAGCGAGCAAGCACGAAGTCGCGCAACAGGACCACTCGGCCGACGCGGGCCAGACTGAACCAAAGGGCGACATCCATAGCGAGGTCGTAGCGACGATTCAAGCCGCCGACCCGCCGGTATGCCTCCGCCTTGAAGAAGGTGGCCGGTTGCGCCAGGTTCGTGGGGTGTCGTAACAACTCCTCAAGCTCCGGCTTTGGGGGTGTGAGAATTGCACCCAGAATCGCTCCGTCGGGATCTATAAGCAGACAGCTGCCGCTCACGATCGCGGCATCCGGGTTCGCCTCGAACGCTCGCGTGACGTGCTTGAGGGCCCCGGGCTCCAATACGTCGTCGGCGTTGAGCCAGCCAAAGATGTCGCCGGTGGCGTTGTCAAACCCGATGGCGAGAGCGTCGGTCTGGCCGGCGTCCTTCTCCATCACGAGCTGGTAGCCCAGACCAGCGTGTTCGATCAGCCACTCCCTCGAGCCGTCGGTTGATCCTCCGTCGCGGATGAGGTGCTCAACCTCGACGTCCTCCAGCTGCCGAGCGACCGATTCAACCGCCTCTGGAAGCCAGGGCATCCCGTTGAGAACCGGCGTAACGATAGATATGCGCATTGCTACCCGCCCTTCCAGGCGGGCGAGAAAACCAGCCTGGTGCCATGCGTGCAACCAAGGTCGTCGACAACAGGCACTTCCTGGCGGAAACCGATGAATCCGGCAGTAGCGGTCACGACCGGTGCTGGCTGCCCATGGAAGAACACGACCATTCGACTCCATCGGATGCTAAATCGGTTGGGCTGTAACTTGGCCGACCGTGACCCAATCTTGACATGTGCCTCGGCGGCCCGCCTGATCGCAGGACGACCTCCTGAAAGGAGACTCCGTATACTCACGTCCATGATTGTTGCTATGGGCTTGGGCTCCGTCACCTTCGAGACTCGCGCATGAGCGACTTCTGGAAAGGCCGACGGGTCATGGTCACCGGCGGAGCCGGTTTCCTCGGCGCCGCGGTTGTGCGCCGTCTGCGGGAGGCCGGTGCGGCCGAGGTCTTCGTGCCGCACGTCGAAGACTACGACTTGCGAAGGCTCACGGACATAGACCGCGCCCTCGCCGACGCCAGGCCTGATCTCGTGATCCACCTCGCGGCCGTAGTCGGCGGAATCGGTGCAAATCGCGAAAACCCGGGCCGCTTCTTCTACGACAACGCCATCATGGGCATCCAGCTCATCGAGCAAGCCCGCGTCTCAGGCGTGGCCAAATTCCTTACGGTGGGCACTGTCTGTTCATATCCCAAGTTCACGCCTGTGCCGTTTCACGAGGACGAACTCTGGAACGGCTACCCGGAGGAGACCAACGCTCCCTACGGCCTCGCCAAGAAGATGCTCCTGGTTCAGAGCCAGGCCTACAGAGATCAGTACGGCTTCAATGCCATCTACCTGGTCCCGGTCAACCTCTACGGCCCCGGCGACAACTTCAACCCGGAAAGTTCGCACGTCATCCCGGCCTTGATCAAGAAATGCGTCGACGCCCGCGAGCGCGGCGACGGCTTCATCGAGGCCTGGGGCACGGGCTCGGCGTCGCGGGAATTCCTGTATGTTCAGGACGCCGCCAGAGGCATCGTTCTAGCGGCGGAACGCTACGACGGCCGCGACCCCATCAATCTGGGTGTTGGCAGCGAAATCACGATCCGCGACCTGACCGACCTGATCGTGCGCCTCACCGGTTTCTCCGGCGAGATCCGTTGGGATCCCACCAAGCCGGACGGCCAGCCGCGCCGCGCTCTAGACACCAGCCGGGCGCGCGAAGCCTTCGATTTCACGTCCAAGACGCCGTTCGAGGACGGCCTCCGCGCGACGATCGAGTGGTACGAGCAGGGGCGTCGCGCCCAGGATCAGCCCCGCCCGGCGGAGCCGTCCTCGCCCCGATGACCGTCTCGGTCATCATCCCAACCCACAACTACGCCCGGTTCCTTGGCCAGGCCATCGACTCGATTCAGCGCGGAGCCCACGCGGACTGGCAGTGCATCGTTGTGGACGATGGATCGACGGACGGCACCGCGGAGATCGCTGCGGCGCTTACCGCCGCAGACAAGCGGATTAGCTATCTGAGCCAAGAATCGGCAGGACCGTCGGCAGCGCGAAACGCCGGCCTCGCGGTGGCCGCGGGAGACTTCGTCCAGTTCCTCGACGCCGACGATCTCCTGGGATCGCACAAGCTGCAGCATCAGCTCGAGGTCTTTGGACGGCATCCCGAGGCCGACATCGTGTATGGCGGAGTCCGCTACTTCGTCGATGACGGCACCATCGACGATCAGAGAGCGGCAATGAGCAAGTGGGTGGAAGGATCGAAGCCGAGCGCTGTAACCGGCGCGGGGGAAATTGCGCTGGCGGCCCTGGTCGATGACAACTTCATGGTCGTGGAGGCCCCGCTCATCCGCCGAACGTTGCTCACCAAGGTCGGTGGCTTTGATCCGCGTATACGGCGCATGGAAGACTGGGAGTTGTGGCTACGCTGCGCGATGGCCGGTGCCTACTTCGTGCACGACGGATCGGATGATGAGACCGCAATGCCACATGTTCGGGTCCACCGATCCAGCATCAGCCAGGACCAGATCTCAATGCATGAGACGGCCGCCCAAGTCCGGGGCAGCATCGACGGCACACTGCCGACTGCCGACCTGCGCCGGCTCAATCGTCGCAGGATCCATGAGCATTGGGCCGTCATCGGCATGCTTGAAGGTATGAACGGCCGTCTCGGCCTGGGGATGGGTCGTTTGCTTAGGGCCGGCTTCGCCGAACGTCGAGGCAAGTGGTTGGCGTGGGGCGTTCTGATGCCGGCCACACGCATACCCATTGCGAAGCGCGCGATGGGCAAGATCAGGACCACATTGGCGCAGCGCCGCGGCGAAGAGGTTCGGGATTGGCAGGCTCACTGGCCATGACGCCCGGCGGCGCTCCCGTGCCGGAGCCGGCATCCGTCGCCGCAATCGTTGTGACGTTCCACCCGGAGCCGGACTTCGTGACCAGGCTGGCAGCCCTGCTGGGCCAGGTGAGCGCGATCGTCGTCGTTGACAACGGCTCGTGCCCGGCCGATCTGCCGGAGGCCGACGATCCCAGATTGTTGGATCGAGTGGAGATCGTCGCCAACCGCGACAACCGCGGGATCGGAGTTGCGCTCAACCAGGGGCTCCGTCGCGCGAAAGAGCGTGGCTTCAGCTGGGCCTTGACACTCGACCAGGATTCCGAGCCACTTCCCAACCTTGTGGCCGCCGGTGCGACAGCGTTCGACGCGTACCCGGAGCCCCAACAGCTTGCCGCAATCGGAGCGGCCGTTGTTGGCACGGTGATGTCCGGCACGCCGGACCGCAACCGGCCGCCGGTCGATGGCTACCGGCGAATGACCGCCGTGATCACCTCAGGAACCCTGCATTCCATCCCCGCCTGGGAGCGCCTGGGCGAGTTCCGCGAGGACTACTTCATCGACTGCGTAGACACTGAGTTTTGTCTCCGCGCCCGATCTCGCGGCCTGGCGGTCATCCAGGCAACAGAACCGGCGCTCGCCCATCGAATCGGCACTCCCAGTCGCAAGCGCGTGTTGGGCCGTTGGATGAGCCCCACGAACCACAGCTCGCTGCGGCGCTACTACGTCACCCGCAATCGCCTTTCCGTCTGGCGCAGGTACGCGCGCAGCGACGGACGCTTCGTGGTCATGGATATGCGTCAGTCAATTCGTGAATGGGTCGGTATCGCCTTCGCCGAGACGGAACGCCCCGCGAAGCTGCGCGCGATCCTGGCCGGGTTCAGGGACGCCGTGTTAGGCAGATACGGCGCGCGAAGGCTGCCCCGGAGCCCGCACTAAACGGTCTCGTAGATCCGTATCAGAACACGCCGGTGGCGACCATTCGCGTCGCCCAGACCTCCACGGCTGTGGGGAAGTTCTCGCGCACCTCGACCCAACCGTGCCCGATTTCCGCCGACAACATCAGATGTGGGTAGCCGCCCGCGGTCAGGAGTTGATCGAAGCTCGCGGCCTGCGGGCCGTAGAGATCTTGCTTCGGATCGGATACAACGATGAAGTAGAGGTCCGCCCGCACCGCCGGGGCCAGTTGCCCCAAGACGATGTCCGGCGAGGCTGCATCGAGGGCCGTCGGGTCATCATTGAATGGCATCCCTGAGTTGGAACCGACGACCCCGGCATGGAAATAGCCCGAGAAAGAAATCGCCGTACCGAATATATCCGGGTGACGCAAGGTCAGGATCGCGGCGCAGTAGCCACCCTGCGAATTACCCATGATCGCCCGGGCGGCAGGCTTGGCGATGGTGCGGTATTTCGAATCGACCCACTGGACAACAGTCTGGCTTATGTATCGATCAAACCACTCCCGCCCGTCCAGCGAATCGGCGCACTCGGAGTCGGGGAAGGGACCATCGCCTGAGTCGATGAATACGACGATTGTCGGCGGAATCGCCCCGCTATCGATCAGCAGGTCGAGCGTCGCTTTGGCCCCCGTCGCCCCATCCCAGACCTGGAACGGCATCGGCGCCTCATAGAGGGTTGGGTAGCGAAGGCTCCCGGACGGGTCGTAGCCGGGCGGGGTGTAAATGCCGATATCGATCGTTGTGGGATCACCGGCCCACGGCGCCGGCAGACTGCTTGTGACGACATTGCCGTTGCCGGACGGGCGCCATGCCAGCCAGGGTCCGCCCGAGCCGTTCACGACCGACACGTCTCCGCCGAGGCCCACAAGCGGGGGACGCCCGCGGAGCATCAGGGCGTCCGGCGTGTAATTCACCAGGTCGCCGAACGCCGGCCCTCCGACCAGGATCAGGATCGCCATGACGGCCACGATGGCCGTCCGACCCACGGCTCGTCGCTGGACAGGATGCCGGTCCATGCTGGAGCCAACCGCAACAAGGGTACGGGCGACGGCGGGGCGAACCCCGGTTCCAGGCGTGTCTCCAGACTGCCTCGAAATCAGACGGCCGACAGCGAAGGACAACCGAGCTACGAGCCAGGCAGCGATCGAACCAACCGCGCGGATGGCCCCGACGATGGGCGGACGAATGTCCATCGCGAGGTTCGCGCCTATCCGTGCCGCGATCAGGCCGCTGAGCGCCAGCGCCAGAACAGTAAGCAACCAGCCGCTCAGATCGAACGAGCCCGACACGCCGGTCGCACGTAGAGCAGCCTGAGTCTCCGCTGCGAACGTGGTGCCGAACATCTGTGCCGAGCCCAGAAGCCCAAGCAGAGTTGCCATGCCACGTCGCCCGCTCGTGAACGCCGAGGCGGCAGCTGCGACGCCGCCAATTAGGAGCGCCCTGAGCAGCACGGCACGGTCCGGGTCAAAGCCCATGGCCACCAGCGTGGTCCAGATGTCGTGAGCTACGCCTGAGACGCCGCACATCACGACAGTCAGCACTGCCGCCAGTACGCCGACTGCGATGCGTCGGGCCTCGGGTCCGAGAAGCCAGAGAGCGACGCGCTTCATCGAGAGGTGGGAAGGGCCAACTGGTGGCTCAGACGGCTTCAAGTCCTGGGATCGCGTGCGCTGGTGGGCATGAACCCAAGCAACCGACAGCCATGTTGCTCAAGAGTCACGTTGGTCTCCTCCTCCGTGCGGGCGGCCCGCAACCCGCCGCTACCCCGGCCCTGACGGCCCCCGGGACGGCGAGAAGACTAACACCGCCCCGCTTCCGGCACTGCTCAACCAGGGCTGCTGTATGGGCCCTAACCGGTCACTCGCCGACGCCCCAATCTAGACCCCGGACAACGGTCGGCCGGCAAGCCACTCGTGGAGCGGGTCGCGGCGCCGCCGCAGGCGGAACCTCAGGTACAGCCCCAACTCACGCAGGTGCGGACCCACCGCGCGAGGCCCGTCGGTGACGAGCCGCTTGCCCGCATTTGCGTATGTGAGCAGCCATATACGGAAGCCGACCTTCGCCCGCAGCCCTTCGAGGAGCCAGACGCGATCGAGCCAGCCCGATCCGCTCCGCGCGTTCGACGAACTGGCGGAATTGGCATGGACGCGGAAGGTGGCGAGCGGCGCTGCAACGAAGCCCATGCGGTAGAAGAGCGCGATCCGGAGCCACATCTCGAGATCGGTAAGCTGGCGCATCTGGATGTTGAACAACCCCAGTCTCAACAGCGCGTCGCGCGTAACCATCACGGCCGTGGGCTCGCCGATCATGTTGTCTCTGAACCGGTCGCGCTGCATCGCGGCATAGAGCGACTGCCCATCGTTGACGCGCGCCAGTGGCCCCAGACGTGTATGAAGCTCGCCGAACCTCCGGGCGAAAATCACAGATGCAGGATCTTTCGGCTCATCGAGCACCAGCTCTCGGGCGCAGAAGACCATGCCGATCGCAGGGTCCTCCGCGAACAGTTCCAGCATTCGGCCGACGCAATCGGGCGCAAGCCGGTCGTCCTGCATCAGGAACTTGATGTGGGAGCCCCTGGACTCGCGGACACTCCGGTTCCAATTGCGGGCCAGACCGACCCTCTCACTGTTGGCGATCACGCGGACCCGGTCATCGTGGACCTGCCGAACCAGCTCCAATGTGTTGTCGGTGGAGGCGTCATCGCAAACCACGACTTCAAGATCGGCGGCTTCCTGCGCGAGCGCAGACTCGATCGCCTCGAGTATCCACGGTGCGCCGTTGAACGTCGGGATGCAGACCGAGACGGCCGGAATGTGCGACACCGAACCATCGCTAGATTCGGCCGCCTCCGTCCTATCGGTCACGTTCGCGCCCTCCGCCTGGCCACTGGGGACCCGTTTATGCTTCGCGCATGATGCACCAGATGACGGGCGAGCCGATCGTCGCCGCGATCATGCCGACGTACAACCATGCGGCCTTTGTAGGTGCTGCGATAGAAAGCGTCCTCGGGCAGACACTCGAAGCCTGGGAGTTGATCGTAGTCGATGACGGCTCAACGGATGGCACACCCGAAATCGTGCGCGGCTATCCGGATCCGAGGATCAAGCTCATCGCACGCGACCACCGGGGCTTGCACGTCCTGGGAGAGCTATATCGTGCCGCGCTGGAGGCGTCCACGGCGCCGTTGCTGGCAATTCTCGAAGGCGACGATACGTGGCCCTCGGACAAGCTGGCTCGCCAGGTCGCGGACTTCGACGACCCGGCCATTGTCCTCTCGTATGGGTCCGGCTGGCTTATCGACGAGTTAGGTTGCCAGTACGCCAGGGTCGATCCGTCCTTCCCCGAGGCCGTCCGCACCAACGAGCCGCCGGGCTCCATCCTGGCCGAACTCCTGTCGAACAACGCCATCCTCTCGCCCACGGTCGTCCTGCGACGGTCCGCACTCGAATCGATCGGAGGGTTCTGGCAACCCGATGGCGTCCCGTACCTGGACCATCCCACGTGGCTCCTGCTTGCCTCAGAGGGCACCTTCGCCTATCACGCCGCCCCTGTTGGGTCGTGGCGCCGCCATCCCGGACAGTGGACGACGATGGTCGTTGAGGCCGGTTCCTCGGCTCCGGAGGCCGCCTACTTGGACCTGGCCGCCGAGCGCATTTCGGCCAAGCTGGGTCGGCCGTTGGGTCTGCCACCGAGAGGCCCGCTCCTGCGCAGCCATACTGAACGCGCCATCGTCAACCGCTGGCGATTGGCCCTCCTGTCCGCCGGCCGGGCAGACATCATGCGTTCGTTTGCGCAGTTGATGCGATCCGGGCGTCGCCGTCTCGTGGGGCTGGCGCTGATCGGCCTGGGGGCACGGTGCGTCGGTTCGGACCTCGAGTGGCTCCAGGTCCGGCGCCACAGAGTTGCCTGGCCCTCGCGGCGCCACATGCGCAGTCATCGTCCCAAGCAAGGGCGTGCCTGATGGCGAATCGTGTCTCGGTGGTCGCAGCCGTCGCGTCGTTGATGAGTTGGGTTCGTTCGACCAAGGCGCGGGTGCCCGTCATTCGGTTGGTGCTCTTCGTGCTCACGGGTCTGGCGGTGGCGATGGGTGTCCTGCTGCGAGTGTCGCTGCTCGGTTCCGGTTCCCCGTGGCTGGACGAGCTCTGGACTCTCGACGCGGTCAGCAGATCGTTCACGGATATGGCCCGCGCCCGGCTTGTGTCGGACCAATCCCCGCCGCTGTGGACGACGCTGACGTGGGTTTGGTTGCACCTGGTTGGAACGTACGACGCAGCCTCAATGCGGACTCTCGCGGCAGCCTTCAGCTGCTTTGGGGTCGCCGCTCCAATCGTCGGCGCCATTCGGATGCCCTCGCTGAGGCCCACCCTCCTGGTCATGGCATCGCTGCTGGCTTCATCACTGTTCGTGATCCAGTATGGGGTCGAGTTGCGAGCCTATTCCATGATGATCGGGCTGGGGGCTGCGGCGACGGTCGTATGGGTGGGTCTGCTGACATCTGCGCTGCCTCGGTCACGAACCTGGATCTTCGCGTTCGCGCTTGTTGGGGCACTGGCCGGGTTCGGCCACTATTACGGGAACATCCTCTACGCCTCGGAACTCCTGATACTGCTGGCCATGCTGGCCTATCAGCGCGATTGGGCGCCCGCAAGATTCATGCTGACATGGGGCGCGCTCTCGCTCATCCCCGTCGCAGCGTGGTCCATCGCGACAAGCCGCTGGATGCCCAACCAGGCCGTCGCGTCGCCGCCTTCGTTCTTCGAGATCCAGACCTGGTTCACGTATGCGTTTGCCCCTGTTACGAATGTGCTGGCCAATGATCCGCCGGGCTACCCGGATGGCGCGCGGGGAAACGGCGTGGTCTTTGCCGTCCTGATAGTCGTCTCGATCGTGGCGGCGATCGTCTGGTATGCGCTCCCGCGCAATCGGCGGACCACTCGAATTCCACCCGCGGCGGCGGCGGGGGCGAGTGCGATTCTCGTCGTGGTTATCGGGCTATGCGTTGCTTGGTCCCTATCCTTGATCAGGCCGCCCAGCATGAATGTCCGCAACCTGGCCGCCTTGCTGCCGGCGCTGTTTCTGGCGACCGCCTGTGCTTGTACGTTGCTCCCGGTGCGCGCCCGGTGGGTGACAGCCTCGATCGCCGTCGCCGGACTCGTGGCGGCTAACGGCATCTTCGTGTCGAATTACGGCGTGGCCGCGCTCGCCCCGCCATGGCAGCAGCAGGCAGGCTATCGAGACGCCGCGCGAATACTCATCTCGGCATCTCACGAATCGCCGAGGCCAACCCTCATCGGGCTCAACACGACGTGGGCTTGGCATGGCCAATGGGACGCTGCCATCCATGCAGAACTCGGCGCCGGACCTGCCGTCCCATCAGACCCGGAGCCGCTCGCCGTTCACTGGATCGACGATGTGCAGAACGTTGATCCAAACGGGATGCTGCGAGGGCCGCTCCTGGTGTTCTCGGACACCCAGGATCAGCGGACTGATGACCTCTTTGCCTGGGCCGAGAGGACAGTCGGATCATGTACTCAATCAACTGTCGGAGGCCCGGCGTACGGCATCATTTCGTTGCTGAGATGTGGCTAAGCCTGCCTACGCCCGTTTGGATCGCCTTCGCAACTCGTACCTGAGAACCAGGAGCGCGAACCGGGCGTTGACCACCGTATACCTGCTCGCCAGCCGACGTGGCTCCTTCAGCAGACGATAGAGCCACTCCATGCCCGTCCGCTGCATCCAGCGCGGAGCGCGGCGCCGCCGGCCGGAGTGGAAATCGAAAGCGGCACCGACGGCGAGGAGGGCCGGCGCTTCGAGTCGATCTCGATATGCGGCAACCCACAGGTCCTGCTTCGGCGCCCCAAGCCCCACCCAGACGTAGTCCGGCTTGGCCGCATTGATCTCGGCCACGAGCGACGCATCCTCGTCGGGAGTCAGATCCCGAAACGGCGGAGACATCGTGCCTGCAACTCGAAGACCCGGATATGCCTCACCCAGTCGCCTTGCCAGTTCCTCGGGCACGCCGGGTTCTCCACCCAGGAAGAAGTGCGTGCGCCCAAGGGGCACTCCCCGTTGAATCAGCGCAGGCATGAAATCCGGCCCGCACACACGTTCTGCTTTGAAGCCGTGCTTCCTCGCAATCAAGACAAGCGGCATCCCGTCCGGCTCGACCACGTCGGCATTCATTGCCGCACGCAGCTTCGGGTTCTGATTTGCCTCGACCATCGAGTGTGCGTTTGCGAAGTGGAGCGCCAGGCGCGCACCCGTGTCCGGGGCATCAAGCACGATTTCGACCGCCTCGTCAAATGACGCGACGTTCACGCGGACTCCGAGTAGTTCGACGAATCGGAACTCAGGCATGAGAGACGGACCCACCGGCCGCAATTAGCCGCTCATACGTGTCAAGGAGCGCGTTCAGATGCACGGCACCACGATACTTGGTTTCATATTCAAGGCGAGCGTTGGCCCCCATCCGCTTCATCTCATCCGGATGGTCACGCGCCCAACCCAGGCGCTCGGCGAGGTCGCCTGCGTTTCCGGGAGCCGCCAGAAGACCCGTCCTGCCATCCTCCACGATCTCGGCCAGCGATCCAATCCGACTCGCGATCACAGGCGTGCCGGTGGCGTATGCCTCCAGCACAGAGACCGGCAGTCCCTCGAACCAGACTGATGGCAGAACCATCGCCACCGCTCCACGCAAATGGTTGACGACCGCGGCTTTGTCAAGGCGACCCAGCACCTCCAGGTCGCCTCTCTCTCCGCCGGCCCGCACGAGCGGCGCCAGAGGACCTTCTCCGGCGACGCGGATCGTCCCCGAGACAAGAGCCGCCGCCCGCACGAGGACGGCAAGTCCCTTCTCCTCGGATAGCCGTCCCACGAAGAGGAAGCCGCTGCGCGGGCCGTCGGCAACGCCGGGATCGGGCTCAAGGAAGTTCGGCAGGACCTGGATCTTGCCGGCGGGCAATCCGCCGCCAACAAGGAGGTCGCGCTGGAACTCCGTCAGTGCCAGATAGGCGCCAATACGACGTGAATACACACCCCTGGCCCGGCCAACCGACAAAGCCGTCACGACGACCGCAGACTGCGCGCGAGATCCTCTATAGCAGCCGTGCGCGACCGCAGGCCATGGAACAGCACGTCCCACACAGTCGGTGCAAGGACGGCCGGCCCGGTAGACCGTGGCTGCAGGGCATACCAGGCGGTAGTTGTGGAGCGTCTGCACGATAGGAACGCGGCTCGCTTCGGCGGCTGCGTAAACAGCCGGGGAGGCGGCAACAAAGGTGTTGTGAACGTGGACGACCTGGGAGCCGCTCGACTTGATCTCATCGCGCACGCGCCGCGCCGCCGCGCCCGACCATATCGCGGAGACACTCTGAGCGAGTCGCGCGGGCGAGACGGAGCTCCCGCCGGGCGCGGGGTTGTCGAACAGGACCTGTGTCACGGACACGCCCGATTCCTCGAGCAACCGCTTCTCCCCCGCTACGACCTCGTCCTCGCCCGCAGCCTGGCTGTAGCGAGTGTGCACCTGCAACACTCGCTGAACAGTCTGAGGGCCGGTCATTCCGCCTGGCGTCGGGGGACGAGGCGCATGACTACCAACCCCAGGCCGAAGAGGGCCCAGAACCAGATGCCGCCCTGCGGACCTTCCAAGTAGGGGTCAAAGGAGGTGTTCACCATGATCGCGGTCCAAAACACAAGGATCCAGGCCGCCATGGCGGTGAGCTGCGAGTCCCCGGCCCGTCTGTGCGCCAGCAAAGCGCGCAGAAGGAG
>DASVJA010000038.1:0-5810 GCA_036386115.1 Candidatus Limnocylindrales bacterium
GGCGGCGGGCGCCATGATGATCCTGTCCGTCATCCTGGGCGGCGCCGGCCACGGGTTGGGAGGGCCCGGGCAAGTCGGGCCCACAGGTCCGAGCGTCCCCTCCGGCCCAAGCGACGGCGTCGGCCAGGCAGGTAGTGAGGAGGTACAGCAGTAGGGCCACCGGATTTTGGGTTACGTTCTGGTCCCACGTCACCACCTGCACGACGCCGTCGCTCGGACCGGCGGGAACATCCGGACCCGTGGGCCCGACCGAACCGGGGCCCCCCACGCCGTGGCCGCCGCCCAGGACCACCGACAAGACCATGATTGCGCCTGCCACCAGCGCAACTGCCCCCAGCGAAACCACGGCCGATACCGTCGGCCGGAGCCAAACGAACCGAGGACGCGGCCTTTCGGCCTCGTCCCGTAGATCGGCGAAGGTTCTGACTCGCAAGGCCACCGGCGTTCCGCCGGGCTCGAGCCCGCGCAGCCAGCCGGTCAGTTCGGCTTCCATTCGGTCGTTCGATCGAATCGTCATCGTTCGTCCTCCGCCTGCCAGCCGGCCTTTTCGAGGGCCGCCCGGAGGCGTTTGAGTCCTGTGTGGAGCCGGGATTTCACCGTTCCCAGGGGAATGTCGAGAAGTTCGGCGATCGCCTCGAGCTGGAGATCCCGGTAGAAGCGGAGGGCGACCACCAATTGCAGATCCGGATCCAGTGTTGGAAAGGCGGCCGCGATGGCGTCGCGCTCGGCGACCCGGCGGAACTCGTCCTGCCGCCCCAGTTCCATCGCGGTTCCCAACTGCGCCACGCGCACGCGTCCGCGGCCGCGCGACCGCAGCCGGTCGCGGCAGAGGTTGAGCACGATCCGCCCGAACCAGGCGTCAAATTTGGCCGGGTCGCGCAGTGAGCCGAACTTACGCCAGCCCAGCAGTACGGCGTCGTGGACGACGTCCTGCGCCTCCATCTGGTCCCGCAGAATCACCGCCGCCAGTCGGTACGAATCGTCCAGGCAGCGGTCGCTGAGAGCCTCGAACGCATCCAGCGTCCAGATCTCGCGGATGCCGTCTGCTGCCACCGCTTCCGCCATGCGTCGCCCCATCGCTGCATTGTCGCGGCGGGTGGCCCTCGCCGCTCCATCCGTCGACACTCACCGACGATCGGCGGATGCGAAAGGTTCGCGCCATCCTGGGGTGAGCCGCGTCTGTCACAATTGGGGCATGGTCGGGCGCGACACAACTAACCCCGAGCCGGGGCTCGCCAACGTTACCGCGCTGCCGTTTTTCGAGCGCCTGGCGCAGCCTGCCGAGGCCGCCGAGTTGGTGGCCGCGATCGAGGCCTGGACCAAACCGGGTGAGATCGTCCTGGACCTGAACGGCCGGGGTGGATGGGTGGCTCGGGCAGCCATCGCGGAGCAGCGCCGTGCGGCTGACTTTGAGACGTGGCCGCTCACCCGGCTCCTGGCCGATGTCGTTCTCCGGCCGCCGGACCTCCGTCAGATCGAGAAGTCCGTGGCCGGCATCGCCAACATGCCCATGGCCGGCTCCACGCTTCGCAAGACGATCGAAGCTCCGTACGCCAGTGTCTGTCCGAGATGCGGCAAACCTGTTGTTCTCGAATCGATGGTCTGGCAGCCGATTGCCACCCCTGTGGGTGGCGCGCCGGTCCAGCCGAAGAAGCGTGGCAAGCGTGCCGGAGGCGAGGCGGCGGCCGGCTCCGCGGGGTCCGGGCACGGCCTTATCTCGGACTGGTCCTACCGCCCGGACGAATCGCTCCGGGCCATCGCCCGCGAATACAAGTGCGCCCAGTGCCACGAGCAAGTCGGCGGAGCGGAGCTTCGCTCGGCAGATCCAACCCACGCTGATCTGCGTCTGGCGGAGTCCGTCCTTGCCGGCGGTGAGGTCCGCGAGGCGATGCGCAAGCGCTTTCCGGCCCCGCGACCGACTCATCCGCTGGTCGACCAGCTCATCGACCTCCACACGCCGCGCCAGCTGCTGGGTCTTCATGCGATCCTGACACGCATCGACGCCGAAGAGCGGACGGGGGCGATGACCGCAGCGCTGCGCCTGGCCTTCCTGCACGCGGTGATCCTGGCCAGCCGGCTCAACGTCTCCCACGGCAAGCCGTCGCCGGTTCGGATTGTCAACGGAGTGCTCAAAGTGCCTGCCGTTCACGAGTGGCGCGAGATCAACCCGTGGCAGGCATTTGAGGGCGGGCTGACGATTGTGAGGGGCTTTGCCGGGCGCCTGGAGGCGGCCATGCCGCGCTCGGCCTATGCGCGGCCCGGGGTGGATATGGCGGCGCTGGAGGGCACGACGGCCAACGTGACCATCGGCGAGGCCACTCACTCATCGCTCCGGAAGCTCGGTTTGCACGGAGAGCGGATGTCGCACGCGCCGTCGCCGTCGCGCGTGAAACTGATGCTCGGTCAGGAGCCGTTGCGCTGGACATCGGACCGGCTGGCCGCGTCGTACCACGGCACCGGCTGGATCTTCGGCGCGGCGGCAGTGTCGCTGCTCCCGTACGACTCCCTCTACAAGCCGCCCGTGAAGCAGACGGCGGCGGAGGATGCGGTTGAACTGGCCCGCGGGGTGGCGCGGACGCTGGCCATTGCGACTCCGGCTCTCTCCCAGACGGGCCGCGCGGTCATCTTGCTGGACGACGACGAGCCGGCGACTCTGGTTGCCGCGGCGCTCGGCGGGGCGGCTGCCGGTTGCCGTCTGATCGAGGCGAGACTCCGGCGCGGCGGCGAACACAGTGCCGGAATGGTCGTCTTTGTGCCGGCCACCGGTGTGATGGCACCCGGACCGCGTACACGCGCAAACAGGCCGCTGCCCCCCGTCGAGGGCGGGGCGGGCGATCCGGGCACAATTCGCGGCCCCGGCGTGTTTGCCGGACCGCAGAAGGTGGACGAGGGCGTCTTTCGGGCGAGCGTCGCGGCTCAGATGATCACGGAAACGGTCGTCGATCTGCTCAAGGCTCGCGGCGAGCCGGCCCCGTTTGAGCTTCTTCTCGGCGACTTGCTCATAGGCCTGGACAAGTCCGGCCAGCTCGCCAGACTCGCCCGTATCCTGCGGCCGGAGCGCGCCGGTGACGGCTGGTCGGCGTGGGTGGAGGCCGGCGGCGTCGGTTCGGCCGCGCCTCTCGCCGGGGCAGGCGCGTCGAGCGTGCGGGCCGGAGCGTCGCCTCGTGACAGATCGGTAGCGACCCCTGCCGTCGCGGACCTGACTCCGGGCGCGCCGCCGAGCGGCTCGATCGTGCCTCAGGTGAAGGACGAGGAACCCGCAACGGATCCGGTGGCCCAGCTGATCGAGATCATCCATGAAGAGATCGACCGCCCCAACAACCGGCGCATCCGTCAGATCGAGCCGGGCCAATACTGGCTGGCGAGCGAAGAGGACCGAGGCGTGGCCGCTCAGCCGCTGGCCGACAGAGTGGAATGGGCCGTCTTCTCGCTCCTGTCGTCGGCCGGGCATCTCACCGAGCGCGGCGCGATAGACCGGACCACGGCCATGTTCAAGGACGGCGAACTGCCGGACGTCGCACTCATCGAAGCGTGCCTGGCCAGCTACCTGTCGCCCAACAGCATTCCGGATGATGTCGCCGGCTTTGAGCAGTTGGAGGCCCGCAGCGCGGACCACGACCGGATGATCGGGGTTTTGGCCGATATCGGTCACAAGCTGGGCATGCAGGTCTGGATCGGCCGCCGTCAGCAGACTCGGCGTGTGGACGGTAAGCCGCTCGCTGCATGGCTGGACGAGTCTGAGCGCGAGGCTCATCTGCCGTTGATCACCTGGGCACCGGAAGGCGAATTGGATCGCGTCGACTGTGCCTGGTACGTTCGGAGAAGGGCCACCTTCCTGTTTGAAGTCGAATGGACGGCGATGATGGGCGAACCTGTCCTCGTCCGTCATGCCCGCTACGCCGCCGACGAAAAGTGCGTTCGTTTCCTCGTCGTCCCGCCGGAGCGCGCCGAGTTGATCAAGTTCAAGCTCGCCCGCTCGCCGCTCCTGCGCAAGTCCATCGAGGATCGCAACTGGCACTTCATCAAATGGAACCACCTGGCCGACTACGCCGCTCTTCCGGACGCGACGCTCGCGGACATGGAGCCGTACCTGGGGCTGGACGCGGTTGCAGATACGGTGGGGGAGCAGTTGCCGCTGTTTGAGGGGTGAGCGCCGGGCTGCAATAGCCGGGCCGTCAGGACCCGCTAACGACCAAGATGAGCTTGACCAGGCCGAGCACGATTACCAGGTGCGCGAGGGTAAGCAAGCAGCCGAGGCGTTGCCGGCGCAGAGGAGACCCGTAGGCCATCGCCGTAACTTCGCGAAGGTCAAGTGGGCCGAGAACTCGCCGTGCCCCAACGAGCACGGGGAAAGGATCCTTGCCTCTAGCTTGAAGCCGGCGCGCCCGCTCGATGGCCAGCTCGGTCTGGGCGGTCTCGCGTTCCGCCGGGTCTTCGATCAGGCCGGCGGCTGCGGTGGCCGCCTCAAGGTCGTCCGTGCCGCTGCTCTCGAAGTCCCGTCTTGAGAGAAGTCGCTCGCGTCTGGCTCGAAACGTCGCTGTTGCCGGCTGCCACGCGTCGAGGATGGCCCAGGCCGCCCCTGACTGAGCGTTCATCCACAGGAGGGGTATGCGGAGGGCTGTGGCCAAGTCGTCGCTGCGCCCCTCGAGGCGCTGCTGACCCTCATCGTATGTGCGTGGCGGAGCCTGGTCGTCTGTGGCTCGCCATTCCTGGATGCCGACGTCGACCCAGCCCAGAAGCAACTGGTTCACCGCAGTTCCACGCTGCCGCCGCCAAATCTCCCACGGAATGATCGGGACCACGGCCCAACCGAAAATCGCGAGAGTGAAGCCGATGACGGCCCAATCGTTCGGAAGCGCGACAGCGAATAGGACGAGTCCCAAGGCGATGACGGCCACGTAAAGAACAAGGGCACGCAACTGCGTCGCCCGCATGTCCTTGGCAAATGCGGACATGAGGTCGCCCGGATATCGGGGCTCAGGCGTGCGGAACGGCCATCTGAAACGCTTCTGGGAAGCCACAGAATCCCTCGCTCTGCCTCACTAAAGGGGATTTGTGAAAAGTCTATGTCGGGTGACTCGGCGTCAAGCTGCCGCAGAGGCCAAGAGTGGCGATTTCGCAGGCCTGCCTTCCGCGGATTCTTGCCAGATGCCCACCCGGGCAGCGCGATTCCAGGTCGCGATCCCGGCAAGGACTCACTGGCCGCCAGCGGCCCCGGATTCGAGGGGAGTCGCCCGAAAGACCCTGCACCAAGGCGGCCGGGGCTTGCATTTGGCATGTTTGCGGGGCCCGGCGCCGACATAACGCCCTGGTTGCGCCCGCAGACTCTGCCGCGCGTTGCCCCGGTTCGCATTTGTCATGATGCCCGGGCGGACTGCGTGGCGCCGGGCCGGCTGGATGGCGCCGGGCCGCCCTCCGTGGCGCCGGGCCGAAGCCACTGCGCCGCCTCTCCCGCCTCAGGCGCTAACCTAGTCGCAACAGGCGCCGCCACGGGCCACCCATCTGGGCTCGGGCCGCCGACGAGTCTCTGGAGGCTTCCGTGGGCGATGTCTCGAGCGTGGCCGACGCAGTCAACGAACTGTCGGATCGTTTCTGGAACGGTTTTCTGGATCTCTCGCCGATAACGGCCACGGTTCTCGGATACGAGCAGGGCATGGACCGCCTGGACGACCCGGGGCCGGCCGGCCGGGCGAAGGCCAAGGCCCTCTTCCAGGAGACCATCGCCGCATCCGACGCGATTGAGGCGCAGGCCGCCGAGACGACCGGCATTCCGCCTGAAGAGCGAATCACGCTGGATATCCTGCGGGTCA
>DASVJA010000039.1:0-37738 GCA_036386115.1 Candidatus Limnocylindrales bacterium
CGTTCAGACGGCACCTGCTTGCTACGAACCGCAGTGTGCCAACGGTCAAGACGTACATGTGCGCCGTCGAAGGCTTGGCCCGTTACCTGGACTCCGAAGGACTGCCGACCGAGGTTCGAGCAATCCGCCGGTCGCACCTCGAAGGTTTCGTGGCTGACCGGCTGGCCATAGTCAAGGCCTCGACAATCTCCGTGCAGTACCGAGCCTTGCAGCAGTTCTTCAAGTGGGCGGTAGGGGAGGACGAAGTCCCGTCGTCTCCAATGGCGAAGATGCGCCCTCCGATCATCCCTGAAGAACCGCCCGCTGTCCTCTCGCCCGTCCAGCTTCGCGACCTGCTGCGAACCTGCCAGGGTGCGGGGTTCCTCGCGCGTCGGGACCTCGCCATCCTGCGTCTGCTGCTCGACACGGGTATGCGCCGGTCAGAGTTGGCGGGTCTCAAGGTCGAGGACGTTGACCTGGAGGATGGAACCGCTGTCGTCCTTGGCAAGTTCCGCCGTCCGCGCGTTGTCCCGTTCGGTCGCAGGACGGCACAAGCTCTAGACCGGTACCTCCGCGTTCGGTCCCTGCACCGGCTTGGTCATCGCCCCGAGTTGTGGCTTGGCAAGGCTGGGACCATGTCCGCCAACGGCATGTATCAGGCGGTCAAGACGCGTGGCGTGCAGGCGGGAGTCCCTGAGGTCTTCTGCCATCAGTTCCGGCACACGATGGCTCACCTTTGGCTCAGCGAAGGTGGGCAGGAAGGCGACCTGATGCGACTCGCGGGTTGGCGCAGCCGGGGCATGCTGGCGCGATACGGAGCGTCCGCAGCCGATCAGCGAGCCCGGGAGGCGCACAGGCGCCTTAGCCCAGGCGACAGGTTCTGAAAGGCCGTGCGACGGAATGGCCGAGTTTGGGAGGCTTTACGGCCACCAACTCGGAAGCCACCAGGGCCACCACGGAGGCACGCGCGACGGGCATGCGCTGCCATAGTCCGGACCCAATGACGGAATGATCGAAGCCGTACCAAGTGCATGACTCGTGACCAACAGAACGAGCACGGCGAGTGGCAGCAGTACCGCGACGCCCAGCCCCATAGCGGGGTGTAGCCGGGTTGCTACCAACGACAAGGCGCAAATAGCGATCGCAATCGTCGGGAGTCCGAACAGGAGCAGCATCCCCATGCCGAAGCGGCCCCCAGCGTCATAGTCGACTCCGCAATCGAGGGCGGCGGAGTATGCAATACGGATCCCGAGCCAGACGGACAGGGCGCCAAGGATCAAGCCAACAAGCCCCACCGCGAGATAAATCCAGACGGACTGACGCTTCCTCGGTACCGTCGGGTATCCGTAGCCCGGGGCCCACTGGGGGCCGTAGGAGTAGTTTCTCTGATTGAAGGGGTCCACGGTCGGATCATAGCGGGGCGACAGGGGTAGGCGCGGGCAAACGCGCCTATGGCTGTTCACTTTGGGAAGTACTCACATCTTCTGAAGGCGCCAGGGCATGCGAACGCACGGGGGCTGCGGAGCTGGCGAAAGGGGTCGGTTGGAAAGGGCTCGAGCCGCCCACCGCCAAGGGCTGTACGTGAAACGGACGTATCGTGTACAGTCTAGCTATGAACGAGCACGTCATCGGCTACATCCGAGTCTCGACAGAAGAACAAGCCGACTCACGCGCCGGACTGGAAGCCCAACGCGCAGCCATCCTGCTCGAAGCGCGACGACGAGGCTGGACTGAGGCGGACATTCACTGGATCGAGGATGCGGGCTACTCGGGCAAGGACCTGAAGCGGCCTGGCATCAAGGCGGCTCTCGAAGCTCTTGGTCGGAAGAAGGCGGACACACTGGTAGTGTCCAAGCTCGATAGGGTGTCCCGGTCACTTGTCGACTTTGCAGGGCTCATGGACAGGGCGACTCGTGAACACTGGGCGTTGGTCGCGCTGGACCTGGGCGTAGACACGTCGAGTCCTGCAGGGGAGGCCATGGCGAATGTCATGGCTACGTTTGCTCAGTTCGAGCGCAGGTTGATAGGGCAACGCACGAAGGACGCACTCGCCCAGAAACGCGCTCAGGGTGTCCGGCTTGGCCGTCCGCAGGAAGTCCCGCCGGATGTCCGGGCACGTGTCCATGCCGAGCATGCAACCGGCAAGAGCCTACGTGCCATTGCAGCCGGGCTCATGCAGGACAACGTCCCGACCGCAAGAGGCGGCGTGAAGTGGCAGGCATCGACGGTGAAGGCCATTCTCGACGGCCAGGGCGTCGCCTAGTAGTTGGCGCGAGTTCATACACCGAACGTGCGCAGGGCGGCCAGTCCCGAGGATATTCCGGCTTGCTAACCCAATCCTACGAGGGGGACTGACGTGAACAGGCTTCGAGGAGCCGCGTTGAGTGCTTGTCGTAGCCGCCGGATATTCGTGAATATTGCCGTTTGGCTACACCGAAAGCAGAAGGAAGAACGTAGAACAAGGAAGTAACTAGTACGACTTCCAGAGACCTCCCTATATGGAGGGTGTTCTACATTCAACCTTCTGCTTTCGTGGTCTTCTTCTCTGGCGGTGTACTAGTTTCTACGTTCTTCCTTCGCCGCTTCTTCGTCGTCCGGCAAGTACCACAGACTGTAGTCCCGTCCTCTCTGCGGGCCGTAGTGAGGCTTGGACTTGAAGCCTGCCTCTTGCAGGAACCTCACCCGCCCGGCGCCGGACTCCGGAACGCGACCCGTCGTCGTCGCCTCCACGTGCTCGATTACGGTCTGGACTTTCGTCTCTCCGTGTTCCTCCACGTATTGCCGTGCAACCTTGGCGGCTTCCCTGATCGGGTCCGGTCTCGGCGGCGTGGTGATCCTGCCTGGCTTGGGTGAGGACTGCGTGTCGAACAGCCCTGCTCCTCGATAGTGCTCGGGTCGCTCTCCGCCGTAGCTCAGGACAGGACCGTCGCTGATAGCCAACTCGACACTCTGACCGAGCCGAGCGTAGTTGCTCTTGAAGTGGGCGAGAACGCGTTGATTGGCGTCGGAAGGATCGATCGTCAGCCAGAGCGCCGAGCGCATAGCTGCAACGATGCCGATTGAGCCTGCGGACTGGAAGATGAGGTTGTCTCTAAGGGTCTTGTTCGGGTGGGCGAGCACCAGAACCGTTGCGCCGGACTCATGAGCCATGCCAGTCAAAGGAGTCAGGAACTGGGCCCTGGCCTCGTTGTCCTTGTACGGATCGCCCTTGATGAAAGCCATGAGCGGATCGATGACGACCAGCGAAGCGCCGTACTCGCGGACGACGGCGGGCAGTTCGCCGACCAGGTTCTTCGGCAGTTGGACTGGGAGGTGGACCCTGTGCATGTCAGCCCCGGCAGCCTCAAGCCGGCCACGGATTACGGACTCGTGATCCTCGGATGAAACGAAGAGTACGTGCCCAGCACGGACGTAGTCGGTCCCGTTCATGATCACGCCGCCGACAGATACCGCAGCAGCTAGGGCCACAGCGAGGGTGGACTTGCCGACGCCCGGGTCGCCAACAAGCAGGTTCAGGCTACCTGCAACGATGTAGGGCTCCCAGAGATACGCGACGTCGGCCTTCTGTACTTGACTGGCCGTCTGCCATCCCGGGAGGCCTTGCGACTTGAACGGAGGTGGCGTCACCAGGTTGGGACCGCCCGAGAAGATCTCCTCCGTGATGGCAGCCCACTCCTCCGGGCTTGACGGAACATACGGCTTGGAACCCGCGACGTAGTTGGTTGCTTCCACGTTTCTCCTATTGGCTCATACGAGCCTCCGAGTAGAGGTCGAAGCAGAAATGGCCCCGACCGAAGTTGAGTCGGTGCTGCAACAAGCAGGCACAGACATAAAAGCTCTCGCCAACGAAGCGAGAGCCGACACACATGGGAACACCGCTGTCCGTGTCCCTACAGTATACCACATGGCACCAAACACATCGAACGCATGATCTAATCTGTGTTCGGTGTCCAAGGCGACCAGGGCTGCTCAGCTTGCCCCACGAGGCCCATCAGCACACCGTCAAGGCACGCAGGGGCGGTGTTGGTGTGTCCGGGCGGGAGGCCGGTTCGGAGGCTGTGACGCCCTCAGAAGCCCCGGGACGAAGCCGCTCTAGTCGAGCGAGAGCGACGCTGTCGTACTCCGGGGACGAGCACCTAGAAGGGGAGTTCGCCCCAGTCTTTCGAGAGCCACTCTCGCTGGGCGATGACCCACTTCTGCATCTCGACGTTCTTCCCCTCAAAGGTCCTTTCCCAATCCTCAAGCCGTCCGATGATGGCTTCTCGTCGGTCCTCAGGAGCTTCATCGTGGAGCCTGGGCAGGAAGCGGGCGGCCAGTTGGATCGGCTCATCGCCCTTCTTTTGAGCGTGCTTCAGGCAGGCATCGACCAAGACATGCAGCTGCCTGCCGTCGCAGTAGGCCCCGATGCCGATGAGACAGTCGTCCAGAACATCAAACTGGACTGTCCCGATCCGTGCCAAGAGGTGGCGGGTCGTCATTGGAACGTCGGCCTGATCCATGTATTCCATGTCGGCGGCGCGGAAAAGACCCCGCTCGCGCATTAGGACAGTGGACTCGTCCACTTCCTCTCGAAGCATCTTTGCGTACTCGGCCATGACTCGGCGCCGGACATCCTCGGGGGCGACCTCGAAGGCCGCCCGATAGGTTCGGCGGAACCGAGCCAGCAGCTGCGCGACGTAGTCGGAGTCCGCGAAGTCATCTGTAGCTATCTCGACATACCGTGCCGGTAGGTCGTGGATCAGAAGCCGCTCGATCTCCCTTTGCTTCGCCGTCCGCAGTAGGTCCGTAAGGATCGCAACGCTGGAGGAGTCCCGCTCAACCTTCGTGAGGATCTGCTGTGCGGTATACCCGTAGGTTTCCTGCCGAAGGTCGGCTATCTCGTTGGCGACGATATCCACCAACGCCTTCGCCACGTCGGCCGTGCTTCCGTCCACCTTCTCCCCGAGCCGGATGAGCCGTCCGGGATGGATCAGGTTCCGGTAATCCTTGATGACGCTGGACAAAGCAGCTGCGCGATCCGATAGCACCTTCTGGGTTCGAGCGGCGTCGATCAGTTGGCCGAATGAAAGCTCGAACAGTTGTTTGTTGCCCGGGGGTGTGTAGTTGGTAGATTGCAGATGGTGAACAAGTACGGCCTCAACGATGCTCCCCGCCATGACGTGAGCGGCTTTGTAGGCCTTGTTTTGAAGGCAAACGTTCATCTCGATTGCGTCGGCCTCAAGAGATGCTCTTAGGTCGTCGTCAGCCACGAAGTCGAAATCAGCCATGGCCACACCCCTACCCGATAGAACAGTGGAGCCAGTCTAGTCCGCTGCGAATGGGCGCTCAGGGCTAGACCGCATCCTATTTGGTCCCGCTCGTGGCTTGCAGCCCGAGCCTCTCGCAGCTACGCTCTCTCCGCTGGCCTGAAGGGGCGACAGCGACACGATAACTGCGCAAGTTCGGGCGGGAGTAGCTCAGTCGGTACAGCATCGGCTGAGCGAAGCGAAGCCGATGCCTTGGCGTCAGCCTTCCAAGCTGAATGTCGCGGGTTCGAGACCCGTCTCCCGCTCCAAATCCCATTTCGTGAGTGGCACGACACTCAGCCTGCGCGGCGTAGGCGGCGCCGAGGCGGGTTTGGGGCTGCCACAACGCTCGGGTCGACCAAGAACGTCAGCCTGTTTGGCGCGGATGTCGGCAGCGTCACCGGCCTTGACGGCCGATTCCTTTCAACAACAGTCTCCGCGCCCGGATGGCAGACTCGGCGGCGACCATAATCGTGGTTGTCGTGGAGATCGATGTCGTGGGAAGCGGAGGTGGGCGGTGGGGGCTAGTTGGACTCGATTCGCGGCCCGGGCACCGTCACGCGCGAAAGGCCAGATCAAGGTCGCCATTTGATGCCAGCTCGCCATTTCGGTACCCGTAGGGTCTCGCCCAAGGAGATCGCCGAACTAGCGGAAGCGGTTGTCGATCGACTCACAGCAGCGACCGACACCGCGCTGCTGGCCGTCGAGACGCCGGACCTTCAGTCTGCGATGGCCACGATCTGTGGCCTTCTGGGCGTAGAGACTCCGACTACAGTGACGAGCGTCGCCCTGCTTGGTCGGGCCGATTGGGCGAGGCGATCGATCCAGGGTGTTCTGCCGACCCTGCGGATACTCGAGGACTTATGGCAACAAGACGAGGCGCCCGACCCATTGGCCGGCGCGGCCATGGGCCGTATCTTCGGGCCGCTGGTGGGCAACACGGCCGTGGACCTGGCGGAATGGGAGCTGGGCGACTTCGACGTTCAGCTATGCCATCCCCATGACCCCGGCGTCGTCGCTCTGCCGATCGAGAACCTGGTATCGCTGTCTGAGTCGTGGGCTCTCCCTCTGCCTGCGGTGACGAAGTGGGCCGTTGCCTGTTCTCTTTCCAGCCGGCTGCTGCTGAGTCGCGAGTTGCTGGGGGATCGTCTCTCGCGCTTGGCGCTGCGCTACCGGCTGGAGATGGGCGCGTTCTTTGAGAATCCGATCGTTAGCGACCTTCTAGGCGGCTCCGGCCCGCTGGATGTCGATCGCCTGATGGGGGCCCGGACGCCCAGACAACAAGCCCTGGGGATGGAGCTCTCGCGCCTGGCCTGCGCCATCGATTGCGTGGGACTGCTGGCGTGGCGCCTGATCGATCCAGGCCAGACACAAGTACTTGAGGACCAGCTCGTCGAGGCGCTGAGACGGCACCGCGTTGACATGCCGCGAAGCGGCGTTGTCGCCGAGTTCTGGCTCGGCGTGCCGCTCGGCCCGGTAGTGCGGCCCAAGGTCCTTGCCATCGTTCAGCGTCTTGCCGGCTCGCCCGCCGGTCTGGCGCCCCTGTGGCTGGACCGCAACCTGCTGGATAGGGCCAGCGACGACTCGACCATTGCGACCGCGCCCGTCATTCCGGGCAAACCAAGGCTGGCGTCGTTGGCGAGTGGGCCGCGTCGAGAGATCCCAGAGGGCTCCCTGGAGTACCGGAAACTGCGGGCCGGGCTTGAGGCCGCTCTGGCCGGCCCTTTGAGCGAGGCCCAGGCTGAGGTCATGCGTGGTCGCCTGGATGGCCTGTCCACGACTCCCGACCTCCAGAGCGTGGCGTCAATCACAACCACAGCCGACAACTATCGATCCGGGCTGATCACGAGCTGGCTTCAGCTGTGGCTGATCGCCAACGGCGCCACTCTGGATCGTCGATTGGAGCTGGCGACCACCGTGTACGCGGCAGTGGTTGCATCACCACAGAACGGCCCTCTACTCGAATCGCGCGTCGAGAGCGATCTGCTGAGACTCCACACCCGCGCCATCATCCAGGTCGAACGCCGTAACGAGTTCCTCGAATCTGGTACCGAACTCGCGTGCTTCGCGTGGCTGGGAAGTATTGCCTCCGTGGACATTGGCCCCAACGGGCTGCTTTCGTGGCAGCGAGCGCGGCAACATCGGCTGCAGGCGGCGGGTCGATAGGCTTGTTGCGAAGGCCTCGCCCCTGATACGTCCGGCCCCACGGCGTTCGCACGACACGATAACTGGACACGAAATGCTCGCCCCTCCACGAGGGGTGCTACTGCGCATAGCCACTTAGGCCTTCCAAGCTGAATGTCGCGGGTTCGAGACCCGTCTCCCGCTCCAGATCCCACTACGTGCTTGGCGCGACACTCAGCCTTGTAGGCAGGCTTGTAGGCAGGCGGCCGACGAAGACTGCGCCAGGCTGCTACAGCGCTCAGCCGGTCGAGGTCCCCAGCCGCTGGCTGTCTCTTGGACGACACGCGCCATTCCTTGGAGCCCTGATACTGAGCTTGCTCGAATGCGCCGATGATCGTTCGGGCGGAGCGCCCAACGGTCAAACCGGGCTGGTCTCGCTGATCGTCGGGGATGGAGGGGTCGTGATAACGCTCGCGAGTTTGGCTGTGAGGAGAGCCGCATCGGTTGGCCTAGTCGGTATCTTGGTGGCGGCTTGCGCCTCTTCGTCCCCGACCGCAGCGTTGTCGCCGACTGCGGGTGGCTCCTCTTCTGCTGCCGGTCGCTTTGTCGCCACCGGATCGATGTCGACAGCCCGCTATCAACACTACGCAGTTCGACTGCGCGACGGTCGCGTGCTCCTTCTCGGGGGTATCGGGGATCGAAGCGGTTCAGGTCCCGAAACGTACCTCTCCGCCTGTGAGACCTACGACCCAGGAACAGGCACGTTCACGACTGCGGGCACTCTAGGCCACCCGACTCACCTCATGGACGTGCTTCCACTGCCCAATGGCCGAGTCCTCATTGGGCACACGTCGGGTCTCACCGGTTTGGAAACAACCATCGACGAGGAGTACGACCCGACAACAGGTCGCGTTGTAGGCGTTTCGCCTCTGTCCTACTCAGGCGGGACCACACCGGTAGTCCTCCAGGATGGTCGGCTCCTGCTGATCGGCGGCGTCACTCCAGTCCCGGATCATCCAGGCGGCCCGCCCTCATTCCTCGCCACCGCGAGCATCTACGACCCGGCTACTGGGACAACTAGTCCGACCGGATCGATGCATTCACCCAGAAGCGGCTCCCATGCCCTTCTTCTCAAGGACGGGCGTGTTCTGGTCATTGGTGGCCTAGGACTGTCCTCCGCCGAGATATACGATCCGGTCAGTGGGACTTTCACGCCAACAGGGTCGATGGCATCATCACACGTCATGTTGAGCATGGTCTTGCTCCAAGACGGACGAGTACTGCTCATCGATTTCGATACCGAGATATACGATCCTGCTACGGGCACGTTCAATCCGACCGGTCCCATGACAGTTGTCCGCAACCAAGTTCAACCGGCTCTCCTCCCTAACGGACGAGTGCTCGTGGTAGGTGGAGCGTATGAGGCGGTCGGCAACACGTATGCCGAGTTGTACGACCCTACGACCGGCAAGTTTAGCAAGACTGGCCCGCCACTCATTCCTCTCGACTTCGCGACGGTCACTACTCTGGCGAATGGCAATGTCCTGATCGCCGGAGGCACCGGGCCGGACGACGCGATCCTGTCATCGGCCGAGCTGTTCGAGCCGTAGTCGGCCGGTCCGCCTGCCATGGCGCGACGGCGGTCGCCAGATGCCCAGGGTCCTCAAACCACGACACGATAACTGGACACGAAATGCACGCCGTCTCACGAGGGGCGCCACACCGCAAGGAGGTTTAGGCCTTCCAAGCTGAATGTCGCGGGTTCGAGACCCGTCTCCCGCTCCACATCCCATTTCGTGCTCGGCACGACACTCAGCCTCTTCGGCGCAAGGTGCGCGAAGGCTGCGGTGGGGTGCTACAACGCTCAGCCGGACCTGTTGCCTAGTCTTTTCGCCAGTCGAACGGCCCGCTGACCCGGGGAAGCCCGAACATCGCCTCGGCAGTGTCGTTCTTCCTTTGGCTGCACAGTCCGGCCGTCACGGCCTTGAGGTGTGGGAGTCCGACGAGAGGGCGCAACTCATTCGGCTGAAGTTGCGGCATGTCGATCAGGGCAATCTCCTCCAACGCGGGCGCTGAGGCCAAAGGCCGAAGGTCGCGTATCCCCTTCATCGTTTCCAGGTAGACGCGTCGTAGCGCCACGGCAGAGTTCAGGTCGGGGATGGTCTCGACATGCTTCAAGGTCTGCAGGAACACCGAGCGCAGGTGTGGCATCTCGCCGATGGCTGAGATATCCGACAGACCCTTGATCCGCCACAGTTCCAGGTATCGGATCTGGCCGACTTGAGGCAGTAGCCGGATATCCGCCGTTCCGCCGAGTTTGATCTCGAGCGAGAGGAGTCTGGTCATCGGCAGCAGCAGCGAAAGATCGGGCAGCGTGATGGATCTGAAACTGAGTTCCTCGAGTGAAGTGAGGCTCGCCAGAGCCTCGATGTGCTTGGAGTGCCCGTCCAGCCACAGGGACTTCAGGTTCCCGAACCGGGCGAGCGGTGAAAGGTCCAGCTTCTGTCTCGACTCGCCCAGGTGGAGCGTCTCGAGATCGTCGGGCAGGTGACGCAACCCATCGAGCGACCTCAACGCATAGGCGCTCGCGATCGTCAGGCGGCGTTGGAGCGGGAAGAATCTCAAGAACTCGAGGTCAGTGGATGTTCCACCAACTGAAAGGGCCATGTCGGGGTAGCGTCCAAGCCAGTCCCCAAGGCGGCGGCTGTCATCCTCCGTCAGGGGGCCGGCGAGTTCCACCACGCCCTGGCCGGTCCGAGCGGGGAGAAGCATCTCTTCGGTGAGTGGTGAACCGACGCGGCGGCGCTCGTACCGAGGCGGCCGAAGTTCCCTCACGAAACGCTGTTCGGCCTGGAGAGCCGGATAGCGGTGATCGCAACCGCTCGGCACTTTCGGTCGCGTCCTCATTCCGTTCCAAAGTGGGCTTTCCCCGAGCACAGATCCGCCAGCTTCGCCGATGGCGCCAACGTATGTGCGGGCAATGTCGACCGGCAGCCGCCCGGCGATCGCCTCCGCCGTTGGCGGTTCCTTGCCCGTCCAGTTGAGAAGGAGCCCCACGAATGTCGTGCCTGCCTCATGCTCGCGACTCTCGTCGATGTAGAGCACCTGCCCACAGGCGAAACGTCCGTCCGAAAGCGGGATTGACCAGAACTGCCCCGGCGCCAGCTCCGTGCTTGTCTTGGGAACGAACGGGTACTCAGTCATCGATGGCGCTGCATTGGGCGCTCGGTAGGGCAGCCATGGGCCGTAGCCTACATTCTCGAGCGGGCCGCATGTCCGTTCGTGCGGCACGTAGCCACCGTCTCGATGCCGCCCCGCGGCTCAAACGAAGACACGATAACTGGACACGAAATGCTCGGCCTTCCACGAGGGATGTCACTGCGCATAGCACCTAGGCCTTCCAAGCTGAATGTCGCGGGTTCGAGACCCGTCTCCCGCTCCAAATCCCATTTCGTGCCTGGCACGACACTCAGCCTTTTCGTGCGGGCGGCTGAGAAGGCCGGGCGGCGCTGCCACAACGCTCGGCGCGTCCAGGAGCGTCAGCCTTCTGTGGCAACATGGTGCTCATGACAACCGCTTTGCGCCACCCATTGGCCCAGGGGCAATCGTGAAGGTCGAGTCGGGCTGTCCGCACCCGGAGGAGCCTCAGCAAGCGACGTGCTGTGTCCACGTTTCGGCTGATCACGACCTGGCCCTGGCGAGGCGGTTCACGGGAAACGGGACCGAAACGATCTGGCTCTGCGCGGAATGTGGGCCGACGCCCGTCTACAAGTTGGAACTGCGCAGCGTTTGCACGCCGTGCGGCCGGGACATCGGTCCGCACGTCGGTAGTGACGTGCGGGCATTGGGCGAGCCCGAAGTTCTCGTGCGTGAGACGAAGATGCAGTTCGAGCATGAGACCCGGTCCGTCGGACTCGACACGGCAGTCCTGATCGGCCTGGCTCCAGTGCCGAGACGCGCAGGCAAATGGATCGGCGTAACCGAAGCTGGCGCGGTTGTTCTCGTCGATCTCGAGAACCGCACGTCCGCGGAACTGCTCCAACTGGGGGATCCGGCGGCCGGCCTCTTCGGGGATCACGTCTATCCTGCGGAAGTTCGCGAGAAGGTGGAGTTCTTCGAGCAGTATGGAGCCGCCAGCCAGTCGTCAAGTTCAGGACACCCCCAGTGGCAACTTGGAAGCGCGCTCGCCGCTGAACTTCCGATCCTCGTCTTGCCCTCGCCAGATGGCGACCTCATCGCCATCTGCAACCGATGGGGGCGCTACGGCGTGATTGTCGAGGCTGCTACCGGGCGAGTCGTGATGGCTCTCGATCGTGGCGACTACCACCCCGGGCAAACCGAGTTTCCGGTCGCCTGGGTTGAGAACGCGAGTTGCCTCCACGTTGTTCATGGAACGGCCTGGAACCGCCTGGACGTCACGGATCCCAGGACTGGCGTCTTGATGACCGACCGCCACCCGACGTCGTACGAACGCGGTGAGACGCGGCCCGCGCACTACCTCGACTACTTCCATGGACGACTCACAGTGTCGCCAGGGCAAGACCGAATCGTGGAGGATGGATGGGTCTGGCATCCCGTCGGTGTGGTCACCGCCTGGAGCCTGGACGCATGGTTTGAGTCGAACGTCTGGGAGTCTGAGGATGGCGGGAGTCTTCGCCGCCTTTGCGATCGAAGCTACTTCTGGGACTCGCCTATCTGCTGGGTGGACGAGACGGTCGTCGCGGTTTGGGGGCTGGGCGACGACGACGACTGGATGGTGCCTGGCGTTCGAGTGTTCGATGCAAAGAGCGGGGATGAGAAACGAGCCTTTGCTGGCCCGCTTGGCCATCTCGTTTTCGACCGGCGCTTGTTCGCGTACTCGACGGCATTTGGGACTTCTGTGTGGAACGTGGAAACAGGGGAACGCCTGCTTGACGATCCTGATCTCCGCCCGCTCGGCTATCACCCGCTTGATCGTCAGTTCCTATCGCGGGTCGGCGGAGACTTCCGTGTCAGCCGACTCCAACAGGACGCTTGAACCTCCAGCAAGGACGTCTATCACGACACGATAACTGGACACGAAATGCTCGCCCTTCCACGCGGGGTGCCACAACGCATAGCCGCTCAGGCCTTCCAAGCTGAATGTCGCGGGTTCGAGACCCGTCTCCCGCTCCAAACCCCATTTCGTGCCACGAAGGACTGCCTTTTGCGGTTCCGCAATATGCCGCAATCGGCCGCTCGAATTGACACCGCGCTGTAGTATTGGATCAGCGCGAGTCGTCGCAGCCTGAACGGCCCAGCTTTGCGGGGTTTGGGTTCGAAAGAACCCTAGGGTTGTCGGGGGCTCGTTTTCTTTGGTACATGCAGCCAGAGATTGAACTTCTGGCGCGTCACCTTGGTCGGGTATTGGTCGCGGGCCGTCCTCATCCCCATGCCCCGCTGGAACCGCTCGACGAGCGCCCGCTTTCGCGGCTGGGTCACTCCGTTGAGCCCACCCCCAACACACCCGGTCAGCAAGTCCGCGAGTTGAAGCAGGGGATCGAGCTTCGAGTCCCCTTCGGTGACGTCGCGGACCCCAGGCACTTCGGTCTTTAGGTAGTTCAGCAGGTTGTTCTGCTTGGTTCGCTGTCGCTGGTCGATTGTCACCAAGACTCGATGGTTCGTCGGAAGGTTGCCGGCTAGGACCCGCTTGTACAGGTAGTTGTATGCGAGGTCCTCCGCGTTGAGGCCCAGGCTGTTATTCGCGAGAACGGCTGAGTCGAAATCGTTTCCGGCCCAGACGATGACCTTGAATTCGAGGTCGCTCGTGTCCAAGAACCAGTCGATCATGGCCAACGCGTAAGGCATGGTCAGGGTGTCAGTGTCGGAGAACTTGACTTCCCGGTCTCCAATCGGATACGTGGCCCGCATCGAATCCAATTCGGCCCGCCTCGCGCGCGGGTCCCGGGTCAGCACTACCCCGATGAGCTGGTGGTCTCCCTTGCGAAAGCTGCCGCTCTCATCCCCAAAGACGTGGATGACGGGGGGCAGGTTGTGAACGGCCCTGCTCAATGCCCTGTCCCTCTGTCGCAGTGTTGCGCAGCCGACAGCGTAGCACGCGTCGGATGGCCTGCCCTGGAGACTGGCCACGATCCTAAGCACCCTGGCGCGGTCTGTGCCTGGCCGGCTGGCAGTTGCAGCTTGATCGTCAAGGGATCGGCGCCCCAACCGTGGTCACGAGGGACCTTGCCGAAGGCTATCCTTCGAGCACAGCAGGACAACTGCAGGGGGTCGTAAGTGGCTGAGGTCAGAGCCGCAATCACAATCACGCGGGGCTCATCTGGACCACCGTTGACCTGCTCCGCGGCGACTACAAGCGCGCCGAATACCTATCGCGTGTTTTCATGCAGGCCCGCGGTGACTAATCCGCGGCCGGATGAGCATCGCGAGGGACTGCAGTTAGCCCACGTCGCAGCGAAACTCAGCATCATCCAAGCCCACATCCTCCTGGGATCGAGTCGTCGGCTTCTCGACCAGGTTGGCGCGCGGGCGAACTTCACCCGCAGTCTCGAGGACGCAATGGCGTTCACTGGAGATGCCTTCATGGGCGCGATCGCACTCCAGACTGGGCTCATGGGCGTCCGCTGGGCTGTTACCAATGCGCCGACGGTAGCAGACCGATTTCCATCGCCTGGGTACGAGGAGCTATGTCGGTTCTGGATCCAGCTCAATCCGCTCCGCAACATGCTCGTCCATCTGGACGAGCGCATGGCGAGCGTGGATTTCGGCAAGCTCACGGTCAGCGGCGACGGGATCCTGATCAGCGGAGGGATCGCATTGCCCTTCGCCCAATGGCGTGGATGGCTGGACATCCTTGAACCCTGGGTGGGGCAGGAGATGTTGCTACCGGCTGCGTCAGGGGACGCCTTGGCTCGGAAGCCGGACTGGGTGGACCCAGCGTCCAAACCGACGACCGATGAGACCGATTTGCCTACACCGGGCGCGATCTGGTTCGGACGGTCGCTCGACGCACCGCTCGCGCGCGTCCTCGCTGCGTTTCCGGTCGCGCCGATTGCCTTCCAGGCGAGACTCCGCCAAGGAACCTCAGGACCCATTCGAATGATCGTGACTGGTCCCGGTCCCCAAGTATGTCTCGACAGAACGCAGGACCTTCCGCCGGCGACGGATCTAGTGTCGACGACGCTCACCGGGATGGCCGTACCCGGGTTGTACTCGGTCGTGCTAAGCGACGCTTCGCAAGAGACCATGGCCGAGGGCTCGTTCGTCCTAATGCCAGAGCCTCAATAGTCGACCGCCATACGGCGCCGAGTTTCGCTGCGGTCCTTCACCCGTGGCGCCCCGGGGAAGACACGATAACTGGACACGAAATGCTCGCCCCTCCACGAGGGGTGCTACTGCGCATAGCCGCTCAGGCCTTCCAAGCTGAATGTCGCGGGTTCGAGACCCGTCTCCCGCTCCAAACCTCATTTCGTGAGTGGCACGACACGATAACTTCGCATGGCTTGCGCGGTCATCGGCCGAGATCGCTCGAATGGCCGGCCACAACACTCAGCCACGGATTGGCGTCGGCTGACGTCGTGCTAGCGCGGCATCCGACAAACGGCCGACGACGATGCACCGGGATTGCCCCATCATGGTGCTACGGGGGCGACTTGCGACTGAGGAACGGATGAGCGGCTTCGAACACGGCGAGCACGAGCACGACCACCCGCACGGCGAGCACGACCACGACCACGCCCACAACGGCCATGCCCACGACCACGAGCATGAGCACGGACACGGGCGGCTTGCCCGCCTGGTGGCTGCTCTCGTCGGCCACAGCCACGACCCGGGCGACTCGATCGACGACGCCCTGACGAGCGATGCGCGGGGCATACGGGCGCTCAAGCTCTCGCTGCTCGGACTGGGCATTACCGCAGTGCTCCAACTCGCCGTGGTGCTTGTGTCGGGATCGGTCGCCCTGCTCGCGGACACCATCCACAACTTCTCCGATGCGCTCACCGCGATCCCTCTGTGGATCGCGTTTGTGCTCGGCGCTCGTGCGGCAACCCGGCGCTATACCTTCGGCTATCGCCGCGCCGAGGACCTGGCCGGCCTCTTTGTGCTCCTCATGATCTTGGGCTCGGCGATCCTCGCGGCATACGAGTCGATCAGCCGCCTCATCAACCCGCAGCCGATGACGAACATCCCGATCGTCCTCGTTGCCGGTTTCGTCGGGTTCCTGGGCAATGAGGCCGTGGCGCTATACCGCATCCGGGTCGGGCGATCGATCGGATCCGCGGCTCTCGTCGCCGACGGCTATCACGCCCGAACCGACGGGCTCACCTCACTGGCGGTCGTCGGTGGGGCGCTCGGCGTGGCGGCTGGTTATCCGCAAGCAGACCCCATCGTCGGGCTCCTGATCACGGTAGTGATCCTCGTGGTCCTGCGACAAGCTACTGCTCAGATGCTCGGGCGTCTTATGGACGCCGTGGATCCCGAGCTCGTCGAGCAGGTCGAGCGGACGGTTCGGTCCGTCCCCGATGTGCAGGATGTTGGGTGCGTTCGCCTGCGCTGGTTGGGCCACGCTCTCGAAACATCGCTCACCATCACCGTCGACTGCGACGCTACGGTCGCCGAGGGCCACCGCATCTCCGAGGAAGTCCGTCACCGCCTGCTGCACGACATACGCCGGCTCGACACCGCGCTCATCCACGTGAACCCCTGTGGCCATTCGGGCGAGGACCCGCACGCTCTCACGCGCCATCACGACCAGACGGCGGCGAGCTGAGACTCTTGTGCTCCGGCCGAGTCGATCTGAACCCGCGGTAGAGCAGGACGTCGTAGCCGATTTTGAGGCCGCCCGCGAGCAGGAACGGGATCGAGGCCAGGCTCGCTACGCCGAACAGCGGTGCGGCGATGAGCGGTGACGCCGACGCGCCGAGGCTGCGCGCGATCCCCGTCACTCCCGCGGCGGCCGACCGCTCGTCGGGCTCGACAACCGACATCGTGTACGACTGGCGCGTCGGCACGTCCATCTGGCTGATCGAGAAGCGAGCCAGCAGAACGGCGATCGCAAGCGGCAGCGTCGGCATGAGCGGCACAAGCGCGAGCAGGACGTTGGACGGCAGGTGCGTGAAGACCATCGTCCGTATCAGGCCGATCCTGTCGGCGATCCACGACGCCGCCAGGCCGGACATGCCGGCCAGCAGGTTGGCGCCGAAGAAGACGCCGCCGAGCAGGGCCGGGTCGGCCCCGAACCGAAGGTAGAACCAGTAGGCGACCAGGCTCTGCGGGACGAGCCCGCCGCCGAAGGCGTCCAGCGCGAATAGGGCCGAAAGGCGAGCAACCACGCCGCGCGATCTATGCAGACCGAGCCGGCGGGCAATCGAAACGTCGGGCGCTTGAGCGACCTCGACCCGCGGCGAGACTCGCGTGAACAGGCCCGCAAGCAACAGGCCCAGGCACGCATACCCGATGATCACGACACGATAGGCATCGACGGGCGCTCGACCGGCCGAAATGAGCGCCCCGGCCATTCCGCCACCAGCGAGCGCGCCCGCGGCCGTCGCGAAAGAACCAGTCAGGTTGAACCAGGCAAAGACGCGAGTGCGCGAGCGATCCGAGATGGTCTGGGAGAGCGCCGCCTGTTCGACCGCCAGGAACGGGCCCACCTCGTTGCCGCTCGGGCTGATCACGCCGATGGTTGCCGCGAGCACGAGTACGGGCAGCGCGTTGCTCGACGCGAAGCCCAGCCCGGCCAGGCTCATCAGCAGAGCGCCGGCAAGCAGCACGCGGCGCCGGCCTACTCGATCTGCGTGCGTCGTGAGCCAGAGCGAAATGGCCGCGTCGCCGAGCAGGGTCAGCGTCAGCAGCAGCCCGATGACCGGGCTCGGCAGCCCGATGGCCGCCAGATAGAGAACGAGCACGACCGACGCCAGCCCGTAGCCGAACATCCGAACGGCTCGGGTGGTGAAGATGAGCCGCCCATCGCGATCGAGGGTGACGGTGGGTGCGGTAGCGGGCGTGGCTCGCTGCGACATTCAGGCGATCCCGGCCTCGCGCTTGCACCAGGCGTAAAGAGCGTCGTAGACGGGGAGTTCCAGCGCGAGCTGCTCCCGGTCGGGCAGGCCCAGGAGGGCGAAGCCGTCGGCGACGGCCAGCAGACCGCGAGACTCCGGCGTCGCGTCCCGATCGTCGGACACGTCCGCGCCGTGCACGATCCGGGCCATCAACGCGAGGGCGGGATCGCTCCCGAGGTTGTACTCGTCGATGAGCACCTCGAACGAGCACAGGCCGTCGCGGTGGGTATATCGAGCGCCCTTCGCGTCGAAGCTGATCGCGCCGGTGCGCTCGGCGTACGGCAGCACCTCAGCGGCGGCGACGTACACGATCTCGGCATCAGGCTCAATGAACTTTCGGATCAGCCATGGGCAGGCGACCCGGTCCGTATGCGGATGTTCACGGGTGACCCACTGCATCTGTCGCCTCCATGGATTGCATGGGATGAGCATGGCCTGGCCGGGGAAGCCGCGCGCCCGAGCACTCAACTCGTTCAGGCTAGGGCATGAGGGCGTAGAGGTCGAGGATGCCTTCCGAAACCTGGCCTCCCCTCCCGAAGGCCAAACGAAGACACGATAACTGGACAAGAAATGCTCGGCCCTCCACGAGGGATGCCACAACGCATAGCCGCTTAGGCTTCCAAGCTGAATGTCGCGGGGACCCGTTCTTGTCCATTGTTTGAGCAAGGACCGTGCTCTGCAATTGGGTCCTTCGGCGGGATCGTCACTTTGCTCACCCGATGCCTTTCAGGCGCCGGCGGCCGTCCGAGTCACCGGCATCCTGCGCCACGATTTGGAACGACGAAAAGGCGCCCAACAGAGTGGTGCTGGGCGCCTCTTCGTTTCTGCTATCGGCCAGACAACCTGCCGGACCATGTCCGGCCTCGGGACGCTGCGATACCGTGCGCGACGGCTCCGGCCGCTATCGGGTGGATCGCACTCGAGCCGCCGACGCGTGTCCGCCGATTACTTCAACTTGGGAGCGACGTACCCCCGCACGTGGTAGTGATAGCCGTCCGTTGGTGTCCGCTGGTAATTGCCAGCCGTGTAGTAGCTGCGCGCGACGACTCCCTGGCCGCCGCCTTCATTTCCGCCAACCATAGTGACGCTCGTACCACTGACCGCCGTCACGATCGCGACATGGCTATTCGTAGATGTGTTGGGGGGCGACATGACGGCGACGTCCCCCACGTGGGGAGTCTGGGATAGCGGATCGCCTCCCGCGTATGTGACAAAACCACCCGGTCCAGTCCCGAGCCCGCTGGTCTTAACGACTCCCGACTTGGCCCAGACAAAGCCGGCGAACTCGTCGCACCACCCTGCGATTGGGTTGCCGGCGGCGCAGCTGTAAGAGCCGCTCGGCGAGACGAAGCCCGATCCGCCGAGCCCGCAGGCGCCGTAGCCGACATAGCGATTGGCGACGCTTGCGATCGTCGACCCGGCCGACGTCCTGGCGGAACCGCCCGCCGGACTTCCGCCGACCCTACTGCTAGCCGCGGCAATGCCGGGCAAAGTGGCCACCAACCCGAGGGCCATCACGGCCGCGACCAATGAACGGAGCACCTTCACTCGTTTCACGCGAGCCTCCCCACCTCGACTGCGCACCGCCCTTGAGAGCAAGGGTACGATCGTAGCGAGCCCCTGCATTTTATTACTGGTGACAACCCCGGAGGCCGCCTTCGTGGAGACTCGCCCGCGGGCCCTAGCGAAGGGGAACGCCGGTCCAGATGGCAAGCAGCCTGCGAGCTCCCGGAGTTACGCTGCCGTCCATGCTCGCTACCAGCGAAGACGATCCGGCCGCCGGAACTTAGCGAAATGTCGCAACGAAGGCGTGCGTTTGGCGCTGTTCCATCGTGTACATGGGTATGACAGTGGTAGCCATCCGCGACGCCGATCTCCTCTACGAGCGGGCGTTCCACGATAACTGGAAACCGGTATTCCGGTTCCTGCTGGCATGGACGAACGACTTTGGGGCAGCCGAGGACCTGGCCCAGGACACCTTCATGCGGCTCTGGAAGAACCGTGACCGGGTTGACTGGGATGAGCCGATATTGCCCTGGCTGCTCGTGGCGGGACGGCGTGTGGCTACCGACAGGTTCAGAGCGTTGGAGCGCCGGATCATGCGTCCGACCTCTTCGGCGCACTGGGACGCAACGACTCACGATCGCTGGCTTGACGTCCAGACGGCGATGAGTCGGCTGTCGAAGGTCGAGCGGACGGCTCTCGTCCTCACCACGTTCGAAGGTTCAACAACCGCTGAGGTCGCGGAGTTGCTCGGCTGCTCCCCAGGAGCGGTCCGTGCCGCGATCAGTCGAGCCCGGCAGAAATTGGAGGACGAGCTATGAGTCCTCGAAAGAGCGACCAGATCCTGGGCGAATGGTTGGCAGTGGCGGATAGCGCGCCGCGGCCGGCCCAGGCACCGAGGGGGAATCAGATGCAGCAGCGAACTCGTTCCGGTCTGCCGGCAAGCATGGCGGCGACTCTCCTGGCGGTCGTGGTGATCGCCGCAGTTGTAGGGGTACGACTTGCCTCTAGCCCGGGTTCCGTGGGCGCCTCGCCGAGCGCGGGCGCAAGCGGCTCGAACCCGGCGACGCTCCAATCGGGCCAGCCGTCGGCGGCGCCGTCCGGAGTGTCGTCGCCCACCGCACCTGCGTCGTTGCCGGCAGCGACTGCGCCCGCGTCCGACTGGAAGAGCTTCACCTGGAGCTCGGCCGCCTCGACCGGGATTCCATTCGCGGCCGAGAAGGCCAGCCTGCTCAAGTGGAGTCACGGCTTCGCGGTCTCCGGTATCGGTCAGAGCAATTGGACCAAGGGGATCGCGACGTGGCAAGTCTGGACCTCGACTGACGGCGCCTCCTGGACCGAGGCAGGTGGCATCGCGGGTCAGGGTGTCTCCGTAGCCGAAGGTCCGAGCGGACTGGTGGCCATCGCACTCAGCCCCCTCGTCGCAGTGAGCCCCCTGGGCAGTCCCGAGACTCAAACGGTCTGGACAAGCGCCGACGGCCGCACGTGGTCGAAGGTTGGGACCACGTCCGGTCTGGGCCACCTGGTCAGCCTGGCCGGCAACTCGAGCACGTTGGTCGCCGTCTGGGACCGTTCGGCCGGCACCGGGGGCGAGGTTCCTGGCGGCGGGAACAGCAGCTACTCGATCGAGACTTCCGCCGATGGACTCAACTGGGCGAAGGTCCCCCAGGTTGCCTTTGGAGCAGTCGCGGGTCTCCGGGCGCCATTCGTGACCTCGGCGGGCGGGCGGCTATTCGCGATGGGCCTCGCGGCTAACTCGGGTGTCTCAGGTCGCCAGAACCCGAACGTCTTCATGTCGTCGGCACCCCAGGGCGGGATCTGGTGGTCCGACGATGGCAAGACGTGGCATCCTGCCGCCGGCAACTTCAGTGGTATGCCCGTCGCGGTCGATGTCGCCGCCCACGGGCTGCTGCTGGAGGGCACGCTGGACTCGGCTCCCGGCGGCAATACCCTCGCCTACTCGACCGACGGTGGCCAGACTTGGACCGACGACCCGAGCTTCGCTCCGCTCGGCCCGGTGAACTGCACCGGTGAGTGCTCTGCGGGCCCGGACGGCTACTACTCCTCGAACGGCACGGTCATCGTGGCCGTGAAGAGCGACGGCAGCAAGGCCTGGATCTCGAGCGACGCCCGGACCTGGACCCAAATCACGTGGGGCGGCCGGGCGCCCGACGCCTTGGGCATCCTGGCCCTGCCCGGCGGCGTCCTCGCTGGAGACCAGTACGGCGCCGGCGAGTGAGGGGGTAGTGGCGCCGCGACGTCATTGAGCCTGGCGCGTTTGCCCTCTGCCGGATGCTACTGTGCCCTGGCCCTTGCTTCCGCTTGGAGTCGCATGGGCTTGCGGATAGAGATCGATCAACTGAGGGATGGACCGGCCTCAGCGAGCAGATATCAAGCCGCTATGGAAACGTCTAGCGTCGCGAGTAAGTCCGACACAGAGGCGGTGGCCAGGCCAATCACCGTGTCGGCGGCGCCGTAGTAGACGAGGACGCGCTCGCCGGACGGATCGAGCACCCAGCCGCTCGGAAACACGACATTCGGCACGTCGCCGGTTCGCTCGTAGTCTGCCTCGGGCCCAAACTGCCAATCGTCCGTTCGGGCAATCACTTTGGTCGGATCATCGAGGTCGAGCAACGCCAGACCGCTCCGGTAGAGCGCGCCCGACGCGGTCAGTCGAACCCCGTGGTAGAGGATCAGCCAGCCGGCGGACGTTTCAAGAGGCGGTGGGCCGAGTCCAACCTTACCGGCATCCCACCAACCGCCGGCGCGAGCCGGAAGGACGAGTTCAGGCTCCGACCAGTGCTGCAGATCGGGAGATCGGGAAAGCACTATGTTCGCCGGCCCACCTCCATACGGACGATGGAGCATGAGCCACTGGCCTCCAAACCGTCTGGGAAAGAGCGCGGCGTCCTTGTCGTCGGGAGGGCAGATCGGGCCGAGCCGCCTGAACGTGACTAGGTCCTCAGTCAGGGCCAATGACACGAGCGGTCCCTGCTCGGAGTAGGAGGTGAAGGTGACCGCGTACTGGGCGAGCTCGGGCAGGTACACGATGCGCGGATCCTCGATTCCCCAGGCGTCCTCGGGATGGAGTGCCACGTCGCCTTCGAGCGCCGGCTTGAGGTCGAAACGCCAGTTGTGCTCGCCGTCGGCGCTGCGAGCCACGGCGAAATGCGATTGGCCTCGGAAGCCCTCAACCCTTACCAGCAAGGCAATCTCGTCACCGTGACGGGTCGCACCCGGATTGAAGGCCGCATGCGCCCGATAGGGGAGATGGTTGGCGGTGATGATCGGGTTGTCTGTGCTTCGGAAAAAGGGGCTGCTTATGTCAGCCGAAGCTGCGCTATCAAGCATGGCGTCACGGGCTTTCGCAGAATTCTGTGCGGTCTGAGAGCATTGAGATGTCTTGCCCGGGAAGTCGGTATCGCCGGCCTCGCGCTGAAGCCGGGGCCGGGAGTCAGGGTCGGCGGACGAACAGCCGGGCGACTTCGTCTACGCATTCACCGGACGGCGTTCCGGCTTGAGCAGGAACCGTCCGGCGCGTTCACGGAAGGTCGGGAGGACGCCGATGAGCAGACTCGGGCTGATGGGGTACCAGGCCGGAAGCGCAACGAACGCGGCCACGACGGTGGTCCACCACCAGCCACGATGAGCTCCCACAGCGACTATCGCCAGGGCGAATGGAAGGCGCATCCAGAAGGTCGGGATGAAGGCTCCGGTGACGGGTGCCGGGTTGGACATCAGGCGAATGTAGCCCGGCCATTGGCCCCAATAGATGACGAGGGCTAGAAGCAGGACGATTCCCGTGGCCCCCGCCGCTATGGCGACGTATCTCCACTCCCGACGGAACACGTAGTAGAGCAGGCCCACGCCCGGAGTCACTTTCGTCAAGAGGACGACAGCCCAGGCTGCGGGCCAACGCCGGCTGAGCACTATAGCCAGCGCGAGGATGATCTGAATATTGCCGCAAGTGATCTCCGAGGCGACCGGAATGGCCAGCATCACGGGCAGAGTCAAGGGCCCTGCAAGCCGAACCACGATACCCAGGAGGATTGCTCGGTAGATCGCGACGAAGGTGAGGAACGGGAGTATCCGCCAGGGAGCGGCCAGGAACTCGAAGGCCGGCGTGTAGACGTAACCGTTTCCCAGGCCTTCGGCCGCCTTCGGGTAGAGGTTCGACGGATCCGCTCCCCAGTAGAAGATGGCATCACATGGGGTGGAGCCATTCATCTGGATGGTCTCGTAGTACCAGTAGTAAATGGCGAAGAGGATTCCGAGCGCGAGGCAGGTGAACCTTAGGATTCGGTACTGACGGAGGGTCAGGATCCCCCAACGAGAGCGAGTGGGGCGCGGGTGGTCGGTCAACACAGACGCAGTTGGCCCCTTCCGCTGCGAGGTCTCCAGCAAGAGTTCCTTGGGTTGGAACTCCCGGGCATTCTACAAGGAGGATCTCGCGTGGAACGCTGCTTTCCGCGGATCTCATTGAGTGCTGCTCGGGTGGGGCAGCTTGGAAGGCTGCTCAACCCCTCTTGTGGCCGATCAGCCGCCCGCACCCAGTTCCGGTAGCGCGGCATTGAGGCGGCCGGCGAGCGCCAGCGCGAATGCCACGGTCAGATGCTGGCCGTCGCGGAAGACGATGTAGTTCGCCTCGATCGGTGGGCACGGCGAGCTGGAACAGACCCAGACTGTCGGATCCACATAGGACACTCCGGTGGCCGCGACCGCGGCTCGAGTGGCGGCTTGCCAGTCGGTGCTGACGGCGTCGTTCACGGGCGTGGCACAGGCGAGAATGCTGCCAAGGTGGCCGGAGAGGCAGCCTGGCAGCCAGAAATTGGATGCCGGCGTGTCGCCGAGCATCACGACCCGCTTTGCCATGGTGGCGAGCTGGCGCAGGGTCGTGGTAAGGCCGTCCTGCCACACGGCCGCGGCCTGCGCGTCGGGGATCGCGACGTTGTCTGCGGTCACGAGCGCCGTGCGTGTCCGACCGCTCACCAGCACCAGGTCAGGGTGGAGCGCCGCGATTCGGGCCAGGATGTTCGATCGCCAGGTCACGCATTCCGTGTAGACGCGGTCGGCACCCGAGCGCGGCTGGTAGAGGTCCGCGGGCGAGCACCCGTTCTTGACATAGGTCACGAGCCGCCAGCCGTGCTGGGTGGCCAGCCTTTCAAGCGGCGGCCACCAATTGTCGGCGTGGCTGTCGCCGAAGAGGACGAGGGTGTGGGCTCCGTTAGCGTCCCCGTAAATGCACGGCGGCGAATTGAGGTCCGGGTCGTTGACCTGACAGCCGTCCTCGTATGGAGCGGCCTGCTCCTGAACGTCGGCGAAGGTCGGATCCACGGCCGTCGGCACGGGTCCGTCGACTGTTGGTGGCAGAGCACTCAGGGTGGCCCCGTCCTTCGTCGCGGTCATGGCCCGGTCGATAAGGAGGTTCAGGGCCACGGTATCTGCCGTGGGATTTGGCGTGTCGGAGCGGAGCGTTGCCGTGGCTGCGGCCGCCAACCCAAAGGATGAAGTTGCCACGACACAGGACAATGCCGCGGCCACCGCGAGGTTCTTGAACGGCCGCGTCCCGACCACGCGGCCCAGGCGGATCGGCTCCTCGATCCAGCGCTGTGACGCCGCTGACAGAACGAAAGCCACTCCCAGCAACCCGAGGCGGGCGGGCAGGCTCAGGGTCGCGCCGATTGCGGCTGCCGGAATGACCAGCAGCGGCCAGTGCCACAGATATAGCGAGTACGAAATCCGGCCGATATATCGAGGCACCCTCAGCGCGAGGATCCGGCCCACCGAGGCGGCGCTCTTGCGGAAACCACCGGCGATGACCAGCCCGGCTCCGATCGTGGGCAGCAGCGCCGCGGTACCGGGGAACGGAGTATCAGTTGTCATGACAACGGCCGACAGAACAATCGCTCCAAGCCCGGCCCAACCCATCGCCACTGCGACCTTGCCCGGCAAGGTTTCGAGCCTGGTTGCGGCAACGGCCAGCATGGCGCCGATGCCCAACTCCCAGGCACGGGTCGGCAGCGAAAAGAATGCCAACGGCTGGTTCTCGGTCGTGAGCCAGAGTGCGGCCACGAGCGAAATGCCCGAGACGATTGCCGCAGCGACGCCGATCCTCCGGCCCACGCCGGCACCGCCTGCCTTTGCTCCATGGGTCACAAGGATCACGAGAGCGGGCCAGAAGACGTAAAACTGCTCCTCCACGCCGAGGGACCAGTAGTGGAGGAGGGGTGAGGGCGGCAGCTGCGATTGCAGGTAGTCGGTGGCCTGGATGCCGAACCGGATGTTCGAGACGTAGAAGCCGGCCGCAGTGGCGTCCTGGGCGATGTCGGGCATGCGCAGTGGCGGAAGCAGCAGCGCCGACAATGCGACGGTGGCCAGCAACACAAGCGCAGCCGCCGGCAGGATCCGGCGGGCGCGCCTGGCGTAGAAGTTGGGCAGCGAGATGGTTCCGGTCCGCGTCCTCTCGCGCAGGAGGATGCCGGTGATCAGGAATCCCGACAGGACGAAGAAGATGTCCACGCCGACGTACCCACCGGAAATGACCGGAATCTGGGCGTGGTAGAGCAGCACGAGCACGACGGCGACCGCGCGCAAACCCTCAATGTCGCCCCGGAATTCCGTCGAACGGGCTGCGCTTCGACGATCGTTGTTAGTCAATACCTGCCCAAGATACCAGGCGATCCCGCCGGACGCCGTGGGCGAGCCTCCGCGGCCGGGTGGGCCCGCGCCGGAGCAGTTCGTTCACTTGCCGGGCGGATTGCCCCAGTGACCGCCGGGCCCTCGGCTACTTCTTACATGCGCCTTTCATTCGGCACAACTTCCCAGGATGAATCGCAGCCGGTCACTCATCATCGTGGCGGAGTCAGCGTCCCGTGTCCGAATTCGAGAGGAGCCATCATGAAGATCGGACTGCCGGTATGGCTGAACCGGCTGGCTGGGCACACCGATTTGCTTCGAGCCGTTGCGGTGGTGCTCTGTGCCGCATCTGCCGTCGTCTACCTTGTGATCGGCATGGGATTGATTTTCGAGCAGCGGCCGGGCGGCATGCGGTTGTGGCTGTTCGGCTACTCGGCCGCGCTCGCGTTCGCCGCCGGCGCCGTCATCTTGCTCGCCCGGCCCGGCCGGGGCGACTGGCCTGGATGCTCGGGTCGGCGTTCATGGTTCTCGTGATCGCCGCCTACATTGTGATTGCGCCGTCTCGCCAGCCCAGCTTTGAGATCTGGGGCATCTCGCTGAAAGTGGCCCAGGCGGTGACGCTCCTGGCGCTGATCGGCCTGATGGTCAACGACCGTCGGAGGCAGGACGTCTGAAGCGGCCCGCACGCCGGCCGGACACGGCCATCGACGTCCAATCGCCGTCGTCCGTGCCGCTGATAATCGGGAAGGACGGTCCATTGCTCCCGGCGGGCTTTGGCCTTCCTGGCGCGTTGACCCTGGTTCGGACTCCGCTCCGGCTCAGAACCGGTTAGTCCGCCTGGTTGGCCAGCGCAAGGCGCGCGGCGAGTCCGATCATCACGCAACCGCCGGCCGCGCTCAGACTCTCAAGACGTCGCGGGGATCGGACGAACCATGACCGCGCCCGGCTCGCCCCGAGGGCCCAGAGGCTGTCGGAGACGAGGGCGATGCCCACGAACACAAGGCCGAGTAGCAGCATCTGAACGGGCACAGACACCGCCGCGTCCGTCCTGGCCACGAACTGCGGCAGCACGGCGACGAAGAAGACCGTGGTTTTGGGATTGGTGAGCCCCACGATAATCCCGTCTCGTAATGCCCGACTGTCGTGGTACTGGAGGGTGGATCGGCTGGGCTGGGTCGCCAGGGAGCGGCGCTTGCGGATCGTCTGGACGCCGAGATATCCGAGATATCCCGCTCCGGCAAGCTTCACGATCGTGAAGAGGAGCTCCGATTGGGCGAGAATGATTCCGAGGCCCAGGGCTACGCCTGCAGCCTGCACATACTCGCCAGCGGCGTTTCCCAGAACCGTCGCCAGGGCGGCGCGGCGGCCGACGGAAAGCGCGCGGCCGACAATGAAGAGTACGCTCGGACCGGGCACAACGATCAGAGCGGCTGCCAGGAGTGCGAACGCGATAAGCCGGTCAGGCACCGGGCGGCCCTCCAGGGACGGAAGTGGGCCGGCGCAACCGCATGGAGCGACCGCCGTCGGGCCACTTTGGCGCCGATGTTAACGTGGCCACGATCAGGTCAGGGTTTGGAGGGCTGCCAGGGAGCAACTGAAGTCGCTCCCTTTGCGACCACGAGGAACGAATCGGCGGTGGCGGGCATCCACGGGCCAACCGTGCCGTCCGGCCATTTGACTCGGACTTGTGTCGCGGTCGCGGCGCCGATGCCGAAGTGGGTCCAGCCGAGTTCGCCGCTGGCGTGACCGCCGCCTACGGTCAGCTCGCGTCGGAACGTCTTGTCGCCGGCTTGTACTTCGATCCATGCGCCGATCGCGTCCGTATTCGCGGCCGGCTGGGAAAGCCGGATGTCCAGCCAGTGACCCATCGGCATCGGATGGGCTGCATCGCCGGAACCAACGTTGCGCCAGATCCTGGCCGGCGCCTGGTAGAACATCTCGACAAGATCCAGCTGACCGTCCAGGTTGAAGTCCGCCATCGCGGCGCCTCGGCCCCGGTCGTAGGTCACGATGCCTGCGGTCTCGGCAGCGTCTACGAAGGTTCCGTCCGGCTGGCCGAGGAACAAGTCGCTTGGATCGTGCGAGGCGTACTCCGGCACCATGCTCGGGTTTCCCTTTGTGACCAGCAGGTCTATCAGCCCGTCGTTGTTCAAGTCCTGGAATTCCGGGTGCCAGGACGTGGACGGCAGGATGTCGCCCCCGACTCCCGGCCGAGTTGCGGTCACGCCGTGCGCCAGCGCGACGCTTTGGTACTCCGGCCGACCGGGCCCTCCGGTCAGTTCCTCGAGTTTGCAGTCGGCCTGGCTTGTCAGGAAGTAATCCTGCCGGCCGGTTCCGGTGAGATCGTAGCCGGCGATCCCCATGCCCTCGATCTGAACTGATTGCCAGCCGTCGGCGGCCGTGTAGAGGCTCGGTGCCTGACCCTGCACGATCCGCCACAGCTGATCCTGGCCTCCGATGTAGTAGTTCCGGTCGTTGGCCACCCGGAGGTCTCGTTGGCCGGTGCCGCTCCAGTCGCTGAACAGCATCGAGAGCGAGCAATAGCCGGGCTCCAGAGTGGTCGGAGTGGTGTAATGCGTGCCGGATGCATCGGGGCGGAAGAGCCAGCTCGTGTCGCAGTCGAGCGTGACGCCGCCGTCCGGCTTCAGCTTGAGGTTGTGGCCGACGGCGAGCGTCGGGAAGCTGTTAGTGCCTTCCCATGTGGCGCTGAAGGCGATCGAAAGGCCGTTGCCGCCATCGATTCCCCAGCGTTCGTTTTCGGCTTCGAACCGGCAGCCGCCGAGGCCGCGGAGCACAACGTTCCCGCCTGCCCGCAGGACTACGAGATCCGGGATACCGTCGCTGTCGATGTCGATCGGGTAGGCACCCGTGACGGCGGTGAGATCCGTGGCGGGATCGTGCACGGCGGTGAAGCTGAGCGCGCCCCCGATCGAGCTGTCGTTGCGGTAGAGCGTGGCCGGGTTCGTGCCACCGGCCATGTAGATGTCCGGCTTGCCGTCGCCGTTGCAGTCGAATACGGCTACACCGCCGCCTGTGGAGTACGTGGCCGCCCCGTCGTACGTTTCGTTGATGCCGGCAGAGGCCGTTTCGTCGACGAATTTCGGCGTTCCGCCAGAACCGGCCCCCGACTGGGTCTGAATGAATGCGTAGCCGCCGGCCGCGACGACGATCGCGACCACCGCCACGCCGGCGCTGATGGCGCGTCCGCGTCGGCTGAGTCGGCCCAGGACAGGTATCGGCATATCTCTTGGTTCTGTCTCAGCCGCGGCTCAGGTGCCGGTGCCGGCCGGAAGCACGGCCACGTTGAGCCAGCGCGCGCCGGTAGCTCGACGAATAGCGAAGGTGTTTGCGAACGTGGAAGACTGCTGAGAAAGGAGCTTCCCGGCCGAGTCGTAGGTGTTGTGGGTGACCGTTCCGCGGGCGTCGAAGCCGAGGCTCAGGCCGCTCTGTACGCCGAAGGGCACGATCAAAGTCACGTTCACCGAGTCGAACTGATAGACGTCCACGATGCACGTGCCGCTTGCCTGGTCGCCTGCCAGTCGCGTCTGCATCTCCTTGAGCCGGTCGCCGTGGTCTACGGCGGTGAAGAGGCTTCCATCCGCCTTGAGGAGCGCCTGACCCTCGACGCCGAGGTTCTGGGCCAGGATCACCAGGAGCTGCGGCACGCTGTCCGCGACCTCATGATCCCAACTCTTGACCGATTGGTTCACGGTGATCGGCGGGAGTGTCCCAGGGTTGATCTGTTGCTGCAGTCCGTTCAGGACTTCCGTCATGTCCGGTGGCACGGCCGCGCGCGCCGGAGTGCCGGCGAAGACCACGCCGCCTCCGACGACGGCAATCAGCACAGCCATGAGGCCAACGCTTGCCACGGGGCGGAGGCGCCCGGCATGGCCGCCGGTCATGAGCCTGGCGGCAAAGCCCTTGATCGTGTCCTGCGCCGAGCGCGGTTCGGGCACCAAGCGCTCGAGCAACGGTCGGGCAGAAAGGAGGATCGTGAGCCCTCCGAGCAGCGCCACCTTGGTCCCGAATTCGTCGGTCTGCGGCGCCATCAGGAGCGTCGCCATCGCGGCCGCGCTGATGGCGAACAGGAACCGCCCGACTCGGCCGGCCGGCACGGTCGGTGGATCGGTGACCATGAAGTAGGCGTAGATGAACACTTCTGGCGAAGTGACGATGATGCGGTAGTACTCCGCGCCGCAGACCGGGGCGAACGCCCAGTTGGCGGTCATGCAATGGCCGGACCCGGCGAGGATCGCCTGCAGGGCGGCAAAAGCCACGAAGAAGGTCACGGACACCGTCAGCATCTTGGCCCGCCAGACGACGTACGTACCGCCGACGAGGATGATCGCGTAAGCAAGGATCATCCAGATATTGAGCGGCGTCCACCAAAGGTTGAGGGGCTCAAGGCGAGAGTTGCCAAAGATAAGGAAGGCCAGCACAAGCCCGATGTTGGATGGGTTGAAGATGTTCCTGCCCTTGTACCGGAAGATGTACTTCTGGAGCAGGGAGAACGCGGCCACGCCGGCGAACATGTACAGATCGTTCGTTGCCCAGGGGCTGTCTGCGGGCGTTCCGACTACGCGCATGAGCAGCGCCACGCCGCTGCCGGTGAGGAGGGCGCTGGCCGGCCAGACGATGGCCTTGCGCCGGTAGAAGGTGATCACGAAATCGAGGATCGCGCAGGTCAGGATGGCAGCCAGGATCTGAGGCACGCTCAACGGCCAATGCAGGACCAGTTGTCCCAGGGCATGGAGGCTCAGGACAACCGCCGCGATACCGAGTCGCGGGTCGCGGAGCGCCGGCAGGACAACCGGATACTGAGTACCCCTCAGCGAGATCGCCCTCTCCGCCACGTCTGCCTCCCGAAACGTCTCGCGTTGCTCGATACTCAAGCAGTCGGCGCTCCCACACCAACCGCGCCTCGTCCGCCCGCAGGTTCGTCGCCGGCGGGACGCAGGCCGACAGAAGTATAGGCTGGCGGCGGGCCGGAACTCGAGACGCACCGGGCCCACGGCGCCCCTACGCTTCTGCGATTATTTCGTCCGTGACAGCCACCGCTATCCGGGGAGAATCTCGCCCGGCCCCGCCGCGCCCGGCGTTCTGGCCGATGCTGCGAGTGAATGTGGCGCTCGGTGTCACCGTCTTCTTGTGTTGGTTGATCTTCGGCGGCGAGCACGCCCTGAATGCCGTAGCCAACAACTGGCGGGTCTCGCTGACGATGGTGTTCGGCTCGCTGGTGGGTGGCGGGACTTCCGAGGGTGGCGGTGCCGTCGGCTTCCCGGTCCTGACCAAGGTGCTCACCGTACCGGCAGATCAGGCGCGCCTCTTCTCCTTTGCCATCCAGAGCGTCGGGATGGGCTGCGCGACTATCTCCATCGTCAGCAACCGCGTAGCCGTGGAGTGGCGGGCCATCCGCTTTGGCGCGCCGGCAGCGATAGTCGGCGTCTTCGTGTCGTGTATCTTCCTTGCGCCGCACCTGCCCGGCGGAACGGTACGGCTCCTGTTCACGGCGGTCCTGGCGGGCCTGGCCCTGGCGCTCTGGGTCAGCCGGCGCTTCGCACCGGATCGGCGCGATGCAATCGGATTGCTCGGGCGTCCTGAGATGCTTGCGCTGGTCGGCGCGGGTCTGCTCGGCGGGCTGCTCTCGGGACTCGCGGCCGTTGGCGAGAACACGATCATGTTCGTGCTGCTTGTCCTGGGCTTCCGGGTCTGCGAACGCGTCGTGACACCAACGACCGTGGTGCTGCTGACCATCGTTACCTGGACGGGCTTCCTGACACACCTGCTCGTGATGGGCGATTTCCGGGGCCCGGTCGTGGACATGTGGTTGGCCGCTGTGCCGGTCGTGGCGATTGGCGCGCCGACCGGGGCATTGCTTTGTACTCGCCTGTCACGCGACGCCATCGTCCGGATCCTTTACGTCCTGATCGCCATAGAGTTCACCTCTACGCTGTTGCTCGTGCCGATGTCGGGCTGGCTGGGCGTGACCTTCGGGATCGCGATCATTGGGTTCACGCTCCTCTGCGTGCGGATGGCCACGTGGCGGCGCTACCGGGTTTCGGCGGAGGAGCTGGTCGCGGTAGGCGCGCCGCGTTGAGCGAAGGGCTACCAGGCGGCGCCGCTCCAATTGGCGCAAGCTAGTCGCCATGTCCGCTTCCAGACCTCCACTCCGACAGGTCCACCTCGACTTCCACACTCCAGCATGCGTGACTCCGATCGCCGAGGAGTTCGACGCCACGGCTTTTGCCGAGACGATGCGGGTCGCGCACGTGGAATCGGTCAACGTCTTTGCGCGCTGCCACCACGGCTTTTCCTACTACCCGACGAAGGTTGGCACCACGCACCCCGGGCTCGGTTTCGACCTGCTCGGGCGGCAGATCGAGGCGTTGCACGCGGTTGGGATCAAGGCAATCGCTTACGTAACGATCGGCTGGGACGACCTCGCGGCCGCCCGCGACCCGGGCTGGGTGGTGGTGGACCGGGATGGCCGGCTGGACGCCAGGGCGCCGCTGACCGCGCCGTCGATCGCGGGCGGCCTCTCGCCGGACGACGATCCGATGGCGCCCCGCTGGAGCCTGCTCGATCCGTCGACGGGCTACGGCGACTACGTCTGCGACCAGGTCCGCGAGCTTTGCGAGAGCTACGAGATCGATGGCTTCTGGTTCGACATCTGCCTGGCCGTGCCCAACTACTCGCCCTGGGGCCTGGCGGAGATGGCTGCGGCCGGTATCGATGCCGCCGACGAAGCGGTCGTCGTCGCCTTCGCCCGGAGACGCGAGCTGGCCTACCTGGAACGGGTCAGCCGGCTCGTGGGCAAACTGACGCCCGGTGCCGAAGTCTTCTTCAACGGGACGATGGACGCGGCGATGGGGGAGACGGTCGGCCTCCAGACGCATCTGGACCTCGAAAGCCTGGCTACGTCGCCGGGGCTGTGGGGCTATCTGCATTACCCGATGGCGGCCCGGCAGGCGCGTGTCTACGGCCTGCCCTTCACTGGCATGACGGGCCGCTTCCACAAGTCGTGGGCCGATTTCGGCGGCCTCAAGACCTTCGACCAGCTCGATTACGAGGCGGCGACGATCATGGCCGCGGGTGGCGGCGTCTTCATCGGCGATCAGCTGCATCCGTCGGGCGTGCTGGATCCTGCCGTCTACCGGCTGATCGGCCGCGTCTTCGAGCGAGTCGAGCGGCTGGAGCCGTGGCTCCGCGGCGTCGTGTCGCCGGCGGAAGTGGCCATCATCTCCGACCCTCGTCTGGTCTCATTCGGCGGCCAGCCTGCCACTGCCCAGAACCCCGAGGTCGAGGGCGCGGCCCAGATGTTCCTCGAGAGCGGGATCCAATTCGACATCGTGGATCCGGGCGCGGAACTGACGAGGTATCGGCTCATCGTCTTGCCGGACGGCCTCACCATTGGGCGCGAGCTCCGGGCGAATCTCGAAACCCATATCGCGCGGGGCGACGCCCTTCTCGTGAGTGGAACCGCGAGTCTGGAGCCGGGCGGCGAGTTCGCGCTCGATGTCGTGCCTGTCGAGTACGTTGCTCCGGTGCCCACGATGCCGTGCTACTTCCGGGTCGACGACGTACTGGCGGCGGCTTCAGCCGATCTGGCGATCGACTACGACTACGTCCTCTACGACCGGGCCTCGGTCGTTCGCCCGCGCGAGGGTTCGGAACCGCACGGCACCCTGTCGGGGAGCCTCTTCGATCGGACGTGGGAGCACTTCTTCAGTCACGCACAGTCGCCGGTGGGGGAGCGGCTCGGGGTCGCGGGGAGCGGCGAGGCGGGAGCGCCGCTCTTGGTCTTCGGCGGCAATGGCAAAGTGGCCTACCTCGCCGCGCCGCTCTTCCGCGCCTATCGTGACCACGACTACTGGCCGTACAGGGACCTTGTCCTGGCGGCGGTGCGGAGGCTCCTGCCGGATCCGCTGCTTCGCTTCGACGGCCCGCCCTGGATCGAGGCGTCCGTCCTGGTTCAGCCGCAGCTGGATGGTGTTGATGCCCATCCAGCCCGTCGGATCGTCCACCTCGTCGCGTATCACCCGCGCCGGACCGTCCAGTCGGTGCCTCACGTGGATCGCTCCTGGCCGACGGCGGGGGTGCGAGTCGCCGTTCGAACGGGCACAGCGCCCGCCCGCTGCTATCTGGCGCCCTCGGGCGCCGACCTGCCTTTCACCTTCGCCGATGGCTACACCTCGATCGAGCTTCCCGAAGTGGGCACACACACGGTCATGGTTATCGAATAGACGCGGGCCATGGGGGTTGGGCCGGCTTCGAACTGAGGCCCGCCGGCAGGGCGGAGACGGAATTGGACCGATCGTCGTCAGTTCTGCGGTCCGCGCCGCGGGGTCGACATGACGTGTCGGCCGTGGCGCTGCGAAGGCTCAGGGCCTTACAGTTGAGATTGAGCGCCCTGCCGGCCGGGGCTCCTGGCCGTACCGGCAACCGATCCGTCTGCGCGGTCAGCCGACCCGCCGAGTTCGTCATGGACGCCGCGCGACTCCAGGATCGTCTCAATGTTCACCTCGGCCCAATCGCGCAGCGCCGCAAGGGGAGGGATCAATGCCTCTCCCAGTTCCGTAAGCCGGTATTCCGTCCGTGGCGGAACTTCTGGATAGAGCGTTCGGGTGGCTAGCCCATCCCGAACGAGCGCGCGCAGAACCTGGGTGAGCACTTTGGCGGATATGCCGCCCAACTGTCTCTGCAACTCACCGAACCGGCGCGGGTCCTCCGCGAGGGCGCCGATGAGGAGCACTGTCCACCGGCCGCCGATGAGATCCAGGACCGTCCGCGAAGGGCATCGCGGGTCGTAAACGTTCCAGGGCGGGCTCTTGGGTGGTTCCATAGCCATAGGTTACCACAAGGTACTTACTTGACATTGGAAAGTATAGTCAAGGCGTCAGAGGTGGCCGCAATGCCTTGCGGACACACGCGTCCGAGCACAAGGAATGGAACCAATGAAGATCGCGGTCACTGGAGCGACGGGACATCTGGGTGGACTCGTTGTCGAAAAGCTTCTCGAAACGGAGCAGGCGGGGGACATCATTGCGGTGGTGCGGACGGCCGAGAAGGCCGCGGCCCTGACAAGAAGGGGCGTTGCGGTTAGGGTCGCGACGTATGACGACCAGACCGCCATGGAGACGGCCTTGACCGATGTCGACCGGCTGCTCCTCGTATCGTCGAGCGAGGTAGGTCGGCGCACCGCTCAGCATCGGAACGTGATCGGGGCCGCCAGGCGAGCGGGGGTGAAGCAACTCGTCTACACGAGCGCGCCACGTGCCACCACGTCGACGTTGGTCCTGGCGCCCGAGCACAAGGCCACGGAGGAGCATCTCGTCGAGTCGGGCGTGGCGTACACGATCCTCCGGAACAACTGGTACACGGAGAACTACGTGCCGCAGGTGCAGATAGCGAGGGAAACTGGCGCGATCGTTTCGGCCGCCGGTGATGGCCGTGTTGCTAGCGCCACGCGTGCCGACTTCGCGGTCGGGGCCGTTGCCGTTCTTCTGGGACGGGGACACGAAGGCAAGGTCTACGAACTCGGCGGTGACCAGGCATGGAGCTTCACCGAGTTGGCGGCCGTGATCGCCGAAATCATCGGACGGCCGGTTGAGTATCGACCCGTGGATGGCGAGAATTTGATCCGACAACTGAAGAAGTCCGGCGCCAGCGATGGGGCCGCCGCTTTCGCGGCGGCCCTGGATACGAATATCGCTGACGGGGCGCTGGCGGAGGTCACTCACGATCTCTCGAAGCTGATCGGCCGGGCTACGACCCCGCTCAAGACCGCGCTGAAGGCCTCGCTGCTCGAGGCGTAGCAGGCCTCGAATTGGCCGCCGACAAGAAGGGCCGGCGACAGCTGTCGCCGGCCCGAATGTGACTCAATTCAGCTTCTGTTGGGCAGCTCGCCTCCGAACGATGCGGAGCCGACCAGCCCATATTGGACTAACTCTCCGGAGACGACCAGGAACGCAGTGTCTGCATGTAGTTGGCACGCTCGAACGCCGACGGGTTCGCTGCCGTGGCCGCGCTTGCGCTGCCACGAAGCTGGGACACGGACGTGTACTCCTTCTCGTCCAGCCAGGCCCGAAGCTCGGTCTCAACCGTTCGAACGTGGCCGGGACCCTTGCGCAGGAGTGCCGACGTCATCATCACGACGTCCGCACCGACGAGGAGTTCCTTGGCGACATCCGTACCTGTGTTGACGCCGGAGCTCGCCGCCAGCGAGACCTTGGCCCCGAGCTGAGGTCGAAGGATCGCGATCCAGCGGAGCGGCAGTCGCAGATCACCGGACTGGCTGAGGTCCAGCGTATTGACCACACCGAGGGTCTCGAGGTCCAGGTCCGGCTGGTAGAAGCGGTTGAACAGGACGAGCCCGTTTGCGCCGCATCCGACAGCCTTGCCGGCGAAATTGGAGAAAGCTGAGTAGTACGGGCTGAGCTTCACGGCCAGCGGGATGGTGACGGCAGACCGAACCTTGGCGATGAGGTCCAGATCCGCAGCGTCCATCTCCGCCGCGGTCTTGGTCGGATCGGCAGCGACGCGGTAGAGGTTGAGTTCAAGCGCGTCCGCTCCTGCATCCTGCATGAGCTTGGCGTAGCGAACCCAGCCGCCGGCCGACGTGGCGTTGAGGCTGGCGATCACGGGCACAGAGGACTGGGCCTTGATCGCCGCTAGATTGGCCAGATAGCGGTCCCCGATGCCCGGCAGCATCTCCACTGTGGGGAAGTACTCGAGGGCTTCCGCGAACTGGCCGGCGCCGGTCTCGAGGGACTTGTTGAGCCCAATCTCGTCGTTGAGGATCTCTTCCTCGAAGAGCGAAGGAAGCACGATCGCCCCCACGCCCGCCTCATCGAGGAGACGGGCCGAGGCGGCAACGCCGGTCAACGGCGAGGCCGAAGCCACGATCGGAGATCGAAGCTGGAGGCCGAGATACTTGGTGCTCAGATCGACGGTCATGTCTAGCCTTCCTGCGTCTGGGCGGCTGCGCCGGTCGAAGCGGTCTCGCCGTCATGCTCGCCGAGGTGCGGCACGGTCTGCTCGATGCCCGCCAGCTGCTCGTAGAAGTGCCAGCGTTCGGTGGCGTCGGCCTGCGCCAGCTCGGCCAGCTCGGCTGCCCGTTCCGGGTTCGTTCGCTGCAGGATCGCGTAGCGGGTTTCGTTTGCCACGAAGTCCTTCACCGGCATCGTCGGCTTGCCTGAGTCCAGCTTGAACGGCTGCCCGCCCTCGGCCTCGCTCGGCTGGTAGCGGTAGAGCGGCCAGTAACCGCTCTTGACGGCGTCCTTCTGGTGCGACATGGACTTCTCCATGTCGATGCCGTGGGCGATGCAGGTGGCATAGGCGATGACCAGGGAGACGCCCGGCCAGGCTTCCGCTTCGAGAAGCGCCTTGGTGGTCTGGGCGTCGTTGGCGCCCATCGAAATCTGGGCCACGTAGACGTTGCCGTAGGCACGGGCCATGGCGCCGAGGTCCTTCTTGCCCGTGGCCTTGCCGGCCGCCGCGAACTTCGCGACCGCGCCGCGAGGCGTGGACTTGGAGGCCTGTCCGCCGGTGTTCGAGTAAACCTCGGTATCCAGAACGAGGATGTTGACGTTTTTGCCGGAGCTCAGGACCTGGTCCAGGCCGCCGAAGCCGATGTCGTAGGCCCAGCCGTCGCCGCCGATGATCCAGATGCTCTTGCGGACGAGGTCGCCCGAGAGTGCCAGCAGCGATTGAGCGTCGGCTTTGTTGGTCCCGTTTACGGTTGCGAGCTTCTCGCGAAGCTGTGCGACCCGGGCTCGCTGGGCGTCGATTTCCGGCTCGGTCTCCTGAGCGCTGTCGAGCAGCTCGCGAACGAGCTTCTCACCGATCTGCGGCGCGAGCCGCGTGACGAGCGCGCGGGCATGCTCGTTCTGGGCGTCGACGCCCAGCCGCATTCCCATACCGAACTCGGCGTTGTCTTCGAAGAGCGAGTTGTTCCAGGCAGGTCCGCGACCGGCCAGGTTGGTGGTCCACGGAGTCGTCGGGAGGTTGGCGCCGTAGATCGAGGTGCATCCCGTGGCGTTGGCCACGATCATGCGATCGCCGAAGAGCTGGCTGATGAGGCGCAGATACGGCGTCTCGCCGCAGCCCGCGCACGCGCCGGAGAACTCGAACAGCGGCTCGAGGACCTGGGAGCCCTTGACGGTGTCGTGC
>DASVJA010000040.1:0-12298 GCA_036386115.1 Candidatus Limnocylindrales bacterium
CGCGTCGCCGAGTTGCAGGCTCAGCAGAAGGAACAGCAGCTCCAGGTAGACGTGCGCAAGCCGGCCGACGCCGAGGCGTATCGCCAGACGACTCTCGCCGCGGCAGGTCGCGACGTTCGTATCCGCCAGGCTGAAGCCGCAGCCCAGGAAGTCCGCCTGGCCGCCGAGGCCCAGGCCGCCGCAGTCAAAGTCCAGGCCGAGGCTCAGGCCAATGCCACCCGCATCAACGGTCAGGCCGACGGCGATGCCATCAAGGCTCGCGGTCTCGCCGAGGCGGACGCGATCAAGGCCAAGGCCATGGCAGAGGCAGCCGGTATCGAGAGCCGAGCCGCCGCCCTCAGCCAGAACCAGGAAGCGGTCATTGCCCAGCAGATCGCAGCGTCGATGCCGGACATTATCCGCGCCGCCGCCGAGCCGTTTGGGCACATCGGACAGTTCACGGTCCTCAACGGCGCCCAGGGCGTAACGAGCGCTCTCGGTGATGTCATCCAGCAGGCCGGTGCGCTGGCGTCGATCGCCCGCAAGACGATCACACCGCTGCTCCTCAGCCCGGACGGGGACGGGACCGCTCCGGCGAGCAAGCCGGCTGCGGCGAAGGCCCCTGCGTCGGCGCTCAAGCCGGTCACCAAGCCGGCGGTTGCCCCTAAGGCGCCCGACGCGCCCCAGGGGTAGATGCCCGGTTGGCTCTGTGAGTCCACTACGCAAGTCAACGAACCCGGCGGAGCCTCAGGCTTCGCCGGGTTCGCTTTCGGATGCCCCGGACGGGGCTGCGAGCGCGTCGGTAATCGACCCGCGCGCCGTCGAGCGGATCGAGTCGATCACGGCCCAGTACCTTGAATCGATAACCACGCTGCCTCCCAGCAGCCCCGAGTTCGGGCGCTCCGTCGCCGCAATCGGGCAGCTTGGCGCGCGGGATTTCGTTGCCACCTCGGCAATGAGCGGCAGGTTGCTCGATCGCCGCTTCCAGGCGATGCGCGGCCTGCTCGCCACCAGGGCGCCGCTGGCTCGTCAGCTGTCCGAATTGCGCAAGACGGCCGCTCGTTTGGATCCGGTCACGATCAAGTCGGGCGGGAAGCGCTCCAATCACGATGAATTGGTGGAGCTTGATCGCTATTTCGATCGCTTCGCGAAGTCGCAGCCGAGGCTGGAAGACCTGCTGAGTTCCCTCACCGAGGGTCGGCTCGCCCTGGAGCAGGACAACGCCGCAATACTCACTGAGCAAGCCTCGCTGGCCACCGAGATGGAAACCCTGCGCCAGTACGCCTTTCTGGCCGGTCGCCTGGACGAGGACCTTGCCGCGCGCATCGACGCCATGGTTGCCGACGCGCCTGAGCGAGCCAACTCACTTCGACTGGATGTACTACCCGTCGTCCGGCGACGCCACCAGGAAATCCTTACCCAGCTGGCGATCGTCATGCAGGGTTACGCGGCCCTGCGGATCGTAGAGGACAACAACGGCGAGGTCATCCGCGCTATCGCGTCGGCGATCAGCACCACGACGGCCGCTCTCCGAACCGCAGTCATGGTGGCCGGCGCGGCCGCCAGCCAGCGGATCGCCCTGGGTCAGCTTGAGGCCGCTCGCCGGGCCGTAAGCACGATGAGCGACCACGCCGCCGCGCTCGAAGCCGGTGTATCCGGCCCGGAAGGCCGCGTGGCCATGCTGCGGGAGGCGTGGGCGGAGGTCTACGCAGCCCTCGATCGCGTCGATGCTCAGAAGGCCCAGGTGCTGCGAACGATCTCGGACGCGGATCGGGAGCTGACGCATCCAAGGATCGGCGTCGGTAGATAGGGCATCCCGCTCTAGTCCTGCTGCGTGAGCCGGGGCTATCAAGTCCACGCCGTCGGGGCCCGACGACTAAGACAGCCAGTCGCAACAGGATGGGCCCGCAAACTATGCCTCAACGCGCCGACGCACCCAGGATATTTGGTGCTGCCGGGCTCGCCTCTCTGACGCTGTCGCCCGATGCCGGCGGCCGTGCCAGGCAGCCGGTGTCTCCGTACGCGCCACCGGCCGCCTTGCCCGATCTGGCCGACTCGCCTGCTCCCGCCCTGTTGCCAGACCCGCCCGAGCCGCCTACTCTGGCGGTCTTGTCAGACCCGCCCGAGCCCCGAGTGCCCCTCGTCCAGCAGCGACACGTCTTCGACCAGCCGCATCGCCGCCGTTCCGACGTAGGCAGCGGACCCAGGCTCCAGCGCGTCCTGGCCGATCCTTCCAACCAACCGGTTGCTTCGGGTCTGCTGCATCTCGATCCGGTTCTCGTCGCCCTCGCCGACAGCGAGCGCCATTTCCGTTCGCTGGTCGAGCAGGCCGCTGACGGGATCGTCGTTGTGGATGCCGCCGGACGGATAACACTCGCCAATTCCCGGGCCTGCGAGATGCTCGGCTATCCGGCGACGGAGATCGTCGGCGTCGACTTGCTGGATACCTATGTGCCGGGTGATCGCGAGGTTGCGAAGCATAGTCTGGCGCAGCCGCCCGGGACATCGGTCCGCTTCGAGCGGATGCTGCGACGCCGAAATGGGACGTCTATTCCGGTCGACGTGAGCGAAGCCTCGCTCGGCGATGGCGACCGCCAGCTGATCATGCGCGATGTCATCGCCCGCCAGCGGGCCGAGAGCGCTCAGTTCTCCGAGGAGCGCCGCCTGCGCTCGCTCCTGCGCATATCCGAAGTTGAGTGCGCCAGCGTTCCAGAATTGCTCAACGTCACTCTGGCAGAGGTTGTGGCACTGAGCGATAGCGTCTTCGGCTACATATACGCGTACGACGAAACGTCCGGCGCCTTCACGCTCCATTCCTGGTCGTTGGAGTCCACTGAAGCCAGCCAGATCAACGATCCGACGTGGACATATGAGCTGGCTCGCTCCGGAATATGGGACGAGGTCGAAAGCCAGCGCAAACCAATCGTCGTCAACGACCTCGGGGCGGTTGCCGGAGCCCCGGCGGACGGGACCGAAGGAGCGGCGCCCGTGGCGCGGTTCATGACCATCCCGGTGTTCAGCCGCGATCAGATGGTGGCCGTTGTCGGCGTTGCCAACAAGCCCGAGCCGTACACCGAAACGGACGTTAATCAGCTGACCCAGATCATGGATGTGGTCTGGAAGATCGCCGAGCGACAGCAAGACGAGGATCGCCTCCACGAGTTCGCCGAGCAACTGGAAGCGCGCGTCGAACAGCGCACTCACGAGTTTGAGCAAGCCAACGCCGAACTTGAGTCGGCCAACATAGAGATCGCTGCCGCAAACCAGGAGTTGCAGTCACTCCTGCGCGAGCAGGACCGGCTGCAGACTGAGCTTGCTCATCGGGCGCTGCACGACCCTTTGACCGGATTGGCCAACCGGACCATGTTCCAGGAGCGAATCGACCAGGCGTTCCGCGTTAGCGAACGGGGCGTCGGCGTTCTATGGATCGACCTCGATCATTTCAAACAGGTCAACGACATATTCGGCCATGAGGTTGGCGACGAGATGCTCATTGCCGTTGCCGACCGGCTGCGTGAAGTCGTCCGCGACACGGATGACATCGCTCGAATGGGCGGCGACGAGTATGCCGTCGTGCTGCCCAACGTTAGTGAAGACGAGGCTCAGCTTGTGGCGGAACGAGTGCTCGCGTCGCTCACCGATCGGGATGCGTTCCGACTGACCGTCGGTGCGAGTGTCGGTGTCGGCTGGCAGCGCCATGCGACCGGCGATGGGCGTGCTCTGGTCCGCCGCGCCGACCAGGCGATGTATCGTGCCAAGGCCGCCGGCGGCGGCATTTCGACGATGTCAGTACTTCGCCACAAGTACCAAATGGCCCGCAATATTACGGTGGACAAAACCGCTATTGGACGTGGTAATCTCCGCCGGACGGGCCAATAGGCCCCGGAAACAGCGGCTCACACGATCGCTCCTCTCAACGGTTCTCGGCGAGACAGACGTGTCGCTGAGGCCGCGCGAGCAAGGAGCGTTCTTTGTACGCATCGGATAAGACCCTGGTTTGCCAGGACTGCAACCAGGAATTCGTCTTCAGTGCGAGTGAGCAGCAGTTCTACGCGGATCGCCAGTTCAGCGAACCGCGACGCTGCCCCTCGTGCCGTGCGGCCCGCAAGGCCCAGCGCGGTGACTTCGGCGGGGGCGCCTCTCACGGCGGTGGCGGCGGTAGCCGTGGCGGCTACTCTTCCGGCCCCCGCGAGATGTTCTCGGCAACTTGCTCGAGCTGTGGTCGCGAGGCCCAGGTGCCATTCCGCCCGAGCGGCACCAAGCCGGTCTATTGCAGCGACTGCTTTACCTCTCGTCGCGCCTAGACCCTGGCCGCAAGGCCTACGCGACAACGCCAAGAACCCGGCGAGCAATCGCCGGGTTCTCGATTCCGGGGGCCGGGCCGGAGTTCGGGCAATGGCGGACCGGCGGAGGACGGGGACGGAGTTGCATGGCGTGGTCGGCGGACCGGCGGCGTGGTCGGAGCCGGCTGTGGGGTCTGCTGCCGGTCAGACATGTCTCTGCTCAACAACGCCCGGGGCGATGCCAAGTAAGGAGCCAGGCGTACTAGGGTGGCTGTCGTGGCGTGGCCGCGGATTCCACTAGGAAGAAATGGTCGCATCCGGCGCGCAACGGCCGCCGTGTTGCCGTCCGGTGGCACTTCTTCGCTTAGCATTGCCCCGGGAGAAGATGAGCGGAAAAGTCAGGCCCCAGGCCGCTTAGCATTGCCCCGGGCGAAGATGAGCGGAAGAGTCGGGCCCCAGGCACCAGCCGTCGGCGAGAATTCGCCGGTTCCTGGATTCCGGGTAGTGGCGCTGGCCCTTAGGACTTCTTGCGGGAGCGCAGGACGTTTCCGATGACGGTACCTACCGACCCGGCCACGCCGGGATCGGCGGAGTCCGCGATGGACGGCCGACTTCCGGGGTCGAGATTGCGATCGCGGCTCGTCCAGGCCGGACCACCGTTGCGGTGGCGTTCACGAACTGCCGCCCGGCGCACGGACCTCGGAGCCAGAGCATCGTCCTTCCCGGCGCCCCAGAACCCCGCGAACGCATCCCTTATCCGAGCTCGGAGGATCAAATCAACCCTCTACGAAATCGCGATCTTCGCCAGCGCAGCCGCGGCAGCCATCGCGTCAGCCCAGTTGGCGTTGATCAGAACCACGACTGTGACGTGATACGACGGGAGGTAGAACATCGCGGACCAGAAGCCGTCGAGGAGGCCGCGATGACCCCAGGCAATCTGGCCGGCGAGCGTCGTCTGTTCGAAGCCCATGCCGTAGGGGAGCTTGGGCTTATAGGGCAGCGATGGCGAGGTGTCTGCCATTGCCGAGAGCGTGGCCGGGTCCAGGATCGCGCCACCGTACAGGGCACTGGCCCAGGTCGCCAGGTCGGACGCCGTTGATGCGTACGCGCCGGCGAACCCGACCGCGGTTGTTTCGGCGGTGAAGGGGAGCATGTCGCCGGCGGAGTTGTCGCGGGGCGAAGCGGCCCGAGCCACGCTGGCACCGCACGACGGCCCGGGTCCGGCACAGTAGCCGTGGGCCTTCGGCCCTTCCGCCGTCTCCTCGGTCTGCAGGTATGTGTTGTTCATGCCCAGCGGCGTCAGGAAGGCGGAGCGCACAAGCGAGGCCACGGTCTGGCCGGTGGCCTTCTCGATCACGAGGCCGAGAAGTACGAAGTTGGTGTTTGAGTAGTGATAGCCCTTGCCGGGCGCGAAATAGGGCGGCCCGAGCCTGGCCAGTACTTGCTCTGCGGTCCAGGTGGCGGCCGGTTTGGCCAGGATCGCGTCGGCCAGGCTGGGGGCCGAGAAGAGGTCCTGGAGGCCGCTGGTGTGATTGAGTAGTTGGCGGAGAGAGATGTTCGCGGCATTAGGGAAGTCGGGTACGTAGCGATCCAGTGGATCATCCAATCCAATCGTGCCGATTTGGGCCAGCCGGCCGACGAGCGCCGCGATGAAGGTCTTGCTGATGCTTCCGACTGAGAAGAGCGTGTCCGATGTCAACGCCGTGGCGGGCTTGACTACCGCCACTCCCGAGACGCCCTTCCAGAGTGTGCCGTTCGGGAAGACGATTGCGGCTGAGACACCGGGGTAGAGGCCCGTCGTTCGCAAGCCGTCGAGCGCGGCCTGCAGGGCCAGGGTCTTGGCGTCGTCGAGTTTGGTCGCCGGCTCCGACGGCGCCACCAGCGCGGAAGTGGGCACAGGCACGATCGATGCCAGCGCGACGGGAGACGGGGTCGCGGCCACAGTTGGAACGGCGGTCGGCGAGGCAGTGGGTTGAGATGTTGGCCCGGTGCTGCCGCAGGCGGTCGCGGTAATCAGCAGGGCCGCGGCCAGGCCGGCAAGACCGGTCGGATAGTGCGGGCGATTGGCGCGGAAGACGTGCATCACGATGCCAATGATGCACCACCGGGGCGATTTGGCGCCCAGGGCTCGCCAGGCCCCTGTTGGTGGCTCGCCGCTGCCCGCTCGCCGCTGCCCGAGTACGGCTTGCCCGGTCTAGCCCAGATCCAACCGGCCGGCTCTGGCAGTTCCCGTTCGAGATGGTGTGGGAGTTCGGGATTCACCCTGTTCGGCAGCGCGGGCGAGGATCCAGAGCAGATCCGCGAGGCGGTTCAGGTAAGGCACGAGCTGGTCGCCGGCCACGGGTTCGGCACGCCGGATTGAGACTGCGCGGCGTTCGGCCCGCCGGGTGATTGTCCGGGCCAGTTCCAGCGCCGCGGACAGGCGCGTCTCTCCGGGAACCACAAACTCGCGCGGCATCTCAACGGCAGTTTCCGCTTCGGCGAGCAATGAGTCGAGACCGGCGACCATGCCGGCCGTCACGCGGGTCTCGCCCGGCTTCTGACGGCCAATCGCATCCGGATTGGTGGCAAGCTCCGCCCCCACGACAAACAGTTCGCGCTGCAGGCGCAGGATCAACTCAGGCAGGGCGGCGATAGTTCGCGGCAGCGTGCCGTCTTCGGCTTTGAGACCGGCCTCGGCTCGGGCCAGGCCGAGCGCCGCTATGGCTTCGTCGATGGCGCCGTAGGCTTCGGGCCTGTCGCCGTCCTTGAAGACGCGCTCGCCGCCGAAGAGAAGGCCGGTTGTTCCGTCGTCACCGCGACGAGTGGCGATTGCGGACTTGTGTTCCGGCTTCTCCGAGGTCACCAGGTGAGGCCGGCGTCGCGCGGATCCCAGCGCTCCGCAAGCAACGTCACCTTGACCGGGTGCTCCAGCACGGACTCGGCCGCGTCCTTGACCTGCTGGATCATCGAGCCCGCGTACGGACAGAAAGGCGTGGTCAGGATCATTTTGATCTCCGACGATTCGCTGCCGATGATGATCTGTCTGATCAGCGCCAGCTCCACGACGTCCATGCCCAGCTCTGGGTCGACGACGGTCCGGAGGGCATCCAAAATGGCAAGCTCCGTCGACCGCTTCTCGAAGTCGAAAGCCGGCGTTTCCTCGCCCGTCGGGGCATCGGTAGCAATTGGATCGCTCATATCGATCGATATCCTACCAGTTTCGTCGGAATAGTCGAATCCCGACCGAGAGGCGCGTCAGGCGCGGGCTCGCCCGGCCGGCTTCGGTGCCGCGACCACGATCCCGGGGATCCGCAACTCCTCCGGCAGAATGGCAGCCTCGGCCTCTGTGAAGCCCGGACCTAGGAGCGAGCCGGCCCGGTCGAAGAAGCCGGAGTACAGCTCGCGATGCTCGGAGGCGTAACGGAATGCGGTGGCGATGCCGACCGGCCGAAGCTCCGGCTGCTCACGCAGCAGCTGACCGACGCCGTTGCCGTCACGCCGCAGCTCCAGGAGCTGGCGGACGGTGAGGCGGGTGTTGTAGCAGAAGGGTTCGCCGCGCATGACGAGCGGATCGACCTTCACCCACTTGATCGTCATGTCAGCCTCCAGACCGGGATGGCCGCGGCCGGCCCGCAGCATTGGGGAGTGGCGCGGTCAAACGCCCTTGTAAAGCCACTTCAAGAGCGCGTTGCGCTTGTGGCCGTCGCCGCCAAGCCGGCCGTTCTTGTCGAAAACGACGATGGCCGCGTCCAGGGCGCGCGTGGCCAGCGCCATCTCATCTGGTCCGATTTGGGGTTCCACGCCCTGCCGTATTCCGGCGCACAGGAGGCTCAGGTCGCCCAACGGGACACCCCGCCTGCGGTAGATCGGTGCGATCCATTCAGCGTATTCCGTGAGCCAGCGAATCTCGCCCCCGGCGACGCAGTTGGCCAGGCGATCGACGAGTAGCTCGCCGTCTCGCAGGAGCTTGCGCATGGCTGCTTCGTTGTAGCGGCTCCGGATATCTGGATCGGCTGCCACGGCCGATTCGAGGGCCGCAGCGGAGAGCATGAGGGCGTTCTGGCGAATGATGTCCGCCGCGGCCGGGAACGCGCCTTGCGTGTCCATCGGCGCAAGGCCGAGGTTCGGGTGGCGGTCGCTGGGCTCTGTATTGACGCGGCTATCTGTCACGCCGGAAAGTCTAGCCTGAGCGCCGGTCGGCCGCTACCAGCCGGCTTCGCCGTGCCCACCAGATGAAAGTTCGGCCGAGAGGGAGCCCGGCGTCAGCTGCTCACGCAGTAGTCGGCCGAACAGATCTGCCTGTTCCGATGCCCGTCCGAGCTCGAACCAGCGCCGAATCAGCCGTTCGCCTTCGCTTCCGGCGATGACTTGTGCCCTGAGGATGGGATCGGTGAGCGAGGCCATCCGTTTCTCGGCCTTCTCCAGCGAGGTAAGGAGGTAGCGGCTCAGATATGCCGCGACATCGTCCCGTGACGCGCCTCCGGCGTGGAACAGGAAGGCCGCGTTGGAGGTCACGCCCCTCAGGCCCGCCAGGGCGCGCTGAATGCGGACTTGCTTCTCCGCGGCCTCACGCGCGGCTGCGGGATCGGACGCGAGCTCAAGACCACCGCGCCCATACAGCTCGACGAGGAGGTCGACCATCACGTCGTCTGGGACGACCATTCGTTCGCCGAGGTAGGCCAGTCCTTCGCCGATGAGCGCTTCGGGGGTATTCAGCAGGGCTACCGTGGCCTCGAGCCGGTGCATCTCGCCCACGAGGCGGCGTTCTTTCCAGGCGCGCTCGGTGTGGCGGCCCGGGTAGCACTCGTGGGCCGCCATGTGGATCAGATCCGCGGGCCGGCGCAGGGCGGCGGTGTTGACCTCAATCGACGATCGTCCGGCGCCTTCGTACTGGTTGAAGGCGCTCCACGGCCCGCCGGACACGAATTCGAAGTCGATGCTCTCGCCGCTCGGGAGGCCTACCAGCCGGTCGGCACGCTCCCTCACTTGGGTAACGACCCATTGCGCAAGGGCCGGCACTCGATCTTCATCGATGGTGAAATGCGAGTCCCAAACTGCCAGCCGGTCGGCGACGGTCTCGGTTCGCAGCTCGCCCGAGGGCAAGAGGCGGGCGAGGTCGTCCGCGGCGGCATCGAAGACGGCCTCCGGAATCTGGACCGGGGTGACGTCGAACAGGCAGGTGATGTAGTCCTCGTACGGCAGTGGATCGCCGGCAAGCATCAGGGCCTGAGCCTCGAAGGCGACCATCTGGGCCTTCAGCCAGCGCACTCGATCTGGCTCAACCACTTCGCGGGTCAGCCGCGATTCGAATGAGGAGGCCATTTCGCGAAGCTTCGATGCCGTCAGCGGAGCTTCTGCCTCAACCTGAGCCTTCAGGTCCGCCGGGCCGAAGTAGGAATCGACTATGCCCGGCAGCAACTTGCCCAGACGCAGTGAGAGCAGGATGTAGTCGCGGGCGATTGGGTCGGGAACCGGAACGGCCGTTTCCTTGCCGGTCGCCGGTGCGCGGTCCTCGCTCAAAACGCCACTCCTTTGCTGGTCGCTGCATGGATCGACTTCTAGAGACGGTAGCGGCCCATCTGATCGCCGAAGCGCACGAACTCAGCCCGAAAAGTAACAGTACTCGTGTCGGGCGTCATCCCGAAGGCGGATGAGAATCGTCGCTGGCGGGCAGACACGACCTATCCGGAGTGGCCGCGCGAGCCCTCAAGAGACACCTCGTCGATCCATTGCTCGCGCGCGATGCGCATGGCAATGGTCCGCGGTCCGGGGGTCCCGCTTCCGATCAGGCGGCCGTCGAGCGAAACGAATGGGACCACTCCGGCGATGCTCGAGCATATCGCGGCTTCGTCGGCGTCGAGGAGGTCCTGGGTTCTGATGTCCTGTTCGACCATTTGCAACCCGACCGCTTCGCCGTGCCCCACGAGCCAGGCCCTCGTCGTGCCGGCCAGAATACCGGTCCCCAGGCGCGGAGTGGCACACACATCGCCCCGTATCAGCAGGATGTTCGAGGTCGTCGCTTCGGTGACGAGACCGTCGGCCGTCAGGAAGATGGCGTCATCGGCGCCGGCTCGTGCTGCTTCGAGGCGGGCGTAGACCAGTTCTGCGCGCGAGGTGGTCTTGACCCCGGCAACCGGCGAATCCGGGTCGCGCCTGACCGCGCTAGTTATAAGCCGCTCGCCAGCGTCCACGGCTCGGGCCGGCGGCGGCGTGTGCGGCCAGGCCTGGATGGCAACCGATGCTTGCCCCGTGGTGGCCGGGGCCAGGCCTCGCGCAGGGTCCATGCCGCGGCTGACGGTTATCCGGATCGAAGCGTCGCCGGCCGGCTCGGTCCCGTCCCATCCTTCCGCCGCCAGAAGCTCGGAGATGCTGTCGGATATCTCGAGGTTGCTGAACTGGAACGCGATCTCCAGCGTAGCCATGCTGGAGCGCAATCTGGCCAGGTGCCCGGCCAGCTCGATTGCAACTCCTCGCCGCGCTCGCAGCGCCTCGAAGACGCCGTCTCCGAGTTGGAAGCCGCGGTCGTAGACGGAGAGGTGAGGCTCGTCGGAGGGCAGAAGCAGGCCGTTGAGCCATACGTGAGTCGCCGCCGGCTGAATCATGCTCGCTCCATCAAGAGGGTGAGGTGGGGCGTCCAGCCGAGGGGGAAGCGGGACGCCCCATGAGAACAGAACACTACCCGAGGAGCCGCTGCCGCCTGTGGCGCCGCCCTTGACCTGTTCGCCGCCGATCAGTCATCCGATCCAGGCGGCCACGCTCTGTTGCCGCCCATGATAACGGTGGAACGGTCACGTGGGCCCTGCAGTTCGCCTGGACGGATAGAGCGGCGGCGCTCGGAGGAGGTTGAGCGCCGCCGCGGATCGAGAGGTGGTCAGGCGCCGGCAGGCCCGGAGCCGAGATCGTTGGGGCCTGCCCCGAGGAGAGCCTCCGGTTCGCCCTCGATGGTGATTCGCGGAATCCACCGCAGGAAGCGCGGCATCCACCAGTTCCACTCGCCCAACAGCTTCATCAGCGAGGGAAGCAGCAGGCTTCGGACGACCGTGGCGTCCACGAGGATGGCCACTGCCAGGCCGATGCCGAGCTCCTGCATGATCGCCAGTTGGATCGTGAAGAAGGCACCGAAGACGCAGACCATGATCGCGGCGGCGCTGGTCACGGTGCCGGCCGTGATCGTGATGCCCTTGACCACGGCGTCTGTCGAGGCCAGCCCGCGGTCGCGAGCTTCCTTCACCCGAGTGAGTATGAAGACGTGGTAGTCCATCGAGAGGCCGAACAGGATCGTGAAGATCATGGCCGGAGCCCAGGCCTCAATGACGTTGGGTCGAATGCCCGTTATGTCCTTGAACCAGCCCTCCTGGAAGAGCAGGACCAGGACGCCGAATGCTGCGCCTGCCGACATCAGGTTGAGGATGATCGCCTTGATCGGGATGACGATGGAGTGGAACGCAACCAGGAGCAGCAGGAAGCTCATGCCCAGGACGAAGACGATCACGAGCGGCATCTGGTCGCCGTACCAGTTGGCGTAGTCCATCGTGTAGGTCGCCTCACCGGAAACGTAGGCTTTCGTGCCGGTCAGAGAACCGAAGTAGCTCGGAATGACCGATGTGCGGAAGTTGCGGGCCAGATCCCAGTTTGCGATGTCGTTGGCCGTGCCCGGGATTGCGGCGTGGATGTCGGCGACGGTCTTGTCGCCCGAAAGGTCGATGGCGGTTGTCGAGGCGCTGATGCCCGCGAATTGGCCGCTCTTCAGGTCGGCTTCGAAGGTCTGGATCGCGGCTGCGGTCTTGGGATCCTGGGCGTTGGTGACGATGACCTCGATGGTCAGATCGCGGCCCTGAGGCCACTTCTGGGTGATGAGATCCCAGGCTCGCACGCCTTCGACGCTATGAGGCAGCGTGGAGACGTCGCTCGTTGTGGAGCCGAGCTGGAGCTTGCTCACCGGCAGGGCGATCAGGATCAGGATGGAGCTGGCCGCGACCGCAGCGACAACGGCGCGATTGGTTGCAAGCTTGACGATGGTGCCCCAGATGCCGCGTCCCTCGCCTCGATCGCGC
>DASVJA010000041.1:0-16326 GCA_036386115.1 Candidatus Limnocylindrales bacterium
GATGATGAGAGCGCCCTCTGATGAGAGGATGAGACCAATAATGGGCATTGGGCACTCGGAACGCCACTAGAAGATGGTAATGGGACCGTCCTCGTGGCGCAGGCGCTTTTCAAAGGCAATGTGGATAAGTCGGGCTGCGTAGCGCTGGTGCCCGGCGCGCCTGCAACTAGACCGCGCCGGCGATGAGGCTGAGCAGCGACGACAACTGGTCGCCGAAGAAGACAAGCGAGATAACACAGACAACGGCCATCACGACCAGGATCAGGCTGTACTCAACGATGCCCTGACCTCGCTGGACGCCGACGCTGGTGGAAAACATGGAGGGTCCGAGTGCCCGGCCGAGCCTCAACTCGCCGGCAGGACCAGGACGACTTCCCGGCCTTCGTCCACGAGTTCGGCGCTGACGCCGATTGTGTCTGAGCGCTGCTGAATCTCTCGCCAGGTATTTGGCGGAAGGGCGAGCGGCTGGTTGGTCTGGGCGGCGCGGCTGACTTTCGCCGCACGCGTCTCCTCCATCATTGCTTTGAGGGCTTCGGGGATCTCGCGCTCGGGCGTCTTGGCGCCCTTCTTGTCCGGCTTCTCCGGTTTCTCCGGCGGCGCTTCGTCAACTTCGGGCTCTTCGACTGCGTCGACACCTTCTCGTCGTGCGGCGATTCGGGCCTCAGTCTTGTCCGACGCCCACTCGAAGCGAATGGAGACCCGGTCCGGGTGGCATGACAGGAAGCCGGTAACCGTTTCATCGATCAGGCGGAATAGAGTGCTCTCGACGTCCATGGGCAGGCGCCGGTCCGTTCCGTACGACTCGAACTCGATCGGCACCTGGGAGCGCCGACCGCGATCGCGGGCGACGCGCCGAAGCGTGGGCACAAGACCAAGGTCGTCCAGCACCATGGGCCGGACATCGAAGATGAACGTCTTCGTGGCGTCGAGCGTGTGCTGGACCATGGCGATGAGCTGGCCGATCTCCGTCTTGGCCTGTACCGGATCGCGCTCCAGAAGCCGCTCTACGATCTGGGCCTGGAGCGTGATGTTCGTAAGGCTCTGGGCCGGGCCGTCGTGCATGGCCCGGGCGATCTCGCGCCGCATGTCTTCCTGGGCGGCCAGCACGATCCGCGAGACTGCCGGTGGGAGCGGCGTGCTCGTGTCGAGCTTGTCTGCCGTGTGCTGGGGAACGGCTCCGCCCATGGAAGCCCGATCCAGCTCGGCGCTGTATCGGCGGAGGCTCTCCTTGAACCGGGTGAGGATCTTGAGCTTGCCTTCAAGGATGTCCACCTGGGCTTCCATGACCACGGAACGTTTGGTCAGGGCGATCAGCTGGTCTGCGACGTCCTCTTGGGCCGCCGCGTCCTTGCCGGACGGCTGACCCTTCTCCGCCGCCTGGGCCCGTTTCTGCTCGTGGCGTGTGGCCTCGGTGCGGGCCTGATTTACGAGCAGCTCGATCTCGCCGATCTCCCGTGTTAGGAGGTCGACTTCGCGTCGGGCCCGTTCCGCGATTTCGAGTAGCGGAAGTGGTAGCGGTTCCATTGCCACGTGTGGATCAGTCCTCGGGCATTCGGATCCAGCCCTGGCGCATGGCGTAGACGACGGCCTGTGTCCGGTCGTTCACGCTGAGCTTGCGCAGGATGCTGGACATGTGGTTCTTGACGGTCTGCTCGCTGATTGACAAGGCGTAGGCGACCTGCTTGTTGGTCATGCCTTGAGCGATGTTGTCCAGGATCTCGACTTCGCGAGGGGAAAGTGGGGCAAAGATCGGAGCCGCTTCCTGGCCGTAGATGGCCAGTTCGCGGAACTCCTTGAGAACCCGGCTCGCAACCGCGGGCTTGGCAAAGACCTTGTCGTTGATCAGGTACTCGCCGTTGGCGACGCGACGAATGATCGCAACCAGATCGTCGGGGGCAACGTCCTTGAGGATGAACGCGGCCGCCCCTGCCTTGATGGCGTCGAACAATGCGTCCTCGTCCTCGCTGACCGCCAGAACGATGATTCCGGCGGACGGTAGCTCGCGCTTGATCCGCTGAGTCGTTTCGATGCCGCCAGGCGCCGGCAGCGAGAGGTCCATCAGGATGATGTCCGGCGATAGCTGGACCGACAGGTCGAAGGCGCCGCGGGTGTCGTCCGCCTCGCCGATGACTTCGAGGCCCGGTTCCTTCTCCAGAATGTTTCGCATACCGACGCGGAAAAGAGCGTGGTCATCGACCAATAGGATGGTCGTCTTGTCACCGTTCCGGCCGCCCGGTCCTGGCCGACGCCGCTCCGGCCCGGCGTAATCAATCGAACTCATGCGTTCTCCTCTCCCACTGGAATCGACAACCGGACGACCGTTCCGCCGCCCGGCCGGGATTGAACCTCGAACTGAGCACCGATCAGTTCTGCTCTCTCCCGCATGAACTGAAGACCGAAGTTGCGCCGACCTCGTGCGGCGACCGCGCTTACTTCGAAGCCGCGGCCGTCGTCCGTGACTTCTAGAAGCCAGACCGATGAGTTGAGCCGCGTCGAGACGACGGTGCGGCTGGAAGCGGCGTGCTTACGGACGTTCTGAAGCGCCTCCTGGACGATCCTCAGAACGGCCGTCTGTTGAGTTGGATTGAGGCCCTCACCGGGGCCTTGCAGATCTGTTTGGACGGGCGAACCCGTAAGGACGGCCATGCTCTCCACGGCGTCCATGATGGCGCCGTCCAGGCCCAGTTCGTCAAGAAGCGGGGGGCGCAACTGGCTGATGAACGTTCGGACTTCGCCGAGTTCACGGCGGAGGATCTCGCGCAAGAAGCGGAGTTCACTGCCGGCCATGCGCACGTCTTCGTTGAGGACTCGCTCGATGTACTCCACCTGGAAGATGGCATTGGATAGTGCCTGCGCAGGTCCGTCGTGAACTTCCTGAGCCAGCCGGGACCGCTCTGCTTCCTGGGCCTGGACGATGCGCATCTGCATGTCTGTCTGCAGGCTCGCGTCCGCGACCTCGGCCAGCAGGCTGGCGTCGCCGCGTTCCAGGAAGAGCCAGGCGTTCTCCATGCTACGGACCGAAAGCTCAAGCTTGGATAACTCCTGCTGATGCTTGCCCAGGTCCCCGGTCAGCCGCTCCACTTCATTTCGGAGCGCTCTCTGGCGGGCGTCCTCCGCTCCGGCCTCTGCCGCGGCGGCGGGATCACCGTCTTCATCGAGCGGCTCCGGGGCGCGGTCGGCTACCTCGAGCTGGTCGCGGAGGCGGTGCCAGCGACCCAGAGTGTCGCGATAAGCCTCGCGATATCTCTCGGTGACGGAGCGCAGATTGTTGGCACCGTAGCCCAGCGTTGACTTCGCTTCGGCGTATAGCTCGTCGAAGCGCGAGTCGCGCGATTCTGCGGCGCCTCTAGAGGGGTCCATACCGTTCGGAGTATACGGGCCGTCTCTCATGCACAGACGATCCGGAAGACGTGGATTGCGAACAAGGGACTGCCTATTTCGGGCTTCTTTCCAAAGTTGTCGGTCAGAAGGACTTCTTGGAAGCATTTGGAGGCCGCTCCTCCGCGAAGCAGTATGTCCGGCCAGGCCCTTTTGGTCTCGTCGCGGACGACGAGCAGCTGCGCGCCGAAGTGGTTTGCCAGCGCCAGAATCGCATCAGGCGATTCCTCGGGCAGGGAAAGAGTCGGTACCCCGGCGGTCTCCGCGAGCCAGATTGGATTGTCCGTAATGACGGGATGGGTGCCGTCCAGCGGCACACCGGCCCGGGCCATTGCGGCAGGCAGGACTTCGTAGCGCACTCGGGCGTCGTCTGCCTGGCGGCCGAGCGTGGTCACGGTCACGAAGCAGAGCGGTGCCAGTGCGGCGATCGCAAAGGCAGGGCCTAACCAGGCGACGGGTCGGGTCCAGTGGCGCCAGCGCCCGGCTCTGGATATGACGGCGTCGAGGGCCACAACGCCGGCGATCGCCAGCAGCACGAAAGCGGGGCCGGCCGAGTGCAGGAACGTGCCCGACTGGGTTGCGACCGGGAAGACGAGGCTCGTGAACAGGAAAGTAAAGGCCGATACGAGCACCACCGGGCGCAAGGCCCGGCGCCGCCCTACCCAGAAGAGGGCCACGATGCCCAGCAGGCTCAGCGGAAAGGCCGAAAGCATCAGGGTGTTGAGCAGGTTGTGGGCAAAGCCATCAACGTGCGCGCCGAGGATGGCCGCCGGGCCCTGGGCCAGATACCGGCCGAGCGTCGGCTGGTCCTGGTAGCTGAAGACGTCCAGCGACCGTACGTACAGGGCGTTGGCAATGGTTTGGCCCGGCAGCGGCGTACCAAAGGTCAGCCAGTTTCGAACGGCCCACGGCATGAATATGACGGCGGATATTGCTGCCGGCACGGCGATAAGTCCGAGCCGATGGCGTCGGCCGCCCGGTGTGCAGAACCAGGCGACGACGGCCCAGGTCAGGGCCAGCCAGATCGCCTCGCTGCGGGTAAGGGCGGTCAATCCCAGGACCACGCCGATCGCCAGTAGGCGCCGGTCGAAGGTCTTGCGGCCGCGGTCCTTCGCGGCGTCCGCCTCAACCGCGGCCTCCCGGACGGCGATCCGGGTCATCAGCAGGCAGGCGCCCAGCGCCAGGGCAGCGAAGAGGGCCGTGGAATCGGGGAGGGCGCCGTAGATCACAAGCGGCCACATGATGGCCGCCACGAGCCCCGTGCCGATGCCCATCGTTCGAGCCCGCCCGATCGGCAGGCTCATTTCGGCAGCCACGTCGGCGGCCAACCGCCAGGCCATCACAACCACCACAGAACTCGTGATCACGGAGAAGACCTGGGCGGCGCGATACCAGTTGTCTGCTCCGAAGATCGCGATCGGGATCGCGGCCAGGAGGGAAGGCAGCGGCATCCAGATCTCGAATGCGGCCCGCGGAACCACAAGCGGCTGGGTTCCGTAGCTCCAGAGCGCGTCCGTGACGAGGCCCCGGCCCTGGACCAGGTTCCTGGCGACCCCGGCGTAGTAGGCCGTGTCCTCCGGGATGGGGAAGCTGATGACGGCGGCGGCCACTGCTCTGACGACCAGAGCTACGACAAAGACCGATGCGGCGCTGATCCAGGCCTCGCGGCGGCTCACGGCACAACCCCAGCCGTCGGATCGGCCGGTGCGCCATCCGCCGTCCCGCAGCGCGTGTCGCTCTCGGTTGTACAGATCGGGTAGATCGCGAGAGCCGGCGCTGCATCCACAGCTGCATCGCCGGTCGCCTTCCCGTGGTAGGCCACGGAGAAGATTGGCGCGCCGATCCAGGCCGGCCGAACCTTGGATTCGATGACGGGGGCGAGCGGAGCAACGATGTGAGCCCGCTCGATGACCAGCCAGCGGATGTCGTAGTCGATGGCCACCTCATGGATGACTTCGAGGGAGTCGTTCGGGGTGACCACGCCGCCGCGGCCTGTGAAGTACTTGAAGCCGGCCGGGTCCGCGCTCAAGAGGCAGTCCGTTTCGGGGGCTTTGGCAAGATCGAGCGCCCGGCCGGCGGCGATCCGGTTGTCGCGGTCGGCGTTCCACGATGGCAGGGCCAGGGCCGTGAATGCCCCCGCGTTCACAAGGACCGAGCCGACTGAGGCGATGAGGAAGAGCCGGGCGGCGCCTTCAGGCGTCCAGCTCGGACGGTGCCGGACGACCCAAGTCGACGCTAGAACGGCACCCTCGAAGGCGAGGATGAACGTCAGGGGAACGAGCGCCACGGCCGAATGCAGGAATGTTCCGTACGGAACGTGGACCGCGAAGAGCAGCCCCGAGGCCGCGAAAAGAATGGCTGCGTAGGTGAAGAACGGCCCGAACTCCACCGCCCGCCGCCGACTCCAGGCGCCGATGACGACAAACGGCGCCAGCACGATCGGGATGGCGATCACGAAGTAGATCTGGATCGCCGAGATAAGGCCCAGAAGCCGACTCTGGAGAAGTGGCCCAACGCCCTGACTCAGGAAGCCGGAGAGCGACGTATCCGAGGTGACACTGTTCATCTGGTCGTAGGTCTGTATCAGCAGGATCCGACCCGAGGAAGACGACGGCGAGATGCTCCCGAAGACCGCCAGCTGGCGGGCATACCAGGGCGCCATGATCAGGACGAAGATCCCAAAGCAGGCGAAGGCGTATCGCCACGGGATGGCGGGCAGGCGCGAGCCTTTCGATCGAAAAGTGCGCCACCTGTCCCAGACGAAGGCGAGTCCGACCGCGGCGCCGAGCAGGACGCCGTCGTTGCGGGCCAGCGTCGCCAGACCGACGGCAACGCCAGCGAGCAGGTATGAGCGGTGGCTACCTTTGAGCGCGCGAGCGGTGAGCCAGAGCGCCGCTGTGCCGAGCGGCTGATAGAGCGACATGTTGTCAGGCTGCGACATATAGATCGTTGCGGCGGCCGGCACGGCCACGGCGATGCCGGCGGCGAGCCCTATGCGCGAACTACAGCCGATCTCGCGGGCAAGCAGCCAGGTGAGCGGGGCGGCCAGCGAGCCGATCAGCAGGAACGGAAGGGCGGATGCCAGCGGTGTTGGGCCCAGCAGCCAGATGGTCGGCAGCTGGATCACGGCAGCGAGGGGCATCCAATGGGCGTTGCTCGGGATCGGAAGTATCGGGTTGGCGGGGATGCGGCCGCCAACATCGACGAAGGACCAGATGAAGTCGATGTTGAAACCGTGGCCGGACTGGAGCGCCCTGGCGACGTCGACGTAGTAATACGAGTCCGGATAGGCGGCGTCCGGGTGCAGCCCAAAGACGGCGGCCCGAACGACGAGGGCCAGTGCAACTAGAGCGATGGGAATCCGCACGGCGACGCAGCGTAGCATCGCCGGAGTCCTGCTTTTGTTGGTACGAACGGGCTATGAGACGCCCGCCGGTCGGCATAGGCTGGGATGATGGCCCGGGAGGCGGTGCGGGAGCCCGGCCCTGCCCGTACACTCCCGCTCATGGTTTCTAGCCTGGGGATCGTTCTGCCCGCGTTCAACGAGGAGTCCCGACTGGGGCCGGCGCTGGACGAGTTGTTCGCGTACCTGTGCGCGGCGCCCGCCGGGGCACTGCCGGATGCGGTGGGCGTGCTTGTCGTGGACGACGGCAGCACTGATGGAACGGCCGCTCTCGTGCGGGCCAGGCCCGAGTTCGTGGCGGACGGGGCGGCCTCACAGGCGGCAGTTTCGCCGCGGGACTGCCCGGCACTCCGGTTGCTCACCGTTCCACACGGTGGCAAGGGTTCGGCCGTTCGAGCCGGGATGCTGGCGGTGCAGGGCGAGGTGCTGGTCTTTGCCGACGCGGACATGGCCACGCCGCCGGACCAGCTGCCCAAGATAGTGACCGCGCTGGAAACGGCCGACGTTGCGATCGGCAGCCGGATCCAGCCGGACGGGTCGGACATGCGGGCGACGCAGCCTCGCTTCCGGCGGATGGTGGGGCGGGTCTTCCGACTTGCAGCGCAGGTCTGGGTGACCGGACCCGTTCGCGACACGCAGTGCGGCTTCAAAGGCTTTCGGCGTGAGGCAGCAGCGGATCTGTTCGGGCGGCTCAAGATCCTGAGCATCGTGTTCGATGTCGATCTGATCTACCTCGCCCGCCGGCGCGGCTACCGAATCGCGATTGTGCCGATCGTCTGGGCGGACCGACGCGGCTCACGCATGCAGGCTCGCCCGATGCTGGCGCTTCGGGTGGCCTGGGATCTCGTGCGGATTCGCTTCGTGCACGGTTCCATCCAACGTGTTGCCGCCGCCGACAGGGCGACAACGAGTCCATGACCTCGGCCGGGGTGAAGGCCTCAAAGCCGGCCGATCGTTCGTGGCTCGCGAAAGCGATTGTGCCGGTCTGCTCGCTGACGATGCTGATCCTGATGGTCGGGCTCGTCCTGAGCTCCGCGGGCAACACGCTCGGCTACGACTACAGCTGCTACCAGGGCGCGGCCCGGCACTTGCTGGACGGCAAGGCGATCTACGACAACCCCTTCTCGATCTCTGTGGGGACCTGCCCGGGGACCTACACGTACCCGCCCGCCTTCGCGGTGGCACTTGTTCCGTGGCTGGCGCTTGGCGGTGCGGCGGCCGGTCTCTGGTGTGTGGCGATGGCGATCTGTTTCATCGCCGGCGTGGCGTTGCTCCCGGTCCGGCGCGATATCCGATGGCTGGTGGTCATCATCGCGGCCTTCGACTGGCCGCTCCTCTATGCCATCAAGCTCGGCCAGGTGGAGCCACTTCTCTTCCTGGGCTTTGCCGCGGCGTGGCGCTGGATGGATCGGCCGTGGGTCGTCGGTGTGGTTACGGCGCTCGGGGCATTGATCAAGGTTCAGCCTGGCTTGCTGGGAGTTTGGGCTCTGGCCACGAGGCGGTATCGGGCCGTCACTGTGGCGGTCGGAGTGGCGGCGGGGCTTGCCGCGGCAGCCACGATCTTCACTGGCATGGCGGCGTGGGGAACCTACGTGGATCTGCTGCGCGGCCTGGGCGGCACCTTGTCAAAGGGTCATAACTTTGCGCCGGGAGCGGCCGCATATATGGCCGGGGCGCCGGACGGGTTGGCTTCCGCGGTTCAGTGGGCGTCCGTTTTCGTGGCAGCTACCGCGCTGATCGCGGCCTACCGCTGGGCTTCACCCACGGCCAGCCTGATGGTCACGGTCGTGGTCAGCCAGCTCCTGTCGGCGCCGTTGCGCGACCACTATGCCGTGCTGCTCCTGCTGCCGGTTGCGTGGCTCGTGAGCCGCGGCCACAAGTGGGCTGCGCTTATCCCGCTGCTCGGCTGGATCTCACTGTTCGCCTCGGACGACGCCTCTTCCTGGCCGGCCGTGGCGAGCATTCCACTGACGTTCTTTGCGGTGCTGGGAATCGTGCTCTGGGAGGCGCGGCGGGAGCGGCAAGAGGTCCCGCCCTCGGGGCGGAACTCGACGGTCGCCGCGGACTCAAGCCTGCCCTGAGCCGGTTCACTGGTGGTGGCGTTCGCCGCGCCGCGTTGTGCCACTCTGCGGGCGGTCGTTCACGCGGCAACGAGCCGCCGGGCGGCTTGCGGGCGTGGTGCTATGCTCGGGCGGTGACCGTCCGCTCTCTGCCAGCCAGGCGCCCAACCTGTCTGCGGCTCCTCCTCCAGCTTGCCCCCAATGTCGAGCCGCCTCGCCGCGGGGACCGTCATCGCCCGAATTCCGACCGATGACCGACCCGGCCGCGCCCCGCCTGACTGCCGTGCGGCGCGCCTTCGGCGAAATCGATGCCGCCGTCTGGGACTCACTGGTGGATCGAACCCAGTGGGCCACGCCCTTTTCCCGCCACTGCGTTCAGAAGGCCTGGTGGGACGCGTACGGTGCGACGGCCCACGACCAGACGCTGGTTATGGTGGACACCGCCGCGCCTGAGATCATCGTCGGGATCGTGCCGCTGATGCACCGCCATGAGCTGGAGCCCGGCGATCTGGCGGCCCGAACCACAATTCGCCACCAGCCCGGGCCGGCCCTCCGCCCCGTGCCGGCTTCCGCGACCGCGGTCTTCTTCGGTGCCTCATATCACGCCGACTACGCCACTGTGCTCGCGGCGCCGGACGATCTCAACGCCGTTTGCGAGGCGGTCGTTGCGGCCCTTGCCGCCCAGGACCAGAGCCGATGGGACGTCGTGGACGTGCGCCGCCTCCGAGCCGGAGACCCCGCCACGGACGCCCTGGCCAAGTCCTTTGAGTGGATCGCGCCACAGGCCGGCCTTCGCGTGACCCGCGAGCAGGAAGATGTCTGCCCCGTTCTGACACTGGCACCCGGCATGGATTTCGAGGCCTATCTCGGAACTCTGGACAAGAAGGAGCGCCACGAGATTCGGCGGAAGATTCGGCGGGCCGAGGCTGCCGGCGAGGTCAAGCTCGAAAGCTCGGCCGATCCTGTCGCCGACCTGGACGCCTTCGTCGAGCTGCACCAGAAGCGCTGGGGCGCAGAGGGCCTTTTCCCGCCGACCGAGGGCGGTGCCGCCAGCCGGCGTTTCTTCGCCGGATTGTTCGAGGATTGCGCGCCCACTGGTATCGTCGATCTCAGCTTCTTGACCGTCGGCGGCCGTCGCATCGCCGCCGGGGTAACGTTTGATGATGGTGAAGCCGTCTACTACTACAACGCCGGCGTGGAGCCGGAAGCGCGTGAACTTTCTCCCGGAGTGGTCATGGTTGCCTGCTACATCCAACGAGCGATAGCTCTCGGCCGATCTCGCGTCGATTTCCTGCGCGGCGACGAGCCGTACAAGTACGAGTGGGGTGCGGTGGACGCTCCGATCGAACGATTGCTCGTGGGTCGGGTCGGACCGGAAGTGACGGAGGGCGACTGACGATGGGCGCAGAGCACCCGCTCAGCGAACCCTGCGCGGACGCGGTCGTGGCTCGTCCGGCTGTCGAAGGCGGCAGGGTCAGGGTTGTGCAGATCATGGCGACCGGGACGAACGGCGGGGCTCAGGAACACGTCTACTCGCTTGTCACTCGGATGGATCCTGAGCGCTACGACGTCCGCGTGGTTTCGCTGTCTCACGGAAGCAGCGTTCGGCGCCTGGAGAAGGCCGGTATCGAAGTCGCCGTCATCGACGAGCCGGACGACCGGAATGCGGTCTCGGCCCTGGCGGAGTTGCTCGCGCCGCTTGAGCCGGAAGTGATCCACAACCACATGTACCGGGCCGAGATCGTCGGCACACGGGCGGCGCTTCTGCTCGGCGAGCAGGGCTGCAAGCGCCCGTTTGTCATCTCGACCGTTCATTCGAGCCGCATCCGCTGCGTTGACGACCGTGTGGCGCTGCGCCAGCTGACGCCGCTGATGGATCGTCTGATCGCCGTTTCCAAGGCGATCGAAATCAAGATTCGCGAGGAAGGTCGTTTCGGGGCGCCGGTGAGCTTGATCTACAACGGAGTGGATCTACAGCGCTACAACCACCAGCAGCCCTGCTGCACTCTCCACGAGGATTATCGGATCCCCGAATCCTCGCCAATTGTGGGCGTCGTGGCCCGGCTCGAGGCGGAGAAGGGTCACCGGACCCTGGTCGATGCCTGGCCGGATGTTCTGGCGGTGCACCCCGAGGCGTGGTTGCTCATCGTCGGCGAAGGCTCCGAGCGCAACTCGCTGGAAGCCCAGGCCGCCTCTCTCGGAGTCGCCGAGCACGTCGTGTTCACGGGCCGGCGCGAGGATGTACCGGCCGTGACTGCGGCCCTGGATGTGGCCGTATTGCCGTCATACCGCGAAGCTCAGGGCCTCAGCGTTCTCGAGGCGATGGCCCTCAGCCGACCGGTGGTCGCCTCCAACGTCGGCGGGATTCCAGAAATGATCGAGGACGGAGTCAGCGGGCTGCTCGTTCCTCCGGGCGACTGCAACGCCCTGGCGGCGGCGATCGTCCGGCTGCTCTCCGATCATCCGCTGGCGGACACGATCGCCCGGCGCGGCCACGACCTTGTCCACGACCGTTTCTGCATTGAGATCATGACGAACCAGATCGAGACGCTGTACGACGAGGCGGCCGTTAAGTTGCGCGCCGCGGCGGGCGTGCCGCGCTAGACCGGGAATCGGCGGTGCCGCCGACTTGCCAGTAGCGCTCTGCCGGTCCCACTCCCCCAAGCTCGCCGATTCTGGTTGTCTGGGTCCGGATCGCATCCGCCACCGACTCACCATCTTCGCCGAACAGGTGAGCGATCTGCGTCTCGTAGGCGCGCAGGCCGTCGATCTTGCGGTCCAGTGAGGTGCCGACCTCGATGTACTCGGGCGTCAGGCTGGTGTCGGGCGGCAGGCTCGACAGGATCGCCGGATCGAGCTCGTTCAGGTCTTCGAAGCGGACGGTCAGCGCGTAGGGGAAGTCCTCGAAGAAGGTTGCCCGGTCCGCGTAGGGCGATCCGGACTCGTTCAGAAGGGCGATCGCGGCGCGGCAGGTCTGGCGGTGGTCGACGTGACCGCCGATCGCTAATGGGATGTAGAGCATGTCAACGGTCAGATCGGCCAGGGCGGCGCGAAGCTCCTCGACCGGCGCGGGGTCGTTTGGGCGGGGCGCGCCGAACAACTGAGGTCCGCCGATGTAGCCGCGAAAGACGGCGTCCGCGAGTCTGAGGTTTGCGAGCCCCGCGCCGACGAAACGCGCGTACGCCTCGTCTTCCTGCCGCCGGGCTGCCATGACGCGCTCCGGGATCGGCGCAGAAGCCGAAGCCGGTGCGTTGGCCTCGTCCGGCTCCGTCGGCTCGGGATCGCCACGTTCGTCCGCATCGCGGTCAAAGCCCAGGGCTCGCTGCTGATAGCGCGTCAGTCGCACTGCCGACCCGGCTCCCGAGAAGAGAGTCACGATTGTCACGTCGTCGCCCGCGTCCCTGAGAAGGGCGATCAGCCCCCCGCAAGAGAGTGCGATGTCGTCCGGGTGGGGTGACAGGAAGACGTGGTTCACAGCCCCACTATACGGACCGTGGCTCCGCGAGTCGGGAGTGGCATCGCTCCCCGCGTCCGGCTTGCGCCGGCAGACAAGATCGCCACGGACGGTCTCCCGTCCGTGGCGATCTCAGTGTCTCTCTGGAGTGGCTCGCCCCGCGGCGAGCCGGGTCTGGCTAGGAGGCGCTTGCCGTCGGGCTCGCGGATGAGCTTGGGGTGGCGGTCGGCGTAGGAGTCGCTACCGGAATTGCGCAGAACGACGCGACTGCGCTTGCCTGCGCCGATGCAACCGCAGCGGCTTGGGCCGATGCAACCGCCGACGACGCGCTGGCTACGGCGCTGGCCGCAGCCGACTCGCTCGGGGCGAGGGTTGGGGTGGGCTTGGCGGACTTGGTCGGCAGGGCCGATGGGGTAGCGGTTGGTGCGACGGTGACCACCGGAGTGGGGGTGATGCACGGAGTCGGGGTTGGCCCGCCCGTCGGGACGACGAGCGGCGAGAGCGTTGGCCCGACGTTCTTAGGCAGCATTCCGCCGGCGTACGACAGAACCAGGATGCCTATGAGGCCGCCGGCGCAGATCAGCGCATAGATTGCCGAGAGGCGGTCGTCGATGTGGACGCGCTCGTGAGACGTCCTGACCGAACCCGCCTGGTGCTTGCCGGTCTCGTCCTCCCCCTTGCCGCGACGGCCGATTGAGAAGTGGAAGGCGCCAGTCTCGTCGGACGGGCGAGCGGATTTGCCGGTCGCGGCGAATCCGCCTTCGGACTCGCCTTCGTCGCCCTCGTCGCCGGCTTCGAATTCGTCGCCTTCGGGCTCGACGCCTTCAGCGGACTCTTCGTCCATCGAGAGGTCTGCGTCGAATACAGGCTTGGTGTCTTTGTCGTTGCCGCGGTCAGCCATTGCCCTCGTGCCACTCCTGTATTGGCGGCCGCTGGGTTCGGCCCACCTGATGCAGGCACCGTTGGTGCCCTGGATTGTTGGTCGGTTGGTGCAGCGTCGGTTGGTGCAACCGCCCGTAGTGACGGATTCGAGCGCACCACTGTCCGGCAGTTTAGCCGACGCGTCTGGTTGTCGCCTTGCATTGATGCGAAGGAGCAGCCGGAGCGAGAGCCTAGGCCCGCCGAATCGGCCGAATTGCCAGGCCGGCCAGCCCCACCACCGCCGTCAGGACGCCGCAAATGGCCAGAACCGGGCGGACGCCGAAGGCTTCTGCGAGAGCGCCCGAGGTCGCCATCGAGAGGGCCAATGCGGCGTTGACAAGGGCAAGGCGGAGCGAGATCACGCGCCCGAGTAGAGCCACTGGCGTCCGCTGCTGGAACAGCGTCTGGCTCGGAACGACGAATGCGACGTTCGTGAGACCGATGATTGAGGCAAGAACCAGGGCCGGTAGAAGGCTGCCCGTTGCGGCGAGCACCACAAGCCCGGTCCCAAAGCCGGTGAAGGCGCCGATGATCGCTGGACCCTTGGGAAGCCTCGCGGCCAGCCCGCCGAGTACGATCCCGCCGCCTACTAGGCCAACGCCCATAGCCATCTCAAACAGGCCGTAGGCAGTCGGGGCGTCTGTGCCGCCGAGCGCGAGCGAAGCTACAAGCAAGGGCGATAGGGCCATCAGTGCACCGAGCCCGTACTCGGCGATGGATGCCTGGATGGTAGTCGCCAAGAGAACCGGCTCTGAGCGTAGGGATTGCCAGCCCTCCGCCATTTCCCTTCGTATCGTTGAGCTGGGCGGAGTGGCGTTTTCTGCCATCGCATCGCGCACGATGGCCGGGATCGCGACCACCGCCAGGAGTGCCGCGGAAACCAGGTAGGTGGCGCCGTCGACCCAGAAGGCCAGGGCGAGCGATGAGCCCAGCAGAGCCACGAAGATGCCACCCAGCCCATAGCCGGCCAGGTCGCTCGCCGTGTCCGCCACCCACATGGCCGAGTTGGCAGACAGCAGGTCCTCGGCCGGAACTACCTGCGGCAGCGCGGCGGACCTGGCCGGTCGGAAGAAGGAAGATACGGCCGACAGGACGAAGACCAGGACCACCACCAGCCCAACACTTAAGCCGGAGGCGGCCGGAATCAGACAGACGACGACCGCTCTGGCCAGATCTGAACCGACCATGACCCGCTTTCGGTTCCACCTGTCCACCAACGCCCCCGCGAATGGCCCGACCAGCGAAGTGGGGATGGTCATGGCGGCGAAGACTAGGCCCAGGGCCAGCGGAGAGCCGTTGGTCGCACGGGCCACGAGGAAAACCAACGCGATCTGGTGAACGCGGTCACCCAGGGAGCTGACCACCTGACCCAGCCACATGGCGGCGAAGGCGCGATTCCGCGCCAGTCTGAGGTATGAGCCGGTGGAGGTCCGGTCGGCCGGGCCAGTTGGGGCCGGCTGCCCTGAGGCGAGGGGCGCGGTCACGGTCAGGCGATGGCCGGGTGGGGTGTCGTCGATTCGCCTGTCCCCGCTCCGAAGGTTGCCGCGGGCGTGGCGGGCGCGACCGGAGTCTCCGCGGTCGGGCGAGCCGAGATTGCCATCTGGCCGGCTGCTTGCCCGATCAGTGGCACATCTCGGACCTCCGGGCGGCCGGGATCGGGCACGTCGATGACCCAACTGGTCTTGACGAAGGCGTCCACTACATCGGGATCGAACTGGATGCCGCCGAACTTGCGCAGCTCAGCCAGCGCCTGCTCCGGGGTGAGAGGCGTCATGCGATACGGTCGGGCTGCCGTCATCGCCTCGAATGCGTCCGCGACGTGCAGGATGCGGGCCAACTTTGGGATCTCATCTGCGGCCAGCCGGTCCGGATATCCGGAGCCGTTGAACCACTCGTGGTGGTGGCGGATGATCGGAATCTCCGGCGCCAGCCGGTGAACCGGGGCTATGATCTCCGCGCCGAGCACCGGATGGGCGTTCATCGTCATGCGCTCGTCGCGCGTCAGCCGTTCCTGCTTGAGCAGCACCGAGTCCGGCACGCCGATCTTGCCGATGTCGTGGAGCAGCCCTCCCCACTCGAGCGCCTCCAGCTCGTCGTCGCTGACCCGCATCACCTTGCCGATCTCCATCGCGATCTTCTGGACGCGCTGGCTGTGGCCGCTGGTGAATGTGTCGCGCTTGTCCACCGCCTCCGCCAGGCTGCGGACCGTCTCTGTGAACATCTCGCGGACTTCCACGAACCGCTGATAGGCCAGCCGCGTCGTGTACAGCGGCACCGCGAACAGCAGGACAGCCCACCAACCCGCCACCACATACATCTGCGCCATCAGCCACGCCACCGGTGCGAGGGCCAGCATGTTGAGGTAGGCCCCCGCGTCGGCCCGCACGAGTTTGGTCATCGACTGACCTTCGCGGACGGAGACGAAGGCGGCGGTGATGAGGATGTTTAGGGTGAAGAGCACGCAAGCGGCAAGAACCGTCGCGATAAAGTCGACGACGAGGACTGAACTAAGACGGAAGAGGCTAAGGGCGTAGGCGCTAATGATCACCTGCGCCGTCATGGCGGAGTGGTTGGCAACGACTCCGTACCAGGGGACTCGGTGACGGAGTTCGCGCGACTGTGTCGTGCCTACCAAGGCCACTAGCGCGCCGACTATTGGTCCGCCAAGGCTGATTGCAGCGACGATCGGGGCAAATCCAACGTCGACGACACTGCCTTTGGGCATCCGAACAGCCAGCGACGATCCGATCATCGTCAGACCGATCCAGAACAGCACGCCGAGTAGGATGCCTTGAGGCATCCCCTTGACCTCGATTGCGCTGCCGATCTGGCAACTGTAAATGGCACTGACGAACAGCGCTCCGCTCGCCAGTGCCACTATCGCTATGAGTGCTTTAAGCCGCCGGCTCAATGGCCACTCCTCGTTTCAGCCGGGGCAATCTAGTGGTGGAGTGGCACGCGCGGCTATGGGAGAGATGTACTCAGAAGGGTCTGTAGCTGACACCCGCTCCGAAAGCGACGAGCAACGCAGATCCGAGTATGTGCTTGAGGTCGCGAATGCGACGAGACATGGTAGTCACCAGGGTCGGGTCATGGAGTCGGACACGGGA
>DASVJA010000042.1:0-5264 GCA_036386115.1 Candidatus Limnocylindrales bacterium
CCTCCGTCGCCTCCCGCTACCAGGACTTTGCCGTTGTTCAAGAGCGTCGCCGATTGATGGCATCGCGGAGTCTCCATGCCACCAACTGAGCTGAAGGCGCCGGGGGTGCCGAAGTTGGAGGGCAACAGGGTGCAAGCGGCAAGACCCAGTGCCCCGACCAGGCAAAACGAGAACACCAACACTCGCGATTTCACGGCAACCTCTCGGGTCATACCCCTCGCCCTATCGTGTGCCGGAATCCGAGGTTCGCATCCAGATCTATGGTGGGCGAGGCGGGACTCGAACCCGCACACCGTTTCCGGTACCAGCTCCTAAGGCTGGCGCGTCTGCCGTTTCGCCACTCGCCCAGGTGCGAAGTCTAGCGGAGAGCGGCCGCCGGGCGGGCGACGCCGGCGATGTTGGACATCGACACCACAGGAAGCGCTAAGCACCGAACTTGGCGGCCCGTGGTCCGCCAACGCTGGTTATGCCGGGTGGACGAGCACGGGCCGCGCCTGAACGAGCGGGGCTTGCCCAAAGTCGGGACCCGCCTGGTGCTTAGCGCTTCCCCGGGTGTCAATGAGTAACCAGCCGCCGCGCCTTGCGCCCCGCGGCGGGCGACCCACCGAGCCGTGCCCCCGCCACTCCCCTACTTCCCCTTACGCCCCCGTCGAGCGCGGGAGACCAGCCCCGACACCGGCGTCCACGCGGACGAGGAACCGCTCTCTTCCTTTCGCGACTCTCGGCGCGACTGGATCCGATCCATCACGGCGCTGAAACTGCCGCCTTCCGGCTTGAACAGCTCTTCTGCCAGGCGCTTGCCCGCCATCGAGGTGACCGGCCGCAGAATGCTGCCGCCCAACTCGGAGACGGTTCCCTTCAGGTCACGCGATTCGCGAACGCCCTTGTTCTTTTCCAGATAGTCGACGAACTCACGCTCCAGCACGCCGCGGACAACGTCGCCGTCGTCGCCCAGGGCCTTGAGCGCCTTCTCGATCTGGTCGGGCAGCATCGACTTCGGCAGATCCGCCGTGGGCCCGAAGACTGCCCGCCGGGCAGCCCGGAACGTCCTCTTCGGCCCGCCGACGACCATGAATCCGGTCGCGACGAGAAGCGCCGCGGTCTTGACCGGCGATTTGCGGATCTTGGCCGGAATATCCACCGCCGAGCGGCCCGCGGCCTCCAGCCGGCCAACCTCAACCAGCAGAAGCTGGCGGCTGGCTAGGACTTCGGCCCGAGCGGCATCTGTTGACGCACCCACTCGATGGTCTCCTTGGTTGTCGAGATTGTTACATCGGGAACGAAGCGTTCGCGGAGTTTCGTGGTATCGACTCCGTTCCGGAAGACGAAGTAGGCCGCCATAGCCGGCCAGATCAGCAGCCATGTCGTGACACCCATCGCCGCCGCAACGCGCGGACCAGTGGGAACACCGGCGAGCAGGCCGAGCAAACCACCGAGCAGCGCGCCGGTGCCGAGCCCGTAGCGAGCCCAGCTGCTGCCGAAGCCGGAGCCGAGGAACGCTCCTATCGCGGCAAGGATCACGGTTCCCAGGGCAACGGAGAGCATCACCGGCAGAGGCGCGAAGGTTCCGAGGGCCAATCGAACGATGAGGCCCACGACTGCGCCGCCGATCAGCGAGCCGACGACTCCCTGCCGGCCGGCGCCGGTACCCAAGAGAGCGCCAACCACGCCGAGCAGGACGGCAGCCACCACCAGCTGCGGCAGCAGGGCTACCGAAGTGGGAAGGATTTTGCCGGCTAGCCACGGCCAGTCGACGAACAGGAAGCCCGTCACCACCAGACCGATGGCGATCGCGATCAAACATGTGGAAATCGCGCGGCCCCAGTCGAGATCGACGATGGCCAGTACGAGGAGGACTCCCACTCCCAACAGCAACTCGGAGCCGTCCAGGACACCCCAACCGATTGACCCGAAGAGAGCCTCGCCCACGAACAGCAGAAGCCCCACGACCAGCATTCCGCTCGCAAACAGCAGAAGCAGAAGGGCCGTGCCGCCAAGCACCGAGGCGCGCTTGACCTCGCCGCCGATCTCCGAGAACTCGGCCTTGGCGAGGTGGATGTGTGAACGGATCAGGCCGACGAGGGCGCTCTTAGTGCGCCCGACCTGCTCTCCCAGGCCCGGAGCGGAATCGCTCGAGGAGGACCGGTCAGCCAAAGGACCTCCTTCGTGTGCGTGTCGATAAGCAAGACGATGATAGCAGCGGGGCAGCCCAATTCTGCAAGCGACCAACCGGTGACCGCCAGACGACGCCAAAGAGACCGCCGGGCGGCCCGTTTGCCGCCAACCGGTCCCGGCAACGTAAACTTGCCGGCATGGAGATGACCCAGAAGAAAGTCCGTCCGCTACGCACTGCCGTGCTGCTCGCAATCGGGAGTGAGTTGACCGTCGGTGAGACGCGCGACACGAACAGCGGCGAACTGGCCCGATCACTTGCCGAATCAGGTGTGGAAGTCGCCTGGATCTCAGCCCTCCCGGACCGGCTCGAAACGGTTGCGGCCGCGCTTTCCGGCGCGCTCTCCAGCGTGGATCTTGTTGTCACGACCGGTGGCCTCGGGCCAACACCGGATGATCTGACGCGCGAATCCATCGCCCAGGTCTGCCGCGAAAAGCCCGTAGTTGACGCGGAATTGGCGAGTTGGCTGCGCAATCTCTTTGAACGGCGTGGAATTGCCTTTCCGGAGACCAACCTCAAACAGGCCTGGCTGATCCCATCGTCCCTCGCGATCCCAAACGTCAACGGCACCGCGCCCGGCTGGTGGGTGAACCTGCCCAACGGCGCCGTGATCGTGGCCCTGCCCGGGCCGCCCAACGAGATGCGCCCGATGTGGGAGAGTTGGGTCCGGCCCCGCCTGATAGACCGCGGCCTCGGTCAGGAACGGATAACCAGAACGTTCCGACTCACCGGCGTGGGTGAATCGGCTGTCGCCTCCTTGCTTGGCGAGAAGCTCCTGCGCGCCGCGAATCCGGTTATTGCCACCTATGCCCGTACGGACGCCGTGGATGTGCGGATCTCAGCGATCGCCGGATCTGGCCGCTCGGCCCGAGCAGTTGCCGATGCGGCAGAAGCCATCGTTCTGGCGGCCGTCGGAGAATTCGTCTGGGGCCACGACACGGACACATGGCCGCTGGTTCTGGGCCGCGAACTGGAGCGCCAGAAGTGGAATACCGCGCTCGTAGAAGTCGGAACCGGCGGGGCCGCAGCCCGGCTGCTCGGCGAAGCGCCGTGGCTCAAGGGAACGCGCTCCATCGCCGCCGGCGACCCCAGCGCCAATCTGCCGCTGGCAGGTCTGGCCCGAGAAGCCGGCCGCTCCGCCGGGGCCTGGATCGGACTGGCGGTTCGGGCAGTGGAGACCGGGGATGACACGCGGGTCGAGCTGGCCGCAGTCGGACCCTGGGGCGTCACCGAGGCGAGCCAGATGGCCTTCTTGGGCGGCCCAGAGGGGCATCGCAGAGCGGGAATCGCCGCCGCGGCATTCCTGAACGACATCCTGCGATCAAGCGCCCCTCGGCCGAGCACGGCGCCCGCAACAGGCGGAGAATAGGCACTCGGCGAACAGGCGGCCCGTAAGTGGGACTTGAAGCGGGAGCGAATGATGACTACGAGCGAAAACGTAAGCCCGGCCCAGCTGGCCGAATTGCCGCTGTTCCGCGGACTTGCGCTTACGGATCTCGCCGTAATCGCCGAACAGTCGTCGCGGCGCAGCCTGGCCGACGGTGAGACTCTCGTCGAGATGGGCTCGCCGATCTCCGAAGTCCACTGGCTCACGAGCGGTCAACTCGCTTTGCGCGTCCGCCACGACCACCGCTGGGTCCTTGTATCGACACTCCACGCCGGTGACATGCTCGGCTGGTCGGCCCTGCGCGAAGACCCTACGGCCCTCTCGACCGCTCGGGCCATCGGACCGGCCGTCTTGATCTCGATGCCGGCTTCGGGTTTGCTCGCGCTTCTGGCCGGCGGTTCGGCTCAGTCGGATCTGCTCCTCAAGCGGCTGTTCGGGATCGCAACTCACCATCTGGACGAAAGCCGGGCTCAATTGTTGCAACTCGGCCGCGAGGGCGTGATCTCCGCCGGCTGAGCCGGGAGTCGCGCGAATCTAGCGGCGGGCGGTCCCGGACAATCTCGCCAGATCCGGCACAACAATGCTATCCCGCTCCATCCGGAGCAACCCGTCCGCCTCGAATTCGCCGAGAAGCTTGTTCACGCTCTGACGCGTAGCCCCGATCATTGCCGCCAGGTCGCTCTGGGTCAGGGGGGCGTCGAGCCTGATTTCGCCGTTGGGCTGGCGCTCGCCGTGCTCTTCGGCCAGACGAGTCAGCCTGGCCGCGAGACGTCCGGTGAGATCCAGGAAGTGCAGCTCGGCCACGTGGGTCGTCAGACGGCGCAATTCGGCGGCGACGGCCGCGAGGAGTGCATCGCGAATCGCTGGTTCACTCGCCACGAGAGCCCGGAATTGGTCCCGCGGCAGGGCGAGCGCTTCGGTGGCCTCCAGGGCAATCGCGCTGGCCGATCTCGGAGCACCGTCCAGCAAGGCCAGCTCACCGAGAAAGTCACCCCGCCGAAGCGTGGCCAGGATCGCTTCCTCACCGTCCTCGGACGGAACAACGACCTTGACGGCGCCTGAGGCAACTACGAACAGCGCATCGCCCGGGTCGCCCTCATGAAAGAGAACCTCGCCTCTTCGGAATCGGCGCGCCCTCAGGCTCCGGGCAATCACCTGGAGCGACGAAACGTCCATGCCGGCGAACAGTCGGCATCGACCAAGAGCGTCAGCGGCGAAATCGACTTGTAACACGCATACATCCTAGCGGTACCCGCCCGCCGGCGAGAGGCCGGTGCCGCCACGCGGCCGCTCACCATCTAGGATTGGCCGATGCAGAAGGACCTTGCTCGACCCGGCGGCGCCATCGCCGTTGCGCTGCTTGTTGGGCTGGCCGCTGTGGTGGGCTTCGGCCTGGTACTGGTAAGTCAAGCGCCCGTCGGGCCGACTTCGACCTCGACTTCCTCCGGTAGCAACGCTTCGGAGCTCCGGTCGATCGCTTCGGTGTCGTCGTCGACCCCGGTGGCGGCCTCGGCAGCGGCATCGCCGACGCATCCGAGCCCACCTCCTGCCACGGCGCCGCCCACGTCCAGGACGGAGCCGCTGCCATCGCTGCTCGGCGCAATCGGTGACTCGTACAGCCAGGCCTGGAGCACCTCGACCGCCGACCACGGCGACCACCCCCAGTTCTCCTGGGTCGTCGGGACCAACGCCGGCGATGGCGTG
>DASVJA010000043.1:0-4825 GCA_036386115.1 Candidatus Limnocylindrales bacterium
AGAGGCGCGTGCCATCCCGCAGTAGGAAGTCGTCATTGCGCCGCCCCACGAGATCGGTCAGGAGCCGGGTGTGGCGGCCACAAGGGCAAGCCCGGTCGGAGATGCGCGCGAGGTCCCCCTGGCGATACCGCACGAAGGGCATGGCGTGGTTGTGCAGTTCAGTCCCAACCACTTCGCCGACGTCAGCAGTGAGGCGGCCCTGTTCATCGACGATCTCCGTCAGGACCACATCCTCATGAAGGTGGTAACTACCCTGCGGACACTGGCTCGCGACCCTGCCGAGCTCCTCGGTGCTGTATTCGTCGCAGACCCGGACGCCAAGGATCTCAGCCCAGGTGTCTCGCTCGGACTGCGTTGACAGTTCGCTGCCGACCGACGCGCCTCGCAAGTGAAGGGCCGACATTCGCGCCGGTGAGGCGGCCACCAGGTCGCGCAAGACCGTCGGATACGTGTGGAGGATGTGCGGCTGCAGTGCCTCCAACGCTTCGAGCACTCGCTCCGGGTCCGCCGCGGTAGGGATGAACTTCATGGGGTAAAGCCCCGGCACGCGGAGCAGCGGGTACTCCGAGGTGTAGACGTAAGCCTGGCGATACCAGAACGGATAGTGGTCGGCCGTGGCCCAGCGCAGCATCCGCTGTCCAGACACCAGGTACGGCCAGAAGCGGTCGGCCAGGTGCGGAACGGTCATCATCCGGCCCGACGATCCCGACGAGGTTGACAGCAGGCAGCGCCGCAGATCGATTCCTTCGGCGACTGAGCGGCTGGGGTAGCCGGCCCGCACCGAGTCCTTGTCCATCAGCGGCAAACGGCGGAAGTCGTCGAGGTTCTTGATGCTGTTGGGCTGCACGCCGGCTTCCCTATACAACTCGCGGTAGATGGGGACCCTGGCTTCAGCCCACACGGCCATGTCTCTCGCTCGGCGCAAGGCGAACGCGTCGAGGCTGGGGCGCTGGGCCCATTCACGGCGCGAGTAGACCGGCATCGAGACGACCACTCCGGCCAGATTGACCAGATACTCGCGTGGACTGAGACGGCGCAGCGACATAAGGCCTCCCTACGAGAATTGCCATCCGGCCGGACGGCTCACAGCGGCACCCCGGCGAGGCGCGCTATCCAATAGGCCAGGGGGACGGTGATCAGAAGCGAGTCGATGCGGTCGAGGATCCCGCCGAAGCCGGGCAGCCAGCCGCCCGCGTCCTTGACTCCGGCTTCCCGCTTGGCGGCGCTCTCGAGCAAGTCGCCCCAGACCGAACCGAGGGCCACGAGAGGGACCATGGACACGACGAAGGGCGCGCCATAGGGTCCGGCGAGGGCGGGCGCGAAGACAGCAAGTCCGATGGCCGCGCCGGCCACGCTGCCGGCCATCCCCTCTCGGGTCTTGTTCGGGGACAGCGTCGGGGCAAGCTGATGGCGACCCCACGTCTTGCCGACGATGAACGCCGCGACATCCGAGAAAGCACATGCCGTGGCCAGGGCGAGGAACAGGGCTCCACCAGCTCCGCCGCGCTCGACTACGAGGGCTACGCCATGAGCCAGAAGAACGGGGATCAAGGCAACCCCAACTGCCGCATTACCCAGGTCTCGAATAGCCCGACCGGTGTCGGACCGCACGACCGGCCAGAGCGCGCCGACCAGCACCAATCCCCCAACCAGCCAGTCGGTGGCATGCACACCCTCACGGCCGATGCCGCCGATGATCAACAGCCCGGCGGCGATGATCGCAATGCGGTGGTGGATGGGCAGCCCGAACATGCGGCCCCACTCGTAGAGCCCGGCCGCAGACATTGCACCAGTCAGGACCACCATGCCCGGCACTCCAGTGCGGGCAGCGGCATTCAGAAGCAAAGCCAGGAGGGCGTAGGAGCCGCCTCGAGCGAGGACCGTGCGCGAACTCAAGCCTCCGCGCCGCCCGCGGCGCATCAGGGCAAAGACGACAGCGCCGACCAACCCTGCGATCGAACCGATCAGGAGTATCGCGGACGCCTGGTCCAGAGGGGTCATCTCTCTACTCCAGCGTACGAATGGCTACGAACAAACGCTCGGCTAACGTCAGCAAGCCGCCGGCCAGTAGCAGAGGTCCGAATACGCCCCACGGGGTGGTTGGGCCTGCCAGCAGGGCCCAGAAGCTGCACACGACCAGGAGGATCATCCGGCCCGGCTTGGAAAGAATCCCCCGATAGAGCCGAGGTCCTCCCGCGGCCCGCGTCGTGATGCCGACGTAGGACGCCAGCAGGGCAGCCGTCACCCCAAGAAGGACGATCGAGCTTGAGGCTCCAGGCAAGAAGGCAACCGGGGCCAGGAATGCGACGTCGGCCACTCGATCGCCGATTTCATTGAATAGCTCGCCGCGGGGATGTATCCGACCGCTCCGCCTTGCCAGATTGCCGTCGAGCAGGTTGAGCACCAACCGCCCGACTACGAGCACCGGCACAGCCAGCAAAGCCAGGGGCAGGGTTGGTGATATGAGCAGAGCCGCAGAGCCCAGCAGTGCGACCGGAATCGCCGACAGCGTGATCGCGTCCGGGCTAATCCCAGCCGCCAGCAATCGATCGACCAGCGGCAGCAAGCTAGCGTTGATGGCGCCTTTGGAAGCGTAGAGATTCACGGAATTGGGTCTCCCGAATCTTGGGCTGCACTAGAGCGAGTCGCGTACCAGCCCTTTACCTCGTCACGCCGGACTTTCAGGGTGTGGGTCCGAGGAAAGTCGGCTCCCTCCCAGCGGACCCACCGGCGAACACGCTGTTGGGGCGACAGGCTCGCATTGGCCTGTTTGACGGCGGCTTCGAGGCCGTCGTCGTCGGCTGCGCCGGCCGGGATGAGAATGGCCGCCAGGCGGCCGGGTTCGGCCTCGATCACGACAGCAGCCGAGATGGCCGCTTCCTCTGTGAGGGCGATTTCGATGTCTTCGGGGTAGACCTTGAGACCGTTCGGCAGCGCAATGCGGTCACGTGTCCGACCACGGATCACGATCTCGCCGTGGCGGTCTATCTCTGCCGCATCCCCTGAGTGCGCCCAGCCATCGGCCAGGACCTGGGCGGTTAGCTCGGGCTTGCCCCAGTAACCAGACATCATGTTCGGGCCACGGGCCAGCAACTCGCCGTCGACCGCGATGCGCACCTCTATGCCGGCCAGGGGTGGTCCAACTGTTCCGGGGTGTCGCGACTTGCGAGTGTGGCCGGCGATGCTGGCGCATTCGGTGGCTCCGTAGCCTTGGACGACCGCGATGCCGATTGCCTCCCAGGCGCTCTGAAGCTCGGGTGGAAGCATCGCCCCGCCGCAGGTGATCGTGGCCAACTCGCCTCCGAAGCGGGAAAGGATTGATCGGCACAGAAGCCGTCGGGTTCGCATCGGAAGATGGCGTGACACACCCCGCACTCGGCGGAGTTGGGCGGACTTCCCGGTTCTGAGCGCTTCCGCCTCGACGCCGTCCATGAGGAGTCGCAGCAGGGCGGGCACGGCCGTGAGCACGGTGATCCGGTCTCGTTTCATAGCGGTAAGCAGGGCCGAGGGGGTCAGGCTGGGCAGGAATGTGAGCTGGCAGCCGCACATCAACCCGTAGAACAGGGGCACGATCTGGCCGTACATATGCGACAGAGGGAGCAAGGCCAGCGCTCTCTCGCGATGCACGCCGGCGGTCATCGCAATCGTGCGGGCGCTGTGGATCAGCTGCCCGTGGGTGAGCGTGACACCCTTCGGATCGCTCGTTGTGCCGCTGGTGAACAGCACTTCGGCCAGATCTGATGCCGTTGGCGGCGGCGGCAGCTGTCCCAAGGGCTCCGCAGTGAGCGTCGCGGCGTCGATGCGCATGACCGGTACGCCCAAGGCGGCGGCCGATGAAGCGGCGACGTCGGGGCCGGCCAACGTCAGGACTGGCTCTGCAGCTCGCCCTATGCGAACCGCAACCTCCGGAGCCATGCGCAGATCCAGGGGCACGATCACCGCCCCCAAGCGCCAGACGGCGAAATAGGCCGCTACCAACCAGGGGTCGTTCGCGGCCCACGTGACAACCCGATCACCAGCCGAGACCCCGCGCGCCGACAGCGTGGCGGCTACCTGAAGGCTTGCCTTGTTCAGCTCCGCGTACGTCCAGTGCTCGAGTCCGGACCCGCGCGGCATGACAAAGACCGGGCCTTCGGGGTTGCGGGCTACCGCCAGATCCAGCAGCTCGACCAGGGTCTCGCCACTTCGTGTGGCGATGTCGATGGCGACCGGCGGCCCAGTGAGAGTCCCCTCGCGCATGACCGTCCGACCTCTAACACTGGTTGTCTGGCGGACACCATTGTCAGTGACCCGCGATCGATCCGTGTGTCGCGGATCTGACAGGGATTACAGAAGGCGGGCGCGCGGCCGGGTTTCGTCGTTACGAGGCGACCTCGAGCGTGGCGTCCATCTCGAGCTTCGCGTCCATGACGATGTCGGGCAGGACGTCGGGCAGGACGTCGGGAAGGGGCTGGCCCGACGGCATCGTCGCCACGACCGTCATCGCCGCAATCGCCAGCCCCGGGATGATCGCCCAGGCCCCGACGACGCCGACGGCATCGGCTGCGAGGCCCAGGGCCGAAGGCGCCAGTAGAATCGCGGCGCCGGACGCGAGCGTGACGCGGGCGGAGGCCTGCAACTGCGCCTCCGGGGCGGCCTGTAGAGCGACGCTCAGCCCCACCGGGAACAGACCCGACACGCCCAGACCGCCGAGAAGGAGGCCCACGGCCGACACCGCCGGCACGGTCGAAAGCCAAACCGTGCACCCGCCCGCGAGTGTCAAGGCCAGCCCGAGGGCGAGCATCAGCCGCGGACTCCGGCCCGCCCCCATGCCGCCGCCGGCGGC
>DASVJA010000044.1:0-4511 GCA_036386115.1 Candidatus Limnocylindrales bacterium
GATCTGCTGGATGTCGTGCCACATGGAGTACCTCAACTGCCACTGGTGGCACCGGATTCGGTCAAGCCTCGGCTTGGCATGGAGACTGCACCGATGATCCTGAGCTTCGGACTGATTGGGCCCGGTAAGGGCTTTGAGTCCGTCATCGAGGCCATGCCGGCAGTTGTGAAGACCTGCCCCGATGCCTACTACGTCATCCTCGGCGCGACCCATCCGGAATTGCTCCGCAACGAGGGCGAGGCTTATCGGTCCAAGCTGACCCTGCTTGCCCAGGAGCTTGGGGTCGCCAATCACGTGATATTCGTGGATCGCTTCGTGACCAGGGCGGAGCTTGGAACCTGGCTCACGGCCGCGGACATATTCGTAACGCCGTACCCGAACATGGATCAGATCGTCTCGGGGACGCTGGCCTACGCGATGAGCGCGGGCAAGGCCTGCGTGTCCACGCGTTACGCGTATGCGGTCGAGATGCTCGAGGCGGGTCGCGGCAGGCTGGTGGAGTCGATCTCTTCCGGCGCTCTGGCAGAGTCGTTGAGCGAATTGATCCGGGACGCGAATTTGCGTAACCAGTTCGGCCGGCGAGCCTACGACTTCAGCCGGACGATGATCTGGCCCGAAGTTGGCGGAAGGTATCGCGATATCTTCGACCGGGTGGCAGGACGGGCAGCTGTTCCCGTCGGCGTAATCCGCGAAGAGGTCGGGGCCGGTCTTGTTGGATCCTGATACCGCCCGGCGGGGTCGCCCGGACCGGCCGGCCGATATCGCCGCGAAGACAGAGGGCGGGAAGTCCGTTCGGCCCCTCTACCCAATCAGTCGAGTCCATCTGGCGGAGATGAGCGACGACATCGGGATGTGGCAGCACGCCAAGGGTTCCCGGCCGAACCCGGCCTTCGGCTACTGCACCGACGACGTCGCCAGAGCGCTGGTGGTCGACATGCTGCATCGGCGAGCGGGTGAAACGGCCGAATTGGATGCTGGCATCAGGCGTTCTCTGAAATTCCTGAGTGACGGGTTCGATGCGTCCTCGGGCCGGTTCCTGAACATGCGAACGGCCGAGGGCGACTGGCTCGCGAATGAGGCATCGGAGGACTGCCACGCCCGGGCTATGGTTGGTCTGGCCGCAGTCATGGCCGAGATGCGGGACACGGAATTCTCCCAGTGGGCGGGCGATCTGTTCGTTCGAACAATTCCGGCGGCGGCCACTTTCACCGCGCTGCGTCCTGAGGCCGCCGTCATCCTGGCCTGTGACGCGGCCGTCGCAGCCGGGTTGCCGGCCGATTCGCTTCTCGACTTATCGACCAGTCGCCTTGTCGCCTCGTTCGACGCGAAGCAGGCAATGCCCGATGAGCTACCCGTTCCTAAGCCGGGCCGTCTCGTCGCCCTGCCAAGCGATGCCAAAGTCGACCGCCGTGCCGCCGCCCTCCTGGAGTGGCCATGGCCGGAGCCGGTCCTTACTTATGAAAACGCCCTCGTGCCGCACGCCCTCATCGTGGCCGGCATGCGCCTCGATGACATGAGCCTGGTTGCCCGAGGTTGCGCCGTGCTGGACTGGCTGATCGATGTCCAGTCCGCCGATGATGGCTCCTTCTCCCCGATAGGAAATGGCAACTGGTGGTACCGACGTGGCCGGCGAAGCCGGTTCGACCAGCAGCCGATCGAGGCCGCCACCATGGTGTCGGCCGCTGCGGCGGCCTTCGGCGCGACCGGGCGGCGACGCTACCTCGACGCCGCCGAAGCAGCCTACGGTTGGTTCCTCGGCGATAACGACGTTGGAATCGCGATGGCGGATCCCGCTCGCGGCGCCTGCTCCGACGGCTTATCGGCGACCGGCCGCAGCGAGAACCAGGGGGCCGAGTCCACCTTGATGTGGCTGACAACGCTCGAACAGATGAGAGCTCTTCGCCCGACAGGCGAGCCCAATGCAGACCGGAGGACCAACTCATGAACGAAGGAGGCGGCAGACACCTTTTCGTCCGACATCCGTCAAATCCGATCCTCACCGCGGATCATTTGCCCATCCCCGCGAACTCGATCTTCAATCCCGGCGCGGCACGTGTTGGCAACGAGACGGTCCTGCTGACGCGCGTCGAGGATTTGCGCGGAATCTCGATGCTCTATGTCGCTCGCAGCGCCGATGGAGTGGGGGATTGGCGTGTCGACGATGCTCCGCTCCTCGCCCCGGATCCGGCACACCCCGAAGAGATTTGGGGCTGCGAGGATCCGCGCCTCGTGTATCTCCCGGAACGCGAAGAATGGGCGATCACATACACGGCCTACAGCAACCGCGGTCCGCTCGTCTCACTGGCAATGACCAAGGACTTCCGGACTGCGCGCCGCCTTGGGCCGGTCATGCCCCCGGACGACAAGGACGCGGCTCTCTTCCCGCGCCTGTTCGACGGTCGTTGGATGATGATCCACCGCCCGGCACCGCTGATGGGCCCGGCCCACATCTGGATCTCCTACTCGCCTGACCTGCGGCATTGGGGCGACCACACCGTGCTTCTCGAAGCCCGCGAAGGGGCCTGGTGGGACGCCGGCAAGATCGGCCTGGGGCCGCCGCCTCTCGAGACATCCGAGGGCTGGCTGATGTTGTATCACGGCGCCCACGGCACAGCTTCCGGACCGATATATCGAGTCGGGCTGGCCCTGCTGGATCTTGAGCACCCGGAAATCGTGCTGCGGCGATCCGCTGAGTGGGTCATGGCTCCGACTGTGCCCTACGAAGTCGTCGGCGACGTCGACAAGGTCGTCTTCCCGAATGGATGGGTCCTGGACGAGGCTGCCGACCGGCTCTCCCTCTACTACGGCGGAGGCGACTCCGTGATCGGCCTGGCAGAAGCCACGTTCAGCAGGGTCATGGACTACGTGATGGAGATGCCGCAGCATCATCATCGTCGAGTGGATGACGACCACCAGGGCTAGGTTCTGGGCGGCGCGCTACGAGACTGCCTGGGCAACGGACCCGGAATCGGCGAGAATCACTCAGTCGCCAAACTGAGGAGGATCTCCGCATGACCGAGCCGGCAGAACAGGCCGTTGGGTTGCCCGTTGCATCCGAGGCGGTCGAAGATGCCCGCGCGCTCGGCGAGGATGGGGGACGCCGCCGGCACGGTGAACTGGTTCCGATCATCCGCCGAGCCAACGAGCTCTACTACGTCTCCGACGCCCCGGAGCTGAGCGACGCCGAGTACGACCAGCTCATGCGCGAGCTCGTCGCCCTGGAGACGGCATTTCCGGCGCTGGTCACGCCCGATTCGCCGACCCAGCGCGTCGGCGTTGCTCCGACGGGCCAGTTCGGCGAGGTCACCCACGTCCGGCCGATGCTATCGCTCGGAAACGTGTTCGATGAAGCCGAATTGCGAGCCTTCGACCAGCGAGTGCGTCGCGGGCTTGGGCTGCCTGCTGCGCCAGAGTCGGCCCCGGATCTCCGATACGTTGCCGAGCTGAAGATCGACGGCCTGGCGATCTCACTCCGCTATGAGCGAGGACGCTTCGTTCAGGGCGCGACGCGCGGCGACGGAACCACGGGCGAGGACGTGACTGCCAACCTGCGGACGATCGCGGTGCTGCCGGAGCGACTTCGCGAGCCGGCCGCGGTTGAGGTGCGCGGCGAAGTGTTCATGCCTAAGGCCGAGTTCGCACGAATCAATGCCGACCGCGAGGAGCGCGGCCTGCCCACTTACGCCAACCCGCGAAACAGCGGCGCGGGCTCGCTTCGCCAGATCGACTCGAAAGTAACTGCCGAACGGCGTCTATCGTCGTGGACGTACCAGCTCATCGAGGACGTGCCGGGCGGGCCGTCGGCGGCGGCAGCGGTCGCCAGCCAGTCGGAGGCGCTTGCGCGCCTGGCCGCCCTCGGCTTGCCGGTCAACCCGGATCGGGCTGAGGGCCTGGACATAGACGGCGTCTGCCGGTTCCTCGAAGAATGGCGCGAGAAGCGCCACAACCTGCCGTATGAGACCGACGGCGTGGTCGTGAAGGTCGATAGCTTCGACCAGCAGGAGCAACTTGGAATGGTCGCTCGCGCTCCGCGCTGGGCGATCGCCTACAAATTCCCGCCCGAGCAAGTCGAAACGGTTCTCGAGGACATCGTGCCGTATGTCGGCCGGACCGGGACGCTGACGCCGGTGGCGCACATGCGCCCGGCTAAGGTCGCCGGTTCGACCGTATCCCGCGCCACACTCCACAACCTGGACGAGGTGCGGCGTAAGGATCTGCGGATAGGCGACTGGATCGTGCTGCAGAAGGCCGGCGATGTGATCCCGGAAGTGGTCCGGTCGATCCCCGAGCGGCGAACCGGTAACGAGCGAGAGTTCGAGATGCCGGCGGCTTGTCCGGTTTGCGGGACGGGTGTCGTTCAGGACGAAGGCGCGGTCCGCTACTACTGTCCCAATACGCGTTGCCCGGCCCGCCTGGCGCAGGAGTTAGCCCATTTCGCCGGCCGCGGCGGGATGGATATCGAGGGCGCCGGCTGGTCTGTGCTAGAGCAGCTGCTCGGCGCCGGGTTGGTC
>DASVJA010000045.1:0-5096 GCA_036386115.1 Candidatus Limnocylindrales bacterium
TTGCGTGCGCGTCGTTGGCTGCGTGCGCCACATCGAGTCCGCCGCCCTCGCAGACTCCCGCGCCCTCACCAAAGGCGACTCGGCCCGCCGGCGCGGCCGGCTGCATCGTGGGGGCGTCCTGGGGCAACATCAACGATGGAGAGATCGGTGAATATGACGATCCGGCGCTTCAGAAGGCCGTCGTCGGCGCCGGGGGCACGTATATCTCCAAGAACGCAAATAGCTATGAGGACCAACAGGCCCACGACATCGACGCGCTCGTAGCGGCGGGAGCGCGAGTCATCGTTGTGCAGCCAGGAGCCGATCAGGCCTATCTGGCGGCGTTGCAGCGAGCCATCAAGGCCGGGGTCGTCGTCATAGCTGTGCTGGAGCGCGTCGATGTCCCCTCGCTGTACGTCGCCTTCGACCCGGGTGAACTAGGTCGGCAGGAGGCGAAGGCGCTGCTGGCGGCGAAGCCCAGGGGCAACTACGCCATCATCACGGGTCGACCCGACAACCCCGAACTCAGTGCCCTGATCTCGGGCATCAAAGAGACCCTGCAATCCGCCATCGACCGGGGTGACGTCAAGCTCGCCACGATCGAACTGCCATGGATGGATTTCGGTCAGTTCAGCCAGAAGCTGCAGACGCTCCTCAGCGAGAACGGTGGCAGCCTGGATGCGGTCGCCGCGGTGGAGGAGACCATCCCGTACAGCATCCGGGGGGCGATCGAGGATGCGGGACTTGCCGGCAAGGTTGCTGTCGCCGGTGTTGGAGAAGGAAGCGGATTGATCGGCGTCAACCAGGGCTGGCAGGCGGTCGAGGTCTGGGCCAACCCGGAGCGACGTGCCGCCGCAGTCGCTCGAGCGGCCGTGGCGCTCTGCAAGGACCCGGATATGGCGAAGGTCGAAGGCAGCGTCTCGGTCACCTGGCCGGGCCTTGGCCCTATGCGCGCGGTCCTGGTTGCCCCGGTCACGATCACCAGGGACAACATCGATGTCGCCATCACGACGAGCATGTATTGGCGGCAGCTGATCTGCGGCGACAGCGCCCACATGGTCCCTCTGCCGCCCGCTTGCCAGCTTGGGCCGGTGGCGTCGCCGTCGGGGTCAGGTCAACCGTGAATCCGGATCAGTCGCTCCATTGGGGGAACTGACAGTGGTCAGACAGATCCGCGTTTCGACTTCCGGCAGACTCCCTCGCCTGATCCTCGCCTGCGTGCTTGCGGGCGGGTTGACGAGCGCGTGCGGGCCCTCGAACTCCAGTGGCCCGGGAAGTCAAGGGCCCTCGCCGACAGCGACCCGGAGGGGCAATGTACGGGGCTGTGTCGTGGCGACCTCGTGGTGGGGCGAGGCAGGTCACATGGACCTGGAACAACCCACATTGGCGTACGACATTCCCGCTGCCGGAGTCGGGTACATGGAGGATGACGCCAAGGCCGATCCGCAGGCCCAGGCGGACCAGATCGACAGGTTCGTCGCGGACGGAGCGAGCGTGATCATCGTCAATCCCGGCGTCGAGAGCGCCTACCTGCCGGCCGTCCAGCGAGCCATCAAGGCCGGGGTCCCGGTCATCGCGCTCTTTCAGCCGATCCTGCATGCGAGGACGCTGTACGTCGCCTTCGACCCGGTCGAACAAGGTCGGCAAGAGGCGAGGGCACTGCTCGCCGTCAAGCCCAGGGGCACCTACGCCGTCATCAAGGGCGACCCCTCCACGACTCCGGAGAGTGACATGATCGCGGCCGGCATCGAGGAGATCCTTCAGCCTGCCGTCGATCGGGGCGACGTCAAGATTGTCGCCAGCGTCGATACCCACTGGTGGCAGGCAGATGTGGCCAAGCAGGAGATGGCGACGATCTTGAGCCAGAACGGCGGCAGCGTTGATGCCGTGGTGGTCGAGAGCGACGGTATGGCCAGCGGTGTGGCGGAGGCGATCGAGGAGGCCGGGCTTACGGGCAAGGTCGCGGTTGCTGCCGGGGGATCGTATTCATCCTGGGATGGCCTGGTCAACGTGTTGAAGGGCAGGCAGACGGTCGAAGTCTGGGGGAACCTGGAGCGGACTGCCCATGGGATTGTCGAAGCCGCAATCGCCCTGTGCCGCGACCCGGGCATCACGAATGTTGCCGGGAGCGTTTCGGTCACCTGGCCGGGCGGCGATCCGATGCAGGCGATCCTGCTCGCGCCGGTAGCGATCACGAAGGACAACATCGGTATCGTCATCCAGTCCGGCCCGACCTGGCGGCGGTGGATCTGCGGCGATGCCACCTTCACGCCCGATTTCGCCCCGCCTGCCTGCCAGACCGGGCCGGTGCCGACCCCATCGTCATCCGCGTCCGGGACCGTGTCCGGCTAGCCCTCAGTGCGGGAGCCAAACGTGAGCGGACGGATTCACACTCCAGAGCACCGGAGAGCGACCTAATTGCGTCGGGCATCCGGGAGATCTTGCAGCCCGCCATCGACCGGGGCGACATCAAGATCGTCGCCACGGTCGAAACCCCCAATTGGGACTGGACTCTGGCGCAGCAGGAGATGGCGGCGATCCTGAGCCAGAATGGCGGCAAGGTGGATGCCGTGGCCATCGTGGACCGACCGCATGGCGCATTTCGTGGAGAACACGCTCGGGGAGGCCGGACTGACGGGAAGGGTCGCGGTCGCCGGGGTGTCCGACCGGCAGGCAGCCGAGGGTGTTCCTGTCTCCGCCGGATTGCGTCGCGAACCGTCCAAATCGGACGGCTTCTAGCCCGATCTGAGCATGAATCGGGCGTTGTCGAGAGGGTTGGTGCCGACGGCGGGAGTTGAACCCGCATGACCTCACGGCCACTCGATTTTGAGTCGAGCGCGTATGCCAGTTCCGCCACGTCGGCACGGTCCGGCGGGCATGGTACAGCCTGCGGCGCTTGCGGGTGACGCGCGGCAGCGTTGGAGCATGGTTGGGCCCTCGCCCGTGCTATCCTCGCGCCGCCGCGGCCCAGCCGCGATGCGCAACGGGCAAGAGGGTTCGTGGACGAGAGAGTGGCTGACGGGCAGGCAGCGATCGGCGTGAAGTCGGACGAGGCGAGTCGGGCCGACGCGCTCGGCCAGGGTGTCGACATGGCCCTCGTCGAGGAGGCGCTGCGGGGCCGACTGGATGCGTTCAACCAGATCGTCACGCGTCATCAGGACCATCTCTACGCCCTCGTGTATCGGCTGGTGCCGGATCGGGACCAGGCCGCCGACGTCGTCCAGGAAGCGTTCTTCAGTGCCTACAAGAACCTGGCCTCGTTCCGGGGCGGCAGCGTCCGCAGCTGGCTGGGCCGGATAGCCATCAACGGCGCGATGGACCTGCAGCGCGCGCGCCGCCGCCGGCCGAGCCAGCCGTATCCCGATTTCGAGGACGAGACGTGGCAGCCGCCCGCCGGCAGGGATGAAGAGCCCGAGGCCAAGGCCCTGAACCTGGAGCGGTCCAGGGCGCTGGCCCGTGCTCTGGACGGCCTGCCATTCGAACAGCGCAATTGCATCGTCCTTTTCGATGTGGACGGCTATGACTACGCGGAGATCGCCGAGATCATGAACGTGGAGGTCGGGACGGTGAAGTCGCGCATTCATCGGGGCCGTCTGGCTTTGCGTAACGCACTTGGGCCCGATCGGGAACTGTTCCATGGCTGAGACCGTCTGAGGACCGTGATGGATCGAACCGCTTCCGCCGCGCACGCCGCTCACGACGAGCTGCTGATCGCCCGCCTTTTCGGCGGTGACGTCGGCGACTCCGAGCGCGAGACCGCCGTGGAGCTGATGGGCGCGTGCCCGGATTGCGCGGCCCTATTTGCGGACCTGGGGTCGATCGCCGCCGCGACTTCGACAATGCCTGTTCCGGTCCGGCCGCGCGACTTCAGCCTGACCGAGGCCGATGCGACTCGTCTGCGCCGGGCACGTTCCGCGGGGTGGACCTTCGCCGGTTTGCGCCGGTCGCTGGGCGGCGCCGTGGCCGCGCTCGGTTTCGTTGGAATCGTGGTCACCGGCGCCGTGTCGGTCTTCGGGAGCAGCGGCCCCACCTCGACGAACCTTGCCTACGACACCTGGAACGCCCAGGGCCGCGTGGCCTCTGCACCGCAGTTCGGCGCCGCCGCCAGCCCGGCCGCCGACCTGTCCTTGCCGTCCGGCGCGGTACCGGCCGCGACCCAGGCGGCGATGGCGGCTGCGCAGACCGCCACGGATCGCCCCGTGGCCGTTTCTGGCACCGGAGGTGGTAAGTCCGCCACGGCCGCGCCGCCGGTGGAGCCCGCGCCGGCGGAGTCCGCGCCGGCGGGGGCGGCCGCCGCTTCCTTTGCGCCCGTGCCGGCCGCATCGAGCTACATCGCGGAGGGACCTGTGGCCTGGAGTGGGAGCGCCGCTTCGGGGGCCGGATCTGCCGCCGACGGCGCAACCGGCCGATTCTCCAACAACCAACATACGGATCGGGGCGGCATGGACGCCCGCCTGGTGTGGCTGTTCGGGTTTGGAGCATTGTTCGTGATCGGGCTCGGCGTGTTGCTCGTGCCCGCGGCTCTCAGCCGCCGCCGCCCGCGCTCCTAGTCCCCGGCCGCCGACCGATACCCGTCCGCTCCGGGGGCCGGGTAGACTTGACCGGCCGGCCCCTGCCGCCGCCGGAGACCAACCGATCGAGGCCCACATGACCCGCCTCATGCTGCTCGACAGCAACGGCCTCATCTACCGGGGCTATCACGCGCTGCCGCCGCTGACCACCAGCAAGGGCGAGCTGGTCAACGCCGTGTTCGGTTTTTGCAGCATCCTCCTGCGCGGCATCCAGGACGTCCGTCCGGAATACGTCGCGGCCTGCTTCGACCTTCCGGGACCAACGTTCCGCCACGAGCAATTCGCCGAGTACAAGGCCACCCGGACACCCATGCCCGACGACCTGCGATCGCAGTTCCCCAAGGTCCGCGAGGTCGTTGCGGCGCTGCGCATCCCTGTCTTCGAGATGGCCGGCTACGAGGCCGACGACGTCATCGGCACGATCACCCGCGATTTGGATTCGCGGGGCGGCATCGAGACGACGATCGTGACCGGCGACCTGGACATGCTCCAGATCGTGACGGACACCACGCGGCTCATGACGACGCGCCAAGGCGTCGACTCCAC
>DASVJA010000046.1:0-2087 GCA_036386115.1 Candidatus Limnocylindrales bacterium
TGGACGCCGACGCCGGCGAGAATCTCGAACCGGGCGACCACCTCAGCCGGAGTCTCGCGGCTGAGGTCGACGCTCTGGAGGTTGGTGCGCTCGATCTCCCCGAACGGCCGGCCGATCTCACTGCAACGGTCGCGCAGGACCGAGAACTTGTGGCTCAGCTGATCCGGGCCGCCGAAGATGTTGCAGGCGTCGGCGTACTTCGCGACCAATCGCAATGTCTTCTGCTCGCCGCCGCCGCCGATGATGATTCTGGGATGCGGCCGGCTCAGGACCTGAGGCGAATTGAGCAGCCGTTCGGCCTGGTAGTGGCGTCCCTCGAACCCTTCTCCGGAGCCGCGTTCGCCCTGCCACATGGAATGGACGATCTGAAGCGTCTCCTCGAGCATCTCGAAACGGATGCCCAGCGGCGGCATGGGGAAGCCGAGGCCGCGGCTTTCCTCCTCGTTCCAGGCCGCGCCGATTCCGAAGTACGAGCGTCCGCCGCTCAGCACGTCCAGTGTCGTGGCGGCCTTGGCCCACAGCGCCGCCTGTCGATAGTGGATCCCACCGACCATGAGTCCGAGGGTGGCCGATTTCGAGTGTGCGGCCATGAAAGCGAGGGCCGAAAAGCCCTCCAGCATCGGTTCCTCGGGCTTCCCAACACCGCGGATCTGGAAGAAATGGTCCATGACCCATAGGGAGTCGAAACCCGCGGCGTCGGCGTCGGCGGCTATCCGGGCGAGCGTCGTGCCTATCGCGGCGTCGCCGCCGGGCCAGCTGAATGATGGGATCTGGAGACCGATTTTCACGTCATGCCTCTCGCGGCCAACGCGACGGTCCGGAATACCGGAGGCGGATGTTGGCGTTCTGATTTCCGGATCTGCCGGCCTAGTATCGCCCCAAAGCGCGCCGGAGATCGGAATCGGAGGTGGATTTAGTCGAAACCTTAACCCTTCTTTACCCCAAGAAGGTTTGCCACTCCCGAGCCTCCTCTGGTAGGGTGAGGCCAACCCTCACGGACTCCCGACACAATCGCTGGAGCCGTCCCCCAGCCGGAGTCATGTATTGCCTCAGTCACCGACCGGAATCGAGCGATTTTTCGAGCGCCTGGCCCAGCCGGCGTCGGCTGATCGCCCCGCCACACCCGAAGGGGTAGACCGGTTCACCCGGTTCTTCGAGGAGGCCGCCCACACGGCTCGAAAGAATGGGTTGGACCGTCTGGTCCCGGTTGCCCTGTGCGCTCTTCTGGTGGCTGCGGCGCTGGCGAGCACGCTTCCATCGGGCGGTTCGGTGTCGGCCAATGCCAGGACCACTCCCCGGGCTTCATCCGCAGTCGTTGCCCCGCTCGCCCAGTTCGGCGAGGGCGACGGTCTGGTAGCCCAGGATCGCAACGACCTCTACCTCGGCGACGGATCGATCTCCAACACTCTCCAGAACCCCGGCGTCGGGACGGACGCAAAGGCGCTCCTGAAGACCTACACGGTGAGGGGCGGCGACACTCTCGGCGGCATTGCCAATAAGTACGGACTGGCTACTTCCACGGTCTTCTGGGCCAACAAGACGCAGCTTCCGAACGCGGCCTCGATCCGTGTCGGACAGAAGCTGACCATTCCTCCGATGGATGGTTTGCTGGTCAAGGTCGGGACGAAGACGACCCTCTCCGCCCTGGCCAAGCAGTACAGGATCCAGGCCCAGGACATCATCGACGCCAACAACCTCCCCGAATCGACGCTGACCGTCGGGGAGACGATCATCATCCCCGGAGCAACCGGCGGCGCTCTGCCCAAGACCAAGGCGCAAGTCGCGTACCGCGCGCCCGGCGGCTGGTTCTGGCCCGTAGGCGGCAAGAACTACATCAGCCAGTATTTCTGGTCGGGCCACCGCGCCATCGACATCGAGGCCAAGCAGGGCACACCCGTATACGCAGCCATCAGCGGTACGGTGATATTTGTGGGCAACCGCGGCTTCAACGGCGGCGGCAACGTAATCTGGGTCATGGTTGGGGAACGTCTATATACGACCTACAACCACCTGCACTCCTGGTCGGTGCGCGTAGGGCAGCGGGTCTACACCGGGCAGCGTATCGGCGCGGTCGGGATGACCGGCAA
>DASVJA010000047.1:0-27986 GCA_036386115.1 Candidatus Limnocylindrales bacterium
AGGCCTTATGACCCTAACGTTCTCAACCCGCTACGCTTCCCCGATGCTTGTCATCGTTCGGTCCCCCGGCGCCGCCTTTCGCGACGCGATCTCGACCAATCCGGAGAGTCACCGGATCGACGTGCCGCGCGCCAAGGCGCAGCACGTGGCCTTCTGCGCGGCCCTCGAGGGTGCAGGTCTGCCTCTCCTCCGTCTTGCCGAGGAACCGGCTCTCCCCGATGCCACGTTCGTCTCCGACGCGCTGCTCGCCCTGGCTCCCGTTCTTCCGGGTAAGGCGGCCGCAATAGTGGTGGCGCGACCCGCCCTCGCCTCACGGCGCCTCGAAGTCGAAACCGTTCGTCGGGCCGCAGTTGCCGGCATGCCGGTGGGAACAACCTTGGTGTCGGTGGACGATCCCGGAACGCTGGAGGGCGGCGATGTGATCGTATTCGGCGACCGCCTGGCCATCGGCCTGAGCGGCCGGACCAACACCTTCGGCGCACAGACCCTCGCCGACACGGCTCGATCGCTCGGATACCGGACTTTTCTCTGCCCGGTGGCGAATCGGCTCCATCTCGCGACGGCCGTCACCGTCCTGGATGCGAAGACACTCATCGGGACAGCTGCCGGCTTCGCCTCGCTCGACGCAGCCGGGCCCGACGCCGCGCCGGCCGACGAGATACGCCGTCTCCTGCTCCCCGACGACGAACTCTCGGGAGCCAATGTGCTTGCGCTCGGCGGGCACGCCTTCTTGGACTCGCGTAACCCGACCGCCGCCTGGCTCCTACATGGAATCGGAATGCCCGTTCACGAACTCGAATTGGACGAATTTGCGCTCGCCGACGGCGGCCCCACCTGCTTGGTGAACATCCTCCCCTGACCCCGCGCGTTGGGCGCCAACAGGCACCATCGAGGCAAGTCCGGCGCCTCACCTGGTCAGATGTCGTAGCCCAAATCGATGGGGGAGTCGGGCGCCATCGACACCTATGCCCGCAAGATCGCGGATCTCTTCGCCCGGGACTTCGGCCTGGCCGTCGCCACCCTGATCGAAAGGTACGTGCGCCGCGTGGACGACACGGTCCGGTACCAACTCGACCGCGACGACGCGCCCACGTCCATCCCCGTGGTGGTGGCGCCGGCTCAACCCATCCCGCTGCCGGTGACGGGCTAGCTGTAGGTCAGTTCCTGATGAGTCCGCGCACGCCACCGTCGCCACGCCTGCGGAGACGTAGCTCTGGTAAGCGCCCAACTGAAGCGCAACCTCAACAACCGACCTGAACCGACCGACTCCCAGCGTAGGGGCAAACCCTGAGCAAGGCAGCGCGGAGTCCGGTCGTCGCGGCATGATCGGCGACGCTGGTATCTGAACAGACATCGGTGGGAGAACTGCGCTCAAGTGAAGCGATACCTCGAGACGCTCCCGGTCAGAAAGGCGGTGCTGCTGGGTGCTGCTGCGTCCCTGGCGACCGTGGCCCCGGTGTTTCTCATCGGCGGCAGCATCGGGCTGGCCATCGATACCGCACAGCAGGTCGGGATGGCAGGGCTCGGCATCCTCATTCTGGTCCGCGCCAATCGGCAGAGCCGACATGCCTCGTCGGATCGCAAATTCGTCTCGAAGTGGATCGGCGTCGCCAGCGCTCTCGCCGGAGCTGCCGTGCTTGCCTGGGCCCTGCCCGGCGACAGGGCAACGTGGGCAATCATCGGGGACGCCCTCGTCGCCCTGGCTATCGGAATCGCCATGATCTGCCTTGGCCGAGGGATATTCGTATCCACACCGAAGTCCGTATTGGTTCGCGTGACCCTGGACACTGCCGTCCTCCTGTCGGCCTCAATGACGATAGTCTGGCTCCTCTGGAACAGGGCCGCACCAACAGCCAGCTTGACAATCGGCGACCTCAGCAACGCAGTGGCAGGCACGATTGCGTTCGCGGGTCCCATTGCGGCCTCCCTCTTCTTGCTGGACCGCGGCGTCCCTCTCCGGCTAAACGGGCCGTTCGGGATCCTGACGGGACTCGGTCTCGCCGGGGTCTCGATGGTAGGGTTCCAGATCGCGTCCCAGGCTCAGTCGGGATCGGCCAACATGCCGATGGTCGCCCCCACCGACTATGCCTTCAGCGCGGGCCTCCTGCTCTGTGCCTACGGGGCCGCAACATGGAAGGAGATCCCTGCCCGCCCGGCGCAACGGCAGCATGCCAGACAGATATTCGTGGACGTGCTGCCCCCGATCGCTGCGGCCGTGTGCATGGCCATGCTGATCTTCTGGCCCGCCGATTCCACGCAATCCGAGGCGCTTAGGGTCGGCGTCGGCGTCGTCGCGGCCCTGACACTGACCCGCCAGATGCTCCTGACGCGAGACGAACGCAGGGCCAGGGCCGCCCAGCTCGACTCCTCGGCAAAGCTGGAACGGGAGCTTCGGGCTCGAGAGGCCGTCCTGCGCTCGTTGTCACGCCTTGAGGTCGCCGCGACGGCAGAAGAGACATCAGACCACGTCTGCCGCGAAGCGTTGGCCATAGACGGCATCGACTCGGCGATCCTGGTCGGCTTCATGCCCGACCGACAGGCCGTTCTGCTTGGCGCCACGCACATGAAGGAAGTCCCGCGTGGCATCACCGGCGTCTTCCCGTTGGACCGAGGCCATGAACTCCACGACCGCGCCGAGGCCGGCCCATGGATCGAGACCCGACGACCCGACACAACCCCGACGCAGCAGGGCATCTTCGGGCCGGAGGTCACCTGCGTGGTCCACGCGCCGCTCATCTGGAAGGACGGCACCCTGGGCGTGATCTCCCTGGGCTCGTACGGCCAGCCCTCCAAGTCCGTTGTGGCCGAGCGGCTCAGCACCGCCCGTGAGTTCGGACTAGTCGCCGGTGCGCTTCTGGGTCCTATGCTCTGCGAGCGCGGTCGGCTTGAGGAGATCCAGTGCCGCGTCGAGGCGATCATCGCCAATAAAGAGTTCCACTCAGTGTTCCAGCCGATCATCGAGCTGCAGTCCGGACGGACCGTCGGCTACGAGGCGCTCACACGGTTCGCCGATGGTCGTCGCCCAGATCTCTGGTTTGCAGACGCCGCCGTTGCGGGAGTCGGAGTTCGACTCGAGGTCGCCACTTTGAGGGCGGCTCAGGAGGATGCTGCATTCCTCCCCTCCGAGGCGTATCTGAGCATCAACGTCTCCCCTGCCCTGGCAACGGCAGTATTGCCGCTGGTCGCGATCCTCGAGGCCTCCACCCGCAACATGGTCGTCGAGATCACCGAGCAAGTCCAGGTCGAGAGTTATGCGGTCCTTCGTGCCGCACTGGACCATTTCCGTGGTCACGTACGCGTCGCGGTCGACGATGCCGGCGCGGGTTATGCCGGCCTGCACCACATCTTGGAGATTCGCCCTGAGATCGTGAAGCTGGACATAACGCTTGTTCGCGGCGTGAACGCGGATCCGGCCCGCCGGGCACTGATTTCGAGCATGGTGACATTCGCCGTGGAGACGGACTCCGCGCTGGTGGCCGAGGGTGTGGAGACGGAACAGGAACTGGCGACCCTCCGGGGCCTCGGCGTTACCTATGGCCAGGGATATCTCTTCGGCCGTCCGGTCCCCATCGAACAGGTTCTGCGGTCGCGCGGTACCGAGGCCCCGGCCGCGGTTCGTGACCACACAGAGAACGACGAGCGAGCCGTCGCCTAACTAGCTCCGCGCCCCCTCGTCGTCGCTTCCATGCCGCAATTTCCCCCTCATGCCGCCTGGGCCCAGGGTCCTAGCATTGAGCCCCCGGACCTCTGGGCGTGCAAGGAATGCGAAACCGGCGCGGGAGTTTCTGATGCGAGTTCTGCTCGGAGTCGACGGCTCCACATCATCCGACTGCGCGGCGTCTCTGGTGGCGAATCTGGCCTGGCCGATGGGCAGCATCGTCGAGGTCCTGACCGCCTATCCCGGGACGGGGAGCCTCTTCGGCATACCCGGGATGGTTGTGGCCGCGGATGTCGTCCAGCAGACCGAAGACGCGCTGGAAGCGGAAGCACGACGTATGGTCGCCGGCGTCTCGCGGCGATTCGATGCCCCAGACATCTCGGTCGAAACGCACGTCCTGCGCCAACGAGCCGCAACTGCAATCCTGGATCGAGCTGCGGCCGGCCATGCCGACCTGATCGTGCTGGGCAGTCGTGGCCGCGGGCCATTCGAGTCGGCAATGCTCGGGTCAGTGTGTGCGGAAGTAATAGGATCGGCCCTTCAGCCGGTGCTGGTCGCACGAACCGACCGGATTGATCGCATCGTCCTCGGCGTGGACGGCTCCAAGAGCGCATCCTCCGCGACGGAGACCGTGCGACATTGGCCGGTCCTCCATAAGGCGCGAGTCATGGTGCTGAGCGTCGCGGATATCGACCCGCAGTGGAACCCGTGGTTGCAGGTGGACGCCCTGCAGGAGGCCTACCGTGAGGGTAAGGCCAAACTGCACGAGCAGCACGAAACGTTCGCCAGGGTAGCTGCGAGCGCGCTGCAGAAGGCCGGCATTCAGGTTGAATACGAGGTCCTGGACGGTGGCCCGGCGCACAGGCTGGTCGAAGAGGCAGTCCACTGGAACGCCGACCTGATCGTTGTCGGGTCGCGCGGCCAAAGCGGCCTTGAGCGCCTCCTCGTTGGGAGCGTCGCTCGTTCCATCCTCTACCAGTCGACTTCCTCGGTCCTGATCGTACCGGGTTCGCCGGTTTCCTCTGGAGTCGGGAATGGATGACTTGAGAGCCCGCCGACTGGTCGCAGGCGAGCGCGCCCGAATCGAAGCCCTGTTGGCCGGGGAGACCGACGACATACGCGGCGACGGGCCATTGCGGCGTCAGCAGACGGGAGAGAACCGAGACGGTGGCAGCGAACTAGCCTCGGAGACGGTTTCCATCGCCCTGGCGTCCGAACTCCGCGAGCAGCTGGCGGCCGTCTGCCGTGCCGAAGAGCGGATCGAGCACGGCGACTATGGCAGATCGATCGAGAGCGGCAGGCCCATCCCGGACGATCGCCTCGTGGCTGAGCCACTTGCCGAACGGACCGTCGAAGAGCAGGTCGAATATGAGAGCCACGGGTCACAAACCCGATAGGGCCCTACACGTGCCGCGACAGGATTTTCAGGCTCATGGGTAGCAGCGAGCAATTCGAACACGAGGAAGAGATGCGGCACGGCCGGGAGGCGCGGAAGGACTGGAACAGTTATCACTCCGCTGTCGAGACGCCGAACGCCTGTTACCACAATCGCCCCGACTGCATAGACGGCGCGACAATCGACGAGGAAGTCCTCCGAGAGGGAACGGCCGACAGGCCTCTGTGTGAAGCGTGCCGTAGCGCCGAGCATCCTGCCAGGTAGAGACGGCCGCCAGGTCCGCGGCACTACTCCCCGCCCGCTTCGGAGCGCGTCCCGGCCAGCCTCGCGACCAGCCTTCCATGCGCCTCACCGAGCAGCGGCAGGACAACGTCGCGGAAGGTTTCGTCGCTGGGATTGAGGATGCAGATCCAGTGCTGGCCGGCGTATTCCGGGTGCGGCAAGACCACGTCGAGGGCAGCGAAGTCCGGCTCGGTCATGGTGCCAACCAGTCGACCGAAGGTCTCAGGTCCCACCCCAATGTTCAGCCGAAACACGCCCGGCCGCGACAGGTTCGAGACGCCGTCGAAGTCATCCGTCGTGACAAGCGTGGCGAAATTCGGCCAATGCTTCGCCCGATCAACCGAAAAGAAGGCCGCGACGGCCGTCTCCACGGCATCGGTGTCCGGCCAGATCGCATGGATCGCGCGCTTGATCGCCTCCGGGCTGGGGCCGGACGGCAACGTCGACTCATCCGTTGAAGATCACATCCTTTGTGTCCTCGACTCGGGCCGTCCGGCCGGGAGCCGTCTGGTGGCGCCAGTAGAGGTTCGTGTGGGCGATGATCTTGTCCACCGGCGGCGCACCCCACCCGGTCTGGTCCTCAGTTGTGTGGGCATCCCCGACCAGGGTCACGTCATAGCCGCGCACAAAGGCGCCGTGGATAGTGGATCGGATACAGGCGTCGGTTTGCGCGCCGGCTACGACGAGCCGCCCGATACCGGCCCCGGCCAAGACCGACTCGAGGTTCGTCCCCTCGAATGAGTCGCCAAAGGTCTTGTGGACCAGCGGCTCGGACTCCAGGCGCACCAACTCGGGAACGTATTCCCAGGCTTCACTCCCCTGTCGCATCTGATCGTCGGAGTGCTGGACCCAAACCACGATCGCGCCTTCCAGCCGCGCCCGCTCGACAAGCCGGGCGATATTGGCCACGACTTCGTCGCGCCTGTACGCACCGCCGACCACCCCATTCTGGACATCGATGATCATCAATGCGGTGCTCGGACGACTCGACAATGTGGTCACGATTATCTCCTCCAGACAGATGCGCCGAACCGACGACAGGATCATGCAAGTTCCCGTACGAGGCAAGTGTCAGTCTCGTCTTGAGACCATCAGGCGAACCAACCGGAAACGAAATTGCGGAACGCAGCCGGCGCGCAGGACACTGCTCCAGTGGGCTACGATCCTATCGACAAGCAATCGAATGAAGGAGCGACCGTGGGGCCCTACGACGGCTATACGTACATGGTTCAATCGATGGGGAGCGAACACGGCCCATACAGCCTGCCCGATCTTCAGGGGCATGCGCGATCTGGGAACCTGAAGGCCACAACGATGATTCGTCGTGCCGATGGGAGTAGTCCATGGTTCGCCGCCGGGGAGATCCCCGGCCTCATCTCGAGGAAGGAATGGCTGGTCGCCCTCCTCCTATCGATCTTTCTCGGAACGTATGGCGTCGACCGCTTCTACCTCGGCCACAACGGGCTCGGCGTCCTGAAGCTGATCACCTGCGGCGGCTGCGGGATCTGGACGATCATCGACATCATTCTCATAGCAACGGGCAACCTCGGCGACGCTGAGGGTCTCCCGCTCAGGAAGAGTTGACCCGCTGACTGTCAAGACATGGCCGGCCGTCCGAACGTCCGAGCTCAACCTCTTCCGGATCCTCGCCGCTTTGGCCCTCGTTGGCGCGATGGTGATCCCCATCGGCACAGTGGAGCATGGCCCCACCATGTGTCCATTCCGCCTGGTGACCGGCCTGCCATGCCCCGGCTGCGGCCTGACCCGCTCCTGGGTCTTCTTGATGCACGGCCAACTGGGACAGAGTCTCTACTACCATCCCCTAGGTCCGATCAGTCTGATCGCCGCGCTGCTCTTCGTACTGGGGGTCCACAAGCGGTTCCCAGGAGTGTGGGAGCGGATCCAATCTCCCCCGGTTTTCAAGGCCATCGCGGCAGTCTGGCTTGTGGTGTGGGTGTTGCGCATCGGGACATTTCGTCCGTAACCGGAGTCGGAGTGCGCTTTTCGAACGCGCCGGCCATGAGAACATCGGGCTCCGGCGCTGATGAATTGGTCCGTCTCTTGCGGTCGTCGGCCCTGCCGAACCCTCTCAGGAAGTAGTCATGCACGACACTCCGGCGCAGTCGTCCATGGCAAGGAGGAGCGGCTAGCGATGGAGTCCGGGTGGTCGATCAGGCGTGCAAGTACCAGGAAAGGGTGCTTGCCGACGGTAGTGCAATCATCCTCAACGAGAACGGCGTGATTGAGGCCTACGACTCGTCCGGCAACCCCACTACGACCTGCGCGCCGAGTGACCCCGGCTGGAAGACGCAGGCAACCGCATTTGACCTGGCTCCCAAGGAGCCCGGCTAGGGCTGGCGGCTCGGCCACGAGGCAACGCTCTCGGCTGACGGGACGTTCTGACATACCCATCTGGAGAACCTTGTCGCCGCTGATTGCTGGGCGCAGTCTGTCCCGACAAGACACCCCGAGGTCGTTTGTCAGGACCGATAGGCTCCTTCGTGCGCATTCGCCGTGCAGCATGGCGACGAGCGGCCGCGCTGTGCATCGGTGTCCTCCTCGCCACCGGCATCTTCAGCCCGGCGGCGGCGGGCATCCCAATGACCCCGTACGGATCCCCGATCCCCATCCCGCAGCCCGTGAGCTACGACGGCACCGATCGCTATGCCGTTTCGGTGTCGATCGCGGCTGAAGTTTCCAAATCGGCAGGGGTCGGGGTCGTCTACCTTGTCTCCGGAACCGCTTACGCCGACGCAGTAGCGGCCGGACCCGCGGCGGCGCGCGACGAGGCGACAATTCTCTACACCGACAAGGACTCGCTCCCAGTCAACGTGGCCAACGAGCTTGTCCTGCTGCGGCCTACCCGTCTGGTCCTGGTCGGCGGAGCAGGCGTTATCAGCGATAGCGTTATCACCCGCGCCACGTCTCTCCTAGGACCCGGATTGCGCGTGGAACGCATCGACGCCGGCAGTTCGTGGGACATTGCCGCGGCGTTGTCCGAACGGGACTTCAAGCCGGGCGTCGACACCGTCGTGGTCGCCTCCTCGGGCAACTTCTTCAACGGCCTGGTTGCGGGTCCAGTTGCGGCCGACCTGGCGGCTCCGCTTCTGCTCGTCGCCGCCGGTTCGCTGCCGAGCGTCACCGCCGCCGAACTGAAGCGCTTGACTCCTCGCCGGGTCGTCCTCATCGGGAACTCGGACGACATCTCGGCCGACGTCGAAGCGCGGATCAAGGCCATCGTCCCCAATGTGGAGAGGGTATCTGGATCTGATCGCTACGCCACGGCGGCGGCAGTCAGGAGCCGGTTCTTTGCCACCCCGACGGGCGTTGTGGCCACCAGCGGCGTCACCGAGCTGGGCGGCCTCGCGGCCGTTCCCGTGGCGGCGGCAGACCGAGCCCCGATCCTCCTAACGCAGGACGGAGATCAGTTGCCGACTGCCACGCGTGACAGCCTCGTCGAGAGTATGCCTCGCCGAATCTTCATCGCGGGCTCGATCGGCGACATCATCGCGGCCGAGGTCATCGGCTATTCGGATGGTTCCATAACCATGCCCACCGAGACCGCCACTTATCCGGCCTGGGACTCCGGCTATCACGATCCGGCCGAGATGCTCACGGTACTCAAGGCAACGGAAATCGCCTATCCGAACCTGGTTACCATCCTCTCCATCGGCAAGAGCTACGAGGGCCGGGACATCTGGATGGCCAAGGTTTCCGCCGACGTCGCAATAGACAAGGGAAAGCCGGAGATTCTCGTCAACGCACTCCAGCACGCCAGCGAACATCTCGGCGTAGAGCAGGCACTCTATCTGCTGCGCACGCTAACCTCTGGCTACGCTACCGACCCGTACGTTCACCGCCTGGTGGATTCGCGGGTGACCTGGATCATCTTTGCCGTCAATCCCGATGGCTGGGTCTACGACTTGCAGGGCGACCCATACAACCTGTGGCGCAAGAATCGCCAGCCCAACGCCAACAACACGAACATCGGCACCAACCTGAACCGGAACTACGGCTACAAATGGGGCAGCGGCGCGGGTGGCAACGACCTGCCGTGGAGCGGTGACTACTGGGGCGCGGCTCCCTTTTCGGCTCCGGAAACCCAGGCCGTGCGCGACTTCGTGGCCAGCCGTGTAATCGACGGCGTCCAGCGAATCCGAACTCACGTAGACATCCACACGCACGGTGAGTTCATCCTCTTCCCGTTTGCTTACACGTACGCCAACACTGCGGCCGGAATGAGCTCGGACGACCACTCGGTCTTCACCCGGATGTCTGCGACCATGGCCTCGATGAATGGCTATGCCTGGGAGCAATCGAGCGTCCTCTACCCCACCGACGGCGACATCATCGATTGGATGTACGGCACCTACGGGATCTTCTCCTTCACCTTTGAGCTGTATCCAACTGCGGCCCAGGCGGGGCGAGGAATCGTCTACGTATCGGATAGCGTCATTGCCCGCCAGACGGCACGTAATCGTGGCGCCCTTCTATACCTGATCGATGCCGCCGGATGCCCATACGCCGCGATCGGGAAAGCCGCGCAGTATTGTCCGGGAGCCGCGGCCGGCTGATCGACCGGCGCCGACCGAATCGCCCGCGTCGCTCTACGATTGCCGGATGCTGACTCTTCGACCTGCCGTCCCCTCGGACGCCTCGCTCATTGTCGAATACATCCGCGAACTGGCGACCTTCGAACACGAGCCGGAGGCCGCCGTGGCGACGGAAGCCGACATCGTCCGGCATACCTTCTCGGAGCATCCGCTCGTGAAGGTGACCATGGCCGAGTGGGATGGTCATCCGGCCGGGTTCGCGCTCTGGTTGCTCAATTTCAGCACCTGGGAAGGCCGGCCGGGCATCTACCTGGAGGATCTCTTCGTGCGTCCGGCATTCCGCCGCAACGGCATCGGCCGGGCTCTGCTCAAGCACCTTGCAGCCACGGCCGCTGAGAACGGCTGGACCCGCTTCGTGTGGCAAGTTCTCGACTGGAACGCGCCCGCAATCGAGTTCTACGAGGCCCAGGGCGCTCGGCTGATGAGGTCCTGGATCACGTGCCGCGTGGAGGGCGACGCGATCCGCCGCCTCGCGGGTGCGGCGGAGTAGCACCGCCCATCGGACGATCGCGCCAGAACGAGCAGCGCCCCGGGCCGATGGCCGGGGCGCACAACTCAAACCACCCGCCTTCTAGTACTTGGAGCGGCGGGTCTCTTCCTTCTTGGGCGGGCGCGGTTCATAACCGGCTCGCGGCGGGTTCGGGATCGTTCCGGGAGCCATGTCCGGCTGGGGTTGACGCGGGCCACGAGCCCGGGCCGCTTCCACTTCCTGCGCGAACGCTGCCGCGCGCTCCGGGGAAATGGCGCGCTCCCACTCGGCCGTGATCTGCTTGACGCGCACGTTGGCCGCATCACGCTGCTCGCGTTCGTATCTAGACCGCTTCGTCATTTGTTCCTCGTCTGGGGCTACCGGCATCTCCGCCGACTGGGGCAACCATCTTGCACCCATCGCGGTTGTCTGTCCTGCCAGATGCACAATCCTGACAGGTGCAGCCCAACCGCGAGCGGCCAATTGTGACTGGCTTGCGGTCTCGTCCCGCGATCCATCTGTCGGAAAGGTGTAGTCCGCAACTCATTGATAGCCGTGCGAGGCTCCTGCACGCGTAGGATGCATTTCAAATGCCAGATCCAGATCTTCTCGACGCGGCCCCTCAGCTTCGCATCAAGCCTGACCTCGACAAGGCTCAGGGTCGGGTCCCAGTTTGATCGCGATGCCCGCCGACGAGCCCCACTTCCGCGCCATGCTCGAGAGCCACCCCAGCTCCGTGATGCTCGTGGACGACGCCGGCCGCATCTCATGGGCCAATGAGCAGACGAGCAAGCTGCTCGGGTACTCCGTGTCGGAACTGATCGGCCGACCCGTCGTGGAAATGCGCGTCAATCTCCACGGCGAAACTGGAAACGTCCGCGTAGACCCGGTTCAGCTTGAACAGGTAGTGCTGAACCTCGTGGTCAACGCTCGGGATGCTATGCCCGACGGCGGCCGCGTTGGGATCGACACCGGCCGGGCCACCTTCGACGCTGCATATGCCAGTGAGCATTTTCGGTCCTGCCCGGCGAGTATGTGATGGTCGCAGTCAGCGACAGCCGAGTCGCCGAGGACCTTGCCCGCAAGGTGTCGGAGATTCTGACCGCCTCACGGATCGCTTTGGACTGACCCTCCCGGGCCGCCGTCCGGGTGCCTCGCATGGGGACTTGGCCCGGAAGGCCGCCGAGGCCATGGTTCATCACAGGACCAGGTCCATTGCAACGAAATGCCCGGTCCAACACCTATCTCCTCGGAAACCCCCTCGGCCGGGGTAAGGGTTCTCCCGGTAGGGGTAGGGGTTCACCCGAAATCCGTAGAAGAACCCTCAATAAGGGGTCGACTGGGCCGACAACCACCCAGTCGAGCTCCCACATACAGCGGCAAGGGTGTCGCGCAGAGCTCAACGGCATGGAGGCCCACTTCCGTGAGTACGCGGATCAACACCAACATCGAGGCACTCAACGCACAAAGGAACCTCACCGCTACTGCGTCCAAGTACGCCAGCAGTGTTGAGAAACTGTCGAGCGGCTTGCGCATCAACCGCGCAGCCGACGACGCGGCCGGCCTGGCCATCAGCGAAAAGCTGCAGGCCCAGGTCACAGGCCTAAACCAGGCCCAGCGAAACGCCCAGGACGGCGTCTCGATGGTCCAGACCGCAGAAGGCGCCCTGGCCGAAGTTCACTCGATGCTCAACCGCATCCGTGAGCTGGCAGTCGAAGCCGCCAACAGCACCCTGAGCGCTGCCGACTCGGGCAGCGTCAGCTTGGAAATTACAGCCCTTCAGGCCGAAATCGACCGGATTGGCAACAAGACCACGTTCAACGGTCTCAACCTCCTGACGGGCAGTCTCGCCGTCAAGCGCGGCACGGACACAATGCCTGCCACTTACTTGGCCGGTGCCGTTCCTGCGACTGCCAGTTCCTCGGTCGGAATCAGCAATGTCAGCGTGGCTGGTGCCGCCGCTGGCAAGACGTTCACGCTCACCAACTCCGGCGCAGTCCTGACCCTCAGCGACGGCAGCGTCTCTCAGCAGATCACCGTCGGCATTTCAAACACAGGCTCGCAGGCCCTCAACTTCGACAAGCTCGGTGTCTCCTTCACCGTCACTGCGACCAACGCCGCCGGTGTCGGAGCGAGTGCGACTGAAATCGCGACCGGCCTGAACAACAAGACCGTTGTCACTGCCGCGGGTAGCAACTCTGCCCTCTTCCAGATCGGCGCCAACGAAGGCGACACCATGAGCGCGAGCTTCGCAGACGCTCGCGTGTCCACCAGCCTGGCATCGGCGATCAGCGCCTTCACGGGCGGCCCCACCAATGCGACTGCCGGTGCACTCATCACCGCCGTCGATACGGAGATCAGCTCCATCAGCACCATTCGCGCAGGATTTGGCGCTGTGGAAAACCGCCTCAACCACACCGTCGCCGCGATCTCCGTTGCGTCGGAAAACTTGAACGCATCGATGTCCCGCATCAAGGACCTCGACATGGCGGCCGAGATGGTCACGTTCACCAAGAACCAGATCATGCAGCAGGCCGGCACGAGCATTCTTGCTCAGGCCAACTCTGCCCCGCAGAACATCCTCACCCTGCTCCGCTAGTAGCGGGGCGACCGGCTCGGCCCAGGCCGAGCCTGACTTCGGGGTCTCCAAGAGGCCGGCGGACTACCGCCGGCCTCTCCCCTTGTCTGCGGGTCAGGGGATCCAGTTGAACTCGTCCGGGTTTGGGCCACGCCGGCCGTCCGGGCGATGGAGCGTGGTAATCGCCGCCATTTGGGTATCAGTGAGCGCGAAATCGAAGATGGCGAAGTTCTCAACGATCCGCGAAGGCGTTGTCGACTTCGGAAAGACAATGTCGCCGCGCTGGATGTGCCAGCGAAGCGTCACCTGCGCCGGCGTCCGGTGCACCCGCTCGGCGATCGTGACGATGATCGGATCGTCCAGAACCTCACCCTGACCCAGAGGCGACCAGCCTTCAGTCGCTATGCCCCGAGCCGCGTTGACCGCTCGTAGATCATCTTGATTGAAGTACGGGTGGATCTCGATCTGGTTCACGGCCGGCACGATGGTGGCCTCAGCCGAGAGTCGCTCCAGATGTTGTGGCTCGAAATTCGAGACGCCGATGGCCCGCACATTCCCGGACTTATAGATTTGCTCGAGCGCCTTCCAGGTTTCGACGAAGTCTCCGACGGCCGGAAGTGGCCAGTGGATCAGGAAGAGATCCAAATACTCGAGCTGCATGACATCGAGGGACTTCGCGAATTCCGCAATCGCCCTCTGCGGTTCATGGAAGCCGTTGTTCAATTTGCTGGTGACGAATATCTCTTCCCGGGCTATCCCGGAGGCACGCACGGCTTCGCCGACTTCGCGTTCGTTGCCGTACATCTCGGCCGTATCGATGTGCCGATAGCCGATCTCTAGTGCCTTGAGCGTCGCGGCTCGAGTCTCCTTCGGCACGATCTGGTAGACGCCGAAGCCAAGCTGAGGAATCTCCACGCCGTTATTGAGCTTGATGTTGGGAACCTGGGTTGCCAAGTGCGTCCTCCGATCAATCGCGCGACAGTGCGGCAACGCCCGACCCGACCAGGTTCTCCGCGATGGTCGGGCGCCGCGTCTCTCTGCGACAATCCTACTCGTCGCCTGTAATAGTCAACCGTCGTACCGTCGCGGATCCAAGTCGCGCCCTTCGCCCCTACTACGCCTGCGTCGTATTCCTCTAAGATTGCAGCGTGACCGGCCGAACTCTCGGCGATCACCCCACGCGGAGGCTCGCCGTGGACTCGATCGCCCTGGCCAATCGATATGCCGAGGCGGCCGCTCGCCCCGGGACAGCGTCAGAGGACCTCGCGCATCTGGCCGGCGAGATGCTCTCCGCGATCCACGGGCCGTCTGACCCGGCCGTTCCGGCGATCCTGGACACCCTCGCGCCGATCATCGCGACGGCCACCCCAGAGGTGATGTCCCTCACCTCCACGATGGTGGGCCTGCTATGCGAGCGCGGAGCGGATCCGGGGCCGGCAGCCGAGCCATTTGTCGGACGGTTCAATACGACCGTGCTGTCTGCCTACAACCTGTTCGGAGCCATCGCCGCTCGCGTCGCCATGCGGTCCGCAGACGGCAGCACCGCCCGAACAACAGACGGCGAGCGGGACATATACGCCGAGGAAGATGCAGCACGCATCGAGCTTGCCTCGGAGATGCCGGAACCGGCCGCGGCGTGGGACCTGCTCACGGCTCTCCTGCCGGCATCGACCGCAATATTCGGCAGGTCGCAGACGGCCAGACGCGCCGCCCAGCCGTCGCTCGGTCGGCTGCAAGCAATGCGGCAGTCGCACCAGGCGGCCGGCTGGCTTTGCGAGATCCTCCGGGTCCTCGAGAACGAACGATTCGTCGCCATCGAGCCGGCCACCGGTCGCGGTATCCGAGGCCATTTCGGCGGGCTGGCGGACAACTTCCAGCTCAACGTCCTGATCATGAACGCATTCCCGCGCGACGCGGACCAACCCGCCCGCGTCTCTCAGTCCGCCGTCGATGTTGCCCTCAGCCACGGGCCGCAGGAGACGGACGAAACCATCACCGGATCGTGGAACCTGTACGAGTGGCCTGCTCTCGGCCGTGACGGGTCTCTACCGCCCGTCCACGGCCAGCTTGGAACCACGCACTGGATCTGGAACGAAGGCGTTCCGGCGGACATCCCGCCCTTCGGCGGGGAGCGTGTGATCGTGCTCGGACCGCCGACCTACACCCGGACCTGGCGCTCGCAGCGAGCCTTCGCGTTTCTGCAGGGCTCCCTGACCGTCGACCGAACGTTGACGCCTGAGGAGGTCCAGCTACTCATCCTTGACATCATCGCCACGCCACGGGTCGGCTGACTCCAGAAGCCGTCGTCGGGCCCGAACGAGGCCCACGGCCGCTATGCGTCGTCCAGGATTTCGCGAACCTTCCGCGCCAGTCTCTCCGGCGTGAAAGGCTTCGGCAGGAGCTGGATCACTCGGTCCTCATCATCGCGGAACGCTTCGGCTGTATCCGCATGCCCGGAGACCAGCAGCACCCTGATAGATGGCCGCAGTTGCCGCAGACGCGCGGCAAGTTCCGGGCCGCGCATTCCCGGCATAACTACATCGCTAACGAGCAAATCGATCTGGACCGACGTCGCCGCAAGCTCCAGGGCGTCGGCGGCGTTGGCCGCCTCCACGACCATGTAGCCATTCGAGCGCAAGCCCAGGACGGCCAACCGCCGGACACCGGCGTCGTCCTCGACCACGAGCACCGACTCAGTGCCAGTCGGGGGCGGCGTCGGCGCGCTCGTTTCGCCCTTCGGTCGACCGACCCCTTCGGCGACGGGAAGCAGGATAGCCATCTCGGTGCCAACACCGAGTTCGCTGTGGACCCATATGTGGCCACCGCTTTGCTCAACGATGCCGTGGCAAGTGGCCAGGCCAAGACCGGTGCCTTCCCCCTGAGGCTTGGTGGTGAAGAAGGGCTCGAACAGGTGGGCAAGAACGTCTGGACCCATACCGGTTCCGGTGTCCGTAACGGTCAAGGTGACATAGGGGCCCGGACGCGTTTCCGGATGAACCAGACGGTATTGCTCGCCGATCAGAAGGTTGGCAGTCTCAATCACAAGGTGGCCGCCCTCCGGCATTGCGTCGCGGCCATTCACGGTTAGGTTGACCAATAGCTGCTGAACCTGACCCGGATCGGCCAGCACGATCCCGAGTCGCTCATCGAGCTCGGCCGTAATCTCGATATCCTCGCCCAGCAGTCTCGTCAACATTTGGAGCGAGCCGGCCACCACCACGCTCAGGTCCAGCGGCACAGGTTCGATCATCTGCTTACGGGCGAACGACAGGAGCTGACGAGTAAGGCTCGCCGCCCGATCCCCGGCCTTCGCGATCTCACGCACGTTTTCGCTCGCGGGCGAGTCCTCCGGTAGATCCAACAATGCCAATTCCGCGTTACCCAGGATCGCCGTCAACAGGTTGTTGAAGTCGTGCGCGACGCCTCCGGCAAGGCGGCCGATGCTCTGTAGCTTCTCGGATTGAAGAAGCCGCTCTTCGAGGACCCTCCTTTCGGTGATGTCCTGAAGGAGCCCGTCCCAGCCGATGATCGCACCGTCTGCCCCGCACTGAGGCACCGGAGTGCTGCGTACGAACCTGACGACTCCGTCCTTACGAACGATGCGGTGCTCGATAGGCCGAGCCGCGCCCCTCCCCAGAAGGTCGTTGATCTGCGCATGGACCAGCGCCCGATCTTCGGGGACAACCATCTCCAGCCAAAGTCTGGGATTGGTGAAGAACTCCTCGGGCGCGTACCCGGTAACGGCGACGCTCGCCGGCCCGTGTTGAGTCGTGAGTTCGCCATTTGCGTCGATCTTGACCGCGAACACGTAGTCCGTGATCGTCTCCGTGATGCGGCGGTATCGCTCCTCGCTCTCAGCCAACTCGGCAGTTCGAGCCGAGACCCTGGCCTCCAGATCGTCACGGGCTGCCTGCAACTGCTCGCGCATCGCCGTGTTCTCGATGGAAATTGCCGCGTGGCCCGCCATCGCCTCGAGCAACTCCAGGTCGCCCTCGTCGAACTCAACCTCTCCGGGCTCGTTTGTGGCCACAATGACGCCGACGGCGCGACTGCCGTAGAGGAGCGGCGCCACGATCATCGGCCCGTGGCCAAACTCCATGCGTCTCTCATGGACTCGGTCCGACTCGCGCGGATCCCGGCATCCACCGCTGGACAGCGTGCCAACTCGGTGCTCGATAACCCAGCCACCGAGGCCCTCAAGAAGCTCATCGAAGTCGATGGCCGCAGCCGGCCCGGAACCTGGACCGCCCCGGATGTCGCTGGTCACCGTCCTCGTGCCGAAGTCGAGCCCAAATAGGTCGGCACGGCTGGCGGGGAGCGCAGCGGCAACGACATCCACGACGCGTTGGAGGACCGTGCCGAGACTCTCGCCGGCAACCTGGGCACTGCTCACTCGGTAAAGGGCCTGCGTCCTGGCCAGCGCAGCCTCGGAGGACTTAAGCGCCCGGACGTAGCGAGCCTCGGAGTCTCGCAGCGCACCATCGGCCGCTCGCGGCCCGCCCTGGGGCTCTTCTCCGCCCGCCATCCCGCCGCGTGTGGACGGCTTCAGCGGGCGGTGCTCTCGCGGGACGCCCGGAAGTCTCCTGGGGCCAGGGCCCATCAAAGTAACCTCTGTGTACCCGGCGCCGAAATCACCTACGGCCCCCCGTGCAAATTGGCCGAGTTCGACTTCCCGGAGTGTAGCGCTCCGTGCCCACCCTGCGACCCCCGTGCAGGCCGCGCCACGCGCCCAGATGCTGCGCTGCCGCTGGCATCTCGCCTGCGGCGCTATGCTCATGGCAGGCGCTCGCGAGTTTGACCCGATTACTGGAGAAATGCGTGACGGAACCAGAAGGACCGGAGCCAAGCAGGCTGCTGGCGTTATCGGCGACCGAAACTCGAGGTCTTGACAGAGTCGACACCTCCCTGAGGCGTTTGCTTTCGCTTCGGACCAGGATCGAGACGAACTGGCCGATCACCGGCGGTCTGTTCGGCCGGCGTCCGGATTTGCCGCCGATCCAGCAGGCCACCATCGCGGATCTGTTCACATCCCTGCCGACACCACTCCCTATGCACGCAGGCGGCGAGCCAGAGCCGATCATACTGGCCTCCGACGTGGACATGCGCGCCATCGCCGGTAGGGCGGTCGACGCCGCCTTTGCCCTCCTTGACGGGGCAACCCTGGAAACCATCTACCCGGCCGACGTCACCATGCTGGCGACACGAGGATTCGACTCGGCTGGACCGATCACCGTTTCCGGCGCCACGGTCGGTCTATTGGTGGCCACGATCATCGGCACGCTCGAAGCCATCTCCGAGATAATCGTTCAGGCGCCCCCCAATAAGGTCGTCAAGGCGAAGCCAAGGTCCGAGCCTAAACCCAGCGAGCCGAAGCACGTGGACGAACCGAAACGAGGCCCGAGTGTCCCGCGTATCTGAGGTCTACCGGCCCAGCCTGGCCATGCTCACGGACCTCTATGAACTGACGATGGGCGCCGGCTACGCGTGGGCCGGCGTAGCCGATCACGAGGCCGTATTCGCCCTGAGCTTCCGGACGCTGCCGTTCGGTGGCGGCTACGCCGTCTCGGCCGGCCTGGACGACGCCCTCGATATTCTGTCGAGCCTTCGATTCGACGCCGCGGACATCGCCTACCTCGGCGGTCTGCAGGGCGCTGAGAACCGGCCGCTGTTCAGCCCGAAATTCCTCGACTATCTCGCCGATTTCAAGTTCACGTGCGACGTAGACGCCATCCCGGAAGGCACCGTCGTCTTCGCCAATGAGCCGCTCCTGAGGGTCCGCGGTCCCCTTCTCGAGGCCCAACTGGTCGAGAGTGTCCTCCTGACGGTGGTCGGCTTCCAGACGCTCGTTGCGACCAAGGCGGCACGGGTCGTGGAGGCCGCCCAGGGAGCGCCGGTGCTCGAGTTCGGCCTTCGCCGCGCACAGGGTATCGATGGCGCGCTCTCGGCCGCCCGAGCCGCCTATATCGGCGGAGTTGCGGCCACGTCCAACGTGCTGGCGGGCCGCTTGTTCGGCATTCCGGTTCGTGGCACGCACGCCCACTCCTGGGTCCAGGTTTTCGACGACGAGCAACTCGCCTTCGACACATACGCCGACGCCCAACCGGACAACGTCACCTTGCTCGTGGACACGTACGACACTCTGACCGGCGTCGACAGGGCGATCCAAACCGGCAAGCGGCTGGCCTTGCGCGGCGGACACCTCGCCGGCATACGACTCGACTCGGGTGACCTCGCCTACCTCTCCATCGAAGCCCGACGCATGCTGGACGAGGCCGGCTTCGCGGACACCAAGATCGTGGCTTCGAACGACCTGGACGAACACACCATCGCATCGCTGCGAGCCCAGGGCGCCAGGATCGACATCTGGGGCGTCGGCACCAAGCTGGACACCTGCTACGACCAGCCTGCACTCGGGGCCATCTACAAGCTGAGCGCCATCTGCGATACCGAGGGCGGCTGGCGCTATCCGGTGAAGCTCTCCGAGCTGACGGCCAAGATCTCAATTCCGGGCGTGCTTGCCGTCAGGCGCTTCGTCGACTCCACGGGCCGCTTCCGCGCAGACATGATCTACGACGAAGATTTGCCCGAGCCTGCCGTCGGAGATGTGATAGTAGACCCGGCGGACGCACTTCATATGCGACCCATCGATCCTGCCTGGACTTCACACGAAATCGTGCTGCCGGCAATGCGAGCCGGGGCGCGAGTTGCTCCTTCGCCCTCACTGGAGGAGATCCGGGCACGGACCCAGAAGCAGCTCAGCAGCCTTCATCCGGCGAGCCGACGGCTACTCAACCCGCATACGTATCCGGTCGGGCTGGAGCGTGGCCTGCACGACCGACGGACCGCTTTGGTCCTCGAGAGGCGATTGGCCCAACCGGCCGAGTGAAGGCCCTCTAGACCTCCGCCGGGGCTTCCGCCGGCTCTTCGACGGCATCCACCGCCGGGACCTCGACGGTCGCTTCGACGGCATCCACCGCCGCCTCTTCCGTTACCTCCACCAATTCAGCCGGGTCGGGAATCCCGCCGTCCGGCGTGGTCCAGCGCGGATCCATCGTCAGGTGTAGCAACGCCGGTCGACCTGCCTCCATGGCCCGGCGCAGGGCCGGCTCGAATTCATCGTCTGTCCGAACCGAGATCCCGACGGCACCGCACGCCTCGGCCACGGCAGCGAAATCCACGGCGCCGATCCCGGCATTTGACACAGGGATACCGCCGGACTGTGCTCGCCAGGATCGGCCCGCACGACCGCTGTCGAACACCACCGCCACAACATGGGCCCGCTCCCTGACGGCAGTCTCCAATTCCCCCATCGTCGTCGCAAAGCCGCCATCACCGGTGAGCGCGACCGAGAGCCGGCCGGGTCGGGCCAGAGTGGCCGCGATCGCGGCCGGAAGGCCATAGCCGAGCGGTTGCGCCGACGACCCCAGGAACGTGCCGGGGCGACTGAACCGATAACCTCGAGCCGCCCACTCCCCGAAGTCACCGGAGTCCGTGGTCAAGATCGCGTCCTGAGGCAGGAGTCGAGCCAGCGTTTCCACAACCCGGCCCGGATGAAGACCCCGGCCGGTCCAGGGCTGCGTGTCGACAACGCCCGCCACCTCGAACGCCTCTCGGTCCAGAGCGTTGGCGGCGGTCCGCTCGTCCAGGGACGCCGCATCGAAGGCCGCCCTGGCCAGGACGCGCTGTGAGGTCCGCAGGAACGACGCAACGTCAGAGGCGACCGCTATCTCGGCTTTGTGGCCCAACCCTGCTCCCCGTGGCTCTGCGTCCACCAGGGCCCAGCGCGTCGACGCGCCCGGTATCTGATATCCGAAGGTTGTCATCTCGCCCAGGCGGCAACCCAGCACGAGAAGAGCGTCAGCTTCCAGGATCCTCGGCAGCACGTTGGCAGAGGCGCCGGGGCCCGTGGTCCCCAGATACAACTCGCTGTCATTCGGGAAGGCGTCGGCACGGCGCCAGCCGGTCACGACAGGAACGCGCATCGTGGTCGCGAACTTGACGAGAGCGTCCGTGCTGCGGGCCCGCAACACGCCGGCCCCGGCGAGAATCAGCGGTCTACGGGCATCGCCAAGGAGGTGCAGAATCTTGCGTACAACCGCGGGATCAGGTTCCGCGTGGTGATCGGAATGGATGCCAGGGCTTGTTCCCGCCTCGCCGCCGCCTATCGGCATGGCCGCATTCACGATGTCCGCCGGAATTGACAGCAGGACCGGTCCCGGGCGACCACGGATGGCCGCCACGGCCGCGCGCTCCAGCGTCGAGGCAAGGTCTTCGGCGGACTTCACTTCTACCGCCCATTTGACGAGCGGCTCGAAGACCCTGACAACGTCCAGTTCCCGAAATGCCTCCCGTCCTTGGACGGCACGCGACACCTGGCCGACGATCGCGATCACCGGGGCGGAGTCCGCCCGCGCCGCTTGCAGCCCGGCCGCCAGGTTCACCGCACCCGGACCAGACGTCGCGACGCATGCCGCGGGGCGACCCGTCAGCTGGGCAGCCGCCGCCGCCATGAGAGCCGCAGAGGCTTCATGGCGAACGGAGACGACACGGATGTGATTTGCGGCGAGATCCGCCAGCAATCCGACGATCTCATCACCAGGAACCGCAAACGCCATCTTCACGCCGTGGCGGCCCAGCCCTTCGGCGAGAGTACTTCCGACCGTTGCGGTGTCCTTGTCAACGTTGGTCGTCATAGCCGCACTCCTTCGGATACCCGCGCCGGATTACCGAGCAGGTCTCACCGATAGTTCGTGAACTGCAGGGGAACTGGTTCATCCAGTTCCTTGAGCATTGTGATTACCGCCTGCAGGTCGTCCCTGCTCTTGCCGAATACGCGAACTGCCTCACCCTGGATCTGAGGCTTGGACTTGGGGAATGCCTCCCTGATCTTTTTGCTGAGCTTGCGCGCAAGATCCTCGTCCAGCCCGCGCCGGAGCGTTATGTGTTGGCGAACTTTGTCTCCACCCGCCGGCTCGATCTTGCCCCAGTCGAAGATCTTGAGCGAGAGACCACGCTTGATGGCCTTCGATTCGACTAGATCCCGAACCGCCTTGGCCCGGAACTCATCGTCCGTGATCAGAACCAGTTCCGTCTTGGCCTGAGTCAGTTCGAACGCCGCGCCCTTGAAGTCGTAACGCTGCTGCACTTCGCGCCGGACCTGATCCAGGGCGTTGCGCAATTCCATGTCGTCAAATTCGCTGACCACATCAAACGATGACTCGCCTGCCATTCGGCCTCCCTGAGTTGTTCAACCTTGAAATTGTGCAGTACCGGCACGAAATGTCTAGTGACGAGCGCCTGCGGGGCGCTTCAACGCTTCGAGGAGCAAATCCGCGATCTGGTAGCTCTTCCCGCCGCCCATGACCAAGACCGCGTCGCCGGGGCCGACTTGGAGAGCCAGCCAGGCGGCTGTTTCGTCAACTGTTCCAGGAGCTACCGAGGTCAGACCGGGGCGCCGGAGGGCCGTGGCTTCTGCCAGCGCCGTCGCCGACGTGATCGTGGTGTCCGGATCCCGGCTTGCCCATATCTCGGCCACCGCTACCGCATCCGCGGTCGCGAGGACATCGGCAAACTCATTGAGCATCGCCGCGGTCCGATGGTATGTAAGCGGCTCGTAGACGGCCCAGACTCGCCGGCCCGGCTCCAGTTGTCTGATGGCCGCGAGTGTCTCTCGAATTGCCGTGGGGTGATGGCCGTAATCGTCGTAGACAACCACTCCCCTCGCTTCCCCCTTGCGTTCCAGGCGGCGGCCGACTCCGGCGAACCCGGCGAGGCCGGCGACCAGACCATCGCCTGAGATACCGAGCGCAATGGCAGCGCCGGCGACGCATAGGGCGTTGGCCGCGTTGTGTCTGCCGGCGAGACGTAGATGAGCGGTCAGGACCCGACCCTCCGTTCCGGCACCGGCAACTTCCAGCACGGTCCCCTGCGGGCCGGCATCGGCGATCGTGCCCAGGAGGGGCACCGCCGGTCCTCCCGCAGTGGCAAATCGAGCCGCCAGTTCGGAAATCCGGGCCTCGTCCAGAAGCGGCTTCGTATCGTCGACAAGTGCCACCGCACAGACGACGCCGCGCCAATCGCGCAATCCCCCCACCACGGCTGCCACACCGGGATCGGCGACATTCGCCACGAGCAACGGCACCTTCCCGGTTGAGCCGGACCGCCTCAGCCACCTCGCGAATGTCTCGACGACCGCCTCGCCGTCGGCGAAGACGTCCGGATGGTCCCACTCGGCCGATGTCAGGACGGCCACGTCCGGTCTATAGGCATCGAAGTTGCCGGCGTACTCGTCGGCCTCCACTACGAACGGCATTCCCGCGCCTGTGCGAGCGGTGGAAGCCAGCCCGCCGGTGATTGCCGGCGGAAGCAAGGCGCCGACAAAGGCCGACGGGTCGAGACCTGCCCGGACAAGAACGTGTACGAGCCAGCCCGAACATGTGCTCTTGCCGTGGGTGCCGGCGATTCCGACCAGGATCCGTCCGCAAGCGGCGTCGGCGATAACCTGCTGCCACGGCTCGCAGGGAACCCCCAGCTCCCTCGCGGCCACCAGTTCCGCGTTGTCCGGATCGATTGCCGTGAGCGCCTTGGTCACTGCCAACCTATCCGGCCTCGCACTCCCCAGGACGTGTTCGGGCGAGTGCGACCAGTCGAGATGAATGCCGGCCGCCTCTATTGCCGGCGTGTACTGCGATGGTCCGCCCGGATCGCAGCCGGTAACCACGGCTCCCGCATCGTGGGCCAGCAACGCGGCAGCACTCGCTCCGGCCCCGCCTGCGCCGACAACGTGGATTCGCTCCCCTTCCCGGATTGGACGAGCCTCGCGAACGGGCGCCAGACCGGCCGCGACAGAAGCCGCTCCCCGAGGGCCGCTCACGCCTCGCCGCCGGCCGATACCCGCTGAACCAGAAATTCCAGAGCAGCTCGCGCCGTCGACTCGCGGTTCGCCGGCCTGTCGCCCGACCAGACGAACCGGCGAACATCTACCCCGGCGGCATCGGCAACAGCGACGTAGGTCAGACCGACCGGCTTGGCCGGACTCCCCCCACCCGGACCTGAAACGCCGGTGACTGCGACGGCCACGTCCGCGTTCATCCTCGTTCGGACGCCGATCGCCATAGACCTCGCCACTTGCGCGCTGACGGCGCCGTGGGCTGCAAGCTCCTCTTCGGGCACATCCAGCAGCATGGACTTGATCTCGTTGGAGTACGAGACGACGCCGCCGCGGAAGTACCCGCTCGCTCCGGCCAGGTCCGTGATCAGCTTGGCGATCAGCCCGCCGGTACACGATTCGGCTGTGGCAACTACGACGCCGCGCTCCAGGCAGAGTGCCTGGAGGCGCGCGACGAGCTTCGCCACCGGCTCGTTATCCAACTAGCAACCCTGAGGGGCGTCCGTCGGAACGAGTGTCGTGCCTATCGCGGCATGCCACCCGCCGAGGCTGCTGACGGACACGTACGAGGACCCGTTCACCGATATGTATACGTTCCCGGGTGGATTCGCCGAAATGCACATGTACTTGCTCGCCGTAGTGACATGTGTCCAGCCCACAGGCTCCGACGAGTTGACTGGCACATCCGCCTGGCCGTCGTGCTGAACGTATAGCGAGGCATCCCCATTCTTGACGACGATCTCCACGTAGATGCCGGTGTAAGGAACGCTCACCGTCCTGCTGGCGGCCTTGGTCGGAGCACCATCCTTTGTCGCCGTCCCGACCACAGCGAGTTGCCACCTGCCGGGCCGTAGCTTCAGCGTGAAGGTGAAAGTGCCGTCGGCACCGACGACCGCAGAAAGCGGTGCTGTCGTTGCCGAGGAGGCGGGAGCAGGCAGGGTGCTGGCACTGGCGCTGGGTGCGGCGGGAGTGGCACTCGCAACGGCTGGCGTAGGCGTGGCCGGCGGCAGTGTGGCGCCGGCCGGCAAGGGGCCACCGACCAATATCGGAGTCAGAGTCACCTTGGAGACCAGATTGGCCGTGCCCGTCACGGTGACGCTGCCGTCCTTGAAGACCGAGGCGTCGGTCGGGCTGAGCAGGGCCACACTCGGGACGATGGGTGTGGGCGTAGGTGTCGCAACGATGATGATCAGCCGCGTCGTATCGCTGGGGTGGTTCGTGTCCAGATTGATCGCCCTGATGTCGAACTGATTTCGTCCGGGCTGCAGAACCGCCTGGAACGACCACGTGCCCGAGTCATCCACGATGACCGTCTTTGCATCCTGGCCGTTCCACGAAATCTGGACCGTGGTTCCGGGCGTGGCATTGCCGGTCAGGACGTATGTGGTCGTGCCTATCGGCAGCGTAATGTCCTGGGCTCCGGCGGATGCAACCGCGAGCGTCGGATACGAGAGGTAGCGAGTGAGCTGAAAGCCAAAGTAGGAGGCGACCAGGAGAACGATCACGGCCACGACGGCGATGGCAATATGGCTTCGCTGAAAGACCACTCGCCGACTCAGCCTCATCGGCTGTGGCCCGGCGAACGTCGGCCTCAAGGGCATTGCGGCCCCGGCCTCACTGCGCCATTCCTCTTCCATCTGGTCCGCGTCCAGACCCAGGTAGGTCGCGTAGTTTCGCAAGAAGCCGCGGGCGTACACATCGCCCGGAAGCTCCGTGAACTCTCCGTCCTCGAGCGCCGCCAGGAACTTGAGACGGATCTTCGTATCCCGCTCAACCCGATGCAAATCTACTCCGCGGTGCTCACGGGCCTCCCGCAGAGTCTCGCCCACCTCAGACCGGACGGTCCTGGTCGAAACTACCTGACCTCGACCGAGGCTACGGCGCGGGCGGCGTGGTGGCTCGATGGTCGTCATGCGTCATCCTCGCCGTATCCGGCTGATTCGATCGACGGCGCGGCATCGCGGCGCAGTACTTGACGAGCATTCGACCCGTCAAACGGCCCGATGTAGCCACGCTCCTCGAGCTGGTCGATGATTCGAGCGGCTCGCGCATAGCCGACCTTGAGTCGTCGCTGCAAGAGCGACGCGGAGGCGCGATCGTACTCCTGGATCACGCCGACCGCGTCGAGCAACAAGCGGTCCGCGTCCTCATCGGCAACTTCCTCGCGGCCGCCCTCGGGTTCCTCGCCGGTCTCGATGATGCCCATGTCGTAATGCGGCTCGGCCTCCGACTTCCAGTGCTCGCAGATGTTCGCGATTTCCTTGTCCGAAACGAACACGCCCTGGAGGCGTATCGGGCGGGGCAGATCCGCCGGCTGGAAGAGCATGTCGCCGCGGCCGATGAGATCCTCCGCGCCGGGCATATCCAGGATGGTGCGTGAGTCGATCTGGGAAGCCATGGCAAAGGCAATGCGGCTCGGGAAGTTGGCCTTGATAAGCCCGGTCACAACATTCACCGATGGCCGCTGTGTGGCCAGAACCATGTGAATGCCGGTAGCGCGTGCCTTCTGAGCAAGCCTGACGATCGGTTCCTCGATGTTCTTGCCTTCCCGCATCATCAGGTCCGCAAGCTCGTCGATGATGATCACGAGATACGGCAGCTTGTCGGCTGGATCCGCCCGGCCTTCGTTGTAGCCGGCCAGGTTACGAGCGTTGGCGCCAGCGAAGCGCCGGTATCGGTTCTCCATCTCCGTGACGGCCCACTTGAGCGCCGCCTTGGCCCGCTCAGGCTCTGTGATGACGGGCACCATCAGGTGTGGCAAGCCGTTGTACGCAGAAAGCTCGACGCGCTTGAGGTCCACGAGGACCATTCGCAGCTCATCCGGAGTGGCGTTGCAAAGCAAGCTCGAGATCAGGGCGTTGACCATGACGCTCTTGCCCGAACCGGTGGCCCCGGCAATGAGCAGATGCGGCATCTTGGAGAGGTCCGTGGCTCGGGCATTGCCAGCCACGTCACGGCCCAGCGCAAACGTCAGCTTGGAGGCGCCCCGGAAGTCCACTTCCTCGAGGATGCGCCGCAAGGCGACAACGTTGAAGTCCTTGTTAGGGATCTCGATACCGAGAACGCTCTTCCCTGGGATCGGCGCCTCGATCCGGATGGAGCGGGCCGCGAGCGCCATCGATAGATCGTCCGTGAGGGCCTCGATGCGACTGACCTTGATCTCCGGCGACGGCTCGACTTCGTACTGAGTTACCACAGGGCCGGCGTTCCAGGCCACGACACGGGCCGGAATGCCGAAGCTCGCGAGCTTGGCTGAAATGATCGCCGCATTGCGCTCGTGATCCATGCCGCTGTCGCCGATGCGCGGCGCCACATTGTCCAGCAGGGCGAGCGGCGGGAGATGGTATTCCGGGCGCGGCTTTTCTGCGGTTGCGATCGCCGCGATCTTACCGTCCAACTTGGATTGAGCCGGGGCGTCGATTCCGGGCCGGCCACCGCGGATCGGGGCGCCGTCGCGAATGGAGGTGCCTTCGCGTCCGACGGTGTCGCCGCTCGGAGACGGCCTCATCCCGCCGCTGATCGGTCCGCCGTCGCGAGCAGAACCCGCGACGATGGGCGGCGCAAATGTCGTTGATGTTGGTCCCGGGTTCGGGATCGCGACCGGGATGCTCGGGACGCCCGTAGCGCGCCCCGGGGTCCGCAGCGCGTCCAGCGGGTCCAGGTCCAGGGCGGCCTTTCGAGCGGCCATGCGCTCGGCCCGGCTGGGGGCCGAGACGGAGGCGCCGGCGGCGGAGCCTCCCAAGGCCGAGCCAGTCGCCGTTGCCGGCGCCTCGGGCGCGGGTCGGAAGAGTTTGGCCAGTGCTCGTGAGCCCAGTCTGCCCAGCGGCGCAACGACGGCCGGCAGCGACATATCCAGAGCCAGAAGCAGCCCGGTGGTCATGAATACGATCAGGATTAGGGCCGTGCCGGGAATGGTGACCAGCGGCGACATGAAGTTGGCCAGAGACTGGCCGATGATGCCGCCCTTGTTGTGATTCACGGTCGCCGGGATCAGCCCGAAGAGTCCCAACAGCGAGAGATAAGCCAGCCCACTGCCGACCAGGGTCAACTCCCAGTCGTGGTGCTCGCCGTGTACCCGCTCGAGGTAGTAGCCGAGAAGGAT
>DASVJA010000048.1:0-28104 GCA_036386115.1 Candidatus Limnocylindrales bacterium
ACCTGAGGGTGCGTAAGCGAGGAGCGCAGGGAGCAACGAAGGAATCGGCCGGCTGGCCGGCGAGTCTACTGGGCTACGTCGGAACTCCACGCCTCAACTCCCCGATCTCGTCCCGTCCGCTTGGCGGCGTAGAGCGCCCGATCCGCGCGCTCCTGGATCTCGGGGATCGTCTCCCCGTCGTACTGACCTGAGGCCACGCCGACCGAGACCGTCAGGCGATCCGTCACGCCGTTCTCGCTCAGGTCCAGCTCGCGGACGTTGGTCCGAATCCGCTCGCCAATCTCCAGCGCAACGCCGGGCAGCGGATTTCGAAGCAGGACCAGGAACTCCTCGCCGCCAAACCGGACCGGCACGTCTTCCTCGCGCACGGAAAGCTGAATGGCATTGGCGATCGACCGCAAGACAACGTCGCCGACCTGATGCCCATAGCGGTCGTTGAAGAGCTTGAAGTGGTCCACGTCGATGGTGACGATGGCGACGCGGTCGGTAAAGCGACGGCGGCTGGCCAGGAGCCGGCAATACTCGTCGAAGTAACGCCGGTTCGGCAGTTGGGTCAACTGATCGGTTCGCGCCTCCGACTCGGCCGCCTGGTGAGAGTACACGCGTGTCAGCGCCGCGGACGTCTCAACGGCAGCGCTGTTGAGCAGCCGGACCGCCGCTTCCGGCCAGGGGTCGCCCGTCCGGCGCGACAGCACGATTGCGCCCGCGATCGAACGGCCCGACTGAAGCGGCGCGGCCAGCGTGTTACGCAGGCCGTACACGTAACGAAGGCGATACGCGATCCGGTCCGCCACGTCGCTTGCCCGTGGCTCGCCCTGAATTGGATCGGTAGACCCGAACGTGCCGATGTTCCGGCGGAAGGTTGCGGTGGCCTCGTCGGCCGCTCCGGCGGGACTCGCCGGACGCTCGTGGGCCTCCTGCCAGAGGGGAATCGGCTCGCCGTCGACTACTCGCAACGGCGTGCGGACGGAATGCCTCGGCAACTCGCGCAAGTGACGCGCCTCGATCGGCTCGAGCTGGCGAAGGGGCATAACGGAGTTGGAAGTAGTGGCGCCGGGGAGCATCGACACGAACGTAACGTCCAGGACGCTGCTGCCCGGCCGGAGCCGGACCACCGCCACGTGGTCCGCCTCGGTTGCAGCGCCCAGTTCGTGGACGATGGCCTCAACGACCGCGTCGGGAGAGACCGATCGCGAGAGGGCAGCCATGATGCGGCTGAAGCTCTCGGCCTCCGAGTGGCGTCGTTCCGCCTCGACACCGGACGCACGCGCGTTCATGACCGCTGATGCGACCAGCCCTGCAACCGCGATCGACATGACCAGATCTTCAGGGCCGCCGTGGGCAAACATGAACCGGACCAGCCCCATCCCAACCAGTAGCACAACCGACACGCCCAGCAGCGCCCAGGTCATGAGAACGCGCGGAGCCATCCTGATCGGGGGCCGGGCAGGGCGATCCTGTGACCGGGGAGACCTCGCATCGCGAACGTGGACCAGTCGCCGGGGTTGGCTTGTGAGCATCTGAACGAATGTCGCCAGTCGGCCATCCTCGCGGACGCGCGCAATCAGCCGCCCGACGGACAGCCGGACGGCCGAGATCGCAGTGACTACCCAGTCGAGAAGGACACGCGGGAGCCTTCCCTCCGGCAGGTCGGCGGATGGGTTTGGCGGATCGGGCCGTTGCACTCCTTAAGGATGCCGCAACGGAGCCTCCTCGTGAGGGTCAATCTGGGTACGTCAGGGCTACCGGCAGCAGGTACTTCGGTTCGGAATCGCTCCAATCATGCCCACCGAACGGGGATCGTTGACCCGACGCCGACAGGCGGACTACACTCAGGGCTGGTCTGACTGTGCCCGCAGGGGTTTTGCTGCGCGCCTCTCAACCAGCCCATATCCGTTTCGGAGGAAATCTCCCTCAGTGGAGACCGGACCTATACCCAGCGGCGCCGCACGCGCAGACAGCGCGTCCCGCGCCCACAACCCGAATCTGGTCCGCTCAACCCTCTAGCGGTACGCGCCTCCAAGGCGCGGGCCACCGACGGGTGGGTCGGGCCCGCCGTCGAGGTGGCATATGCTCTATTTGAGCCAGGCGATCGGCCGGCCGGTGCGCGACCAGCACCGCGAGCCGATCGGAACAGTGGCTGACCTGATCGTGGCAATCGGCGATCGGTACCCGCCCGTGACGGGCATCGTCGTCAAGACGAACGGCCGCGAGATATTCCTGCACTGGAATTCGGTGACGTCGCTGGACGCCGGCGGTGCAACGCTCGGCACGTCCGCCATCGACATCTCCAAATTCCAACAGCGTCCCAACGAGATCCGCCTGAAGCAGGATCTGATGGACCGCCAGATCGTCGATATCGACGGCCGCAAGGTTGTCCGGGTCAACGACCTTCGCCTCGACGAAGTCGAGGGTTCGCTCCATCTGGTCGCCGTCGACGTCGGCGCGGCCGGGCTGCTGCGCCGTCTCGGCATAGAAGGTCCGTGGCGGACAATCGCCCACGGCCTCGGACGCGGCGTGCCGGAGCGATACATCGATTGGGAGGACGTGGACCCGGTCGAGCGATCAATCGCAAGTGTCAGGCTGCGCGTCCCGCACCAAGGCCTGGCCGAGCTGCACCCCGCCGATCTGGCGACCATCATCGATCAGCTCAGCCGTAGCGACCGTGTCGGCGTCATTGAAGCTCTCAATGACGAGGCCGCCGCCGACGCGATCGGCGAAATGGAACCGGAGACGCAGGTCGAGGTTCTCGAAGACCTGGAGCCGGGCCGGGCCGCGGACATCCTCGAGGAGATGGATCCGGACGATGCCGCCGACCTGGTCGCCGATCTCTCCGATGAAAGCCGGGTTGAGATTCTCGGCCTTATGGAGAAGGACGAGGCCGACGAGGTCCAGGAGCTTATGACCTACGGCGAGGAGACCGCCGGCGGAATCATGACCACGGAATTCGTGTCCGTCCCGGCCACGCTGACCGCGGCCCAGACCATCGATCGGCTGCGCGAACTGGAGCCGGAAGCGGAGACGATCTACTACGTCTACGTAACCGACTCGGAAGACCGGCTCGTGGGCGTGCTATCCCTGCGCGATCTGATCGTTTCCAAGCCGGACGTCCCCATCTCGACGTTCATGTTCGATGAGCCCGTCGCCGTCGGAACCGCTGCGAGCCAGGAAGAGGTCACTGAGATCGTGGCCCGCTATAACCTGCTGGCCGTCCCGGTCGTCGACTCCGAGGGCCGCCTCGAAGGCATCGTCACTGTCGACGACGCCATGGATACTCTCCTTCCCCAGCCGTCCAAGCGCCGCCTCCCGCGCCTCTTCAGCAGGTCCGGGAGCGGGGAGCGATGAAGAAGCCAGTTCTGTCTCTGACCCCTCGCGCGGCAAATCGGATAAGGCTTGCCGCGGTTCTGGGAGTGCTTGGCCCGGGCCTTGTCAGTGGCTTTGCCGACAACGACGCCGGAGGCATCACCACCTACTCCGTCGCCGGTGCCAGGTTCGGATACGACCTGCTGTGGGTCCTCCTTGCCAGCCAGATCGTGCTCTTCTTCACTCAGGAGGTGGGCGCACGGCTCGGGCTGGCCACCGGCCAGGGTCTGGCCGGCATCGTGCGAGAGAAGTACGGCGTCCGCTGGGCCGCATTCATGACCAGCACGATGCTCGTGGCCAATGTGGGCTCGATCATCGCCGAGTTCGCCGGCTGCAGCGCCGCGCTGGGCCTCTTCGGCGTCCCGAGCCCGGTCAGTGCACTAATAGCTGCGTCGGTCGTGGTCCTGCTCCTTACCCGAGGCAGTTACACCAAGGTCCAATACCTGTTCGTAGCAGTCGGGATCGGTGTCTCGCTGGCATACTTCGTGTCGGCACTGCTCGCCCATCCGGATTGGGGCCGGGCGGCGTCATCGCTGGTCATCCCGCGCCTGACGACGACGCCGGTCTACTGGCTGACCGTCGTGGCAACGGTCGGTACCACAATCACGCCGTGGGGCCAGGCCTTCATTCAGTCCTATGTGGCCGACAAGCGTCTGGGTCCGGAGGATCTCCAAGGGTCGCGGCTGGACGTGGGTCTCGGCGCGTTCCTCACCAATCTCATCGGCGCGTTCATCGTCATCGCCTGCGCCGCGGCCGTCTATTCGACGGGAACGCATGTGGACACAAACGCTCCAGATGCAGTCCAGAAAATCGCGGGGGCACTCACACCGCTGGCCGGCTCGGGCGCCACCGTCCTGTTCGCAGTCGGACTTCTGGCGGCATCGTTCCTGGGTCTGGGCGTCGTGCCTCTCACCAGCGCCTACGCGGCGTGCGAGGCATTCGGCTGGGAGACCGGCGTCGACTGGCGTGTGCGCGAAGCTCCGGCGTTCTACGGGCTGATGATCTTCTTCGTCGCGAGCGCGGCCCTGGTGGTCTTGATCGTGCCTTTGAGCGGCCTGGTCCAGGTCATGTTCACGGCGCAGGTGGTCAACTGCGTGCTGCTGCCGTTCGTGCTTGTGTTCGTGATGCGGCTGTCGGCGGACAAGGACCTCATGGGGCCACTCGTCAGCGGGAAGTTCTTGCTCACCATCGGGTGGGTCGGAACGGGACTACTGGTCCTGCTCTCGGCGATCCTGGTGGTCTCGTCGGTTACCGGCCTCTAGTAGCGCCGGTCACTTCGGGCGCTCGCGGGCCACCAACGTTCTGTAGGCGTCTTCCATCTCGCCCAGGTTGCGGTTGACGTCGCCCCGTTCGATGGCGGCGGAGCGGAGTCGATCGGCCAAATCGGACCGCGCCGCCGGAGTCAAGGAGAGTCTCTCGAGAATCGCCCGGGCGACGGCGGCCGGATCGTCGCCGGCCACAACCGCCGTCGGGTCCACACCGCCGAGACCCTCGCGAGCGCTCGGCAATTCGCCCATCACGATTGGGATGCCGCAACCCATGGCCTCGAGGGCGGTCACCGGAAAGGCATCCGTGGCAGGCAGCGAAACCACCACATCGGCCAGCCGGTAGTGGTCGGCCATCTGGTCGTGGGCTGTCGGCGGCACCCAGCGGATGCGCGACCCCACGCCGTGCTCGCGGATCGCGGCCTCCAGCCGCTCCAGGTACTCCGGCCGAGCCTGCCACTTGACCAGCAGCAAGACCACGTCCTCGGGCAAGAGCGCCAGGGCGGCCACGGCGATCTCGTGGCGATAGAGCGGCGTCAGACCACGCGGCGACAGGACGACGCGGTGGCCGGCCAGGTCATAAGCGTCTCGCAACGCCTCGGGCGCCGGCCCCGGTGAGAACACCGCTGGATCGAAGCCAAACTGGACGATCCGCGTGACCTCCGGGCGAGCGCCAAGCTCCACCGCGGCGCGGGCCAGGTCCTCCGAGACGGCCGTGACCATGTCGGCGGAACTCAGCGTGCGGCGGCCCCAGCGGCGGTGCATAGGTGACTCGCGCGGACCGACGAAAACATCCGAACCCCAAACCGTGATCACAAGCGGGTGAAACCCCGACAGCCAGGCCGACCAGCCGAACCACGACAGGTAGTGGCCGTGCAGGACATCCGGCTTGATGCCGCGCAGGAGCCGCTTGAGGGCGAGCTTCGTCAGGAACGACCCAAGGCCACGGATGTGGGTGCGCGGCCAAGCCCGGTAGAAATGGACCGTGATCCGTGGATCCAGACCCGGCTCCAACTTGTTGGTATCAGGCACGAGCAAGTGGACGCGGTGGCCGCGCTGCGCGAAGAACCCGAGCCAGCGGCGCGTGTGAATGCTGTTCGGGTCGGCGATGAAGGCGAGCGTCATGGGGCTGAGCGGCGGCATCCGGGGATTCTAGCCGACCGCGAGTGGCGACCCGGCCGGCTCCGGCTCCGGGCTCCGGCCGCTAACATGGGCCGATGCCACGAAAGATCATGTGCGTCGTCGGGGCGCGACCGAATTTCATGAAGATGGCGCCGCTGATGGTAGCCTTTCGTGCGGGCGACGACCCGTTCGAATGCATCCTGGTCCACACCGGCCAGCACTACGACGTGGCCATGTCCGATGTCTTTTTCACGCAACTCGGGATGCCGGCCCCGGATGTCCAGCTCGGCATAGGGCCGGGGAAACAGGGCGAGCAGACCGGGCGAATGATAGCCGCCCTGGAGACGGTGGTCGCCGACACGAAGCCGGACCTCGTGCTGGTTGTGGGCGATGTCAACTCAACCCTGGCGGCGACGCTCGTGGCCGCCAAGGCGGGGATTCCGCTGGCCCACGTTGAAGCTGGCCTGCGCAGCTTCGACCGGCGCATGCCGGAAGAAATCAACCGTATCGCCACGGACGCGCTGGCCACCTACCTCTTTACCACCGAGGAAGACGGTGTCGCCAACCTCCGAACCGAGGGCGTCTCGGACGAGCGCATCTTCTTTGTGGGCAACGTCATGATCGACACGCTGCTGGCGCTGATGCCCACGATCAAGACCCGTGGCATGGCCGCCGAGATGGGGCTGGCGGGTGGCGGCTACGGCGTGGTGACTCTGCATCGGCCGTCCAACGTGGACGACGAAACGATGCTGGCCCACTGGATGGCAACGCTCGAGAGAATCAGCACAAGACTGCCGCTTGTCTTCCCGGCCCATCCTCGAACCGCGGCCAGACTCGCCGCAGCCGGGTTGGACGACCGCCTCGCGAAGTCCGGCGTGAAGGTCGTGGCGCCGCTTCCGTATGTCGAGTTCATAAGCCTCGTGTCAGAGGCGCGCCTCGTGCTGACGGACTCGGGCGGAATCCAGGAGGAGACGACCGTCCTGGGCGTCCCCTGCCTGACGCTCCGCGACAGCACCGAGCGCCCGATTACGGTGAAACTCGGGACCAACACGCTCGTGGGCGCAGAGCCGGAGGCTGCGGTCAAAGCCGTGGAAGGAGTACTCTCCAACCCGCCGACGCCCCACACAGTCCCGCCACTGTGGGACGGCAAGGCCGCCGAGCGGATCGTCCAGATCCTGCGTGACAGGAGCTGGACGGCATACCTCACGGACACGGAGGAGAAGTGATGGACGATCGCTCAGTCGGCGTGATTGGCCTCGGCTATGTCGGCCTGCCGCTGGCGCTCGCGTACCTCGAGGCCGGGCTCACGGTCGTGGGCGTGGACGCGAGTCCCAAGCGGGTGGATGAGCTCAATGCCGGGCACTCCCCCATAGACGACATCTCCGACGCTCGCTTGCAGGCGGCCCTCGCCGCCGGCATCAAGTTCGTCGGCGCGAGTAAGTCCGCAGCGTTTCTGGGTAGTGTCGACGCGCAGGTCGTCTGCGTTCCCACGCCGATCACCCAGTCCAAGGATCCGGACCTCTCCCTCGTCATCTCGGCGGCCGGGCTGGTTCGGGCTGCAATCAAGCCGGGTCAACTGGTCATCCTCCAATCGACGACCTTCCCCGGAACTACCACAGGCCCATTCCGCAACGAGATCGAGCTGTCCGGCCTTATGGCCGGCAAGGACTTCGACCTCGCGTTCGCTCCCGAGCGTGTGAACCCCGGCGATCCGGCCAGCGCCAGCCGCGACGTCCCGCGTCTCATCGGCGGCATCACTCCGGAAGCCACGGCCCGCGCCAAGACGCTCTTCGAGAACATCAACAGCCGCGTCATCCCACTCTCATCGCCGGATGCGGCCGAAATGGCGAAGTTGCTGGAGAACGTCTTCCGCAACATCAACATCGCCTTCGTCAACCAACTGGCGCTGTTGTGCGAACGGATGGGCCTCGACGTCTGGGAGGTCATCGATGCCGCGGCCACCAAGCCGTTTGGCTTCATGGCCTTCCGCCCGGGACCCGGCGTCGGCGGCCACTGCATCCCGGTGGATCCTTACTACCTGGCCTGGCGCGCCCGTGAATTCGACTTCGTCGAGCGGTTCGTGGAACTGGCCGGCGACATCAACCTTGCGATGCCTCGCCACGTCGTAGATCTGGCGGCCGAGGCCCTCAACGAGCGCGGCAAGTCACTGAAGGGATCACGGATCGGCGTTCTCGGAGTGGCGTTCAAGCCGGACGTCCAGGATGCGCGCAACACGCCCGCCGCAGATGTCGTGTCGATGCTCGAGGCGCGAGGCGCGATCGTTACGTACCACGACCCACTCGTTCCGGAGCTTCGCGCCACAGACGGCAAGATCCATCATTCCACCGCCTTCGAGACGGTGATGAAGGACTCGAACTTGATCGTAGTGGTCACACCGCACAAGAGCATCGATTGGGCGGCCGTCTACGGTAAGGCGGACCTCATCGTGGATACGGTCAACAGTTCCCGCGGCAGAGTTGCGCGCGAGCGCCAGGTCTACCGCCTCGGGGCCGGCTGGGCAGCGCCGGACGCGTAACCCGCGACCACTTCGTCGAGAACCTTCGCCAACTCGCCCGCCAGGTTGGCGCGGTCGTAGCGACCCATCGGATCCGTGCGGCCCTGAGCGGGCGGATTGTCCAGCATGTCTTCAAGCGCGTGGGCGATGCTGCCCGGCTCGACGTCGGCCGACCGGCCGCCCGGCAACGCGTCGACCAATCGGCGGCCTTCGCCCTGCGGCATAACCGCCAGGATCGGCCGGTCGAAGGCCATGTACTCGATCAGCTTGCCGCCGACGAACATGCCCGTGCCCGGCTCATCGGTCATCAGCTGAAGGAGCGCATCGGCGCCGGCCATACGCGCAAGGGCCTGCTTTCGCGGTACGAAACCATCGAAGCCGACGATGTCACCGATCCGGCCCGGTGCCGTGTAAGCATCGCCCAGGCGGCGATTGCCGGAACTGACCCGGCCGAGGAACTCGAGGCGCAACTTCTTGCGCAGGTCCGGTCGGCGCTCGGCGAGGCGCTCGACGCCGCCGAGCATAGCCTCCAGTTCGCCCGGCCGGTACAGGCTGCCGGCAAACAGGATCGTGAAGCGACCGGCCTCACCCTTCACCGGCGTCAGACCCGCAAGATCGTTCCTGTCGTAACCGTTGGGAATGTAGACGAACTTGTGGGCCATGTCCGGGTAACGCTCGATAAACATGTCTCGCAGTGCGTCCATGGCCAGCACGACCCGATCCGCCTGCATGACGATCGCCCGTTCCATCCGCCGCTGCATCCAGCCCTTGAGCCCACGCATGTCGTGGGCAAAGGGGTTGCCGATCCACGGATCGCGAAAATCGGCCACCCACGGCAGGCCGGTCGAGCGCTTGAGCCGAGCGGCGACGAGGTGCGTTGAAATCGGCGGCGCGGTCGAATAGATAACGTCGAAGTGCTCGTCCCGGGCAACCTTGCGTCCCGCTCGTGCCCCCAGGCGAACCCAGCCGATCTGGAGGTCCGGAAAGAGGACCTTGCTCCAGCCCCGCGTCCACACGATGGTCGCCTTCCAAATCAGCCTGCCCACGAGACCGCCGCGCGTCGGGCGGGCGCCCAGGTCATGGGCACCGGAGACATCGGATCGGCTCAGGCGGCTCATGATGGCGTTCGGCAGGCTGCCCGGCTCCAGGCTTGCCGTCCGGTGGATCTCAAGCTCCGGCGGCAGAACCGCCAGTAGAGAGGCGTCGCGAACGGCATAGGCGGGGCTCCGCGGTGTCAGTACCGCCGGCGTCCAGCCCCATTTCGGAAGATAGGAGATGTACTTCAGCGTCCGTTGTACACCAACGCCCCCGAGCGGCGGGAAGTAGTAGGTGACGACCAATGCCCGGCCGCTCAAGCAGAGACCTTGCCTCTCAATTTCGCGATCACTGCCCTCGCTACGCTCACAAGCGTCAGCAGTTCGCCCTTACGCGGCACGACCAGATCCGCGAGTGAGAGCCCTGAGACGCGGCAGGCAACCAGGACCATCATGAGCGACATCGCCGTATACGAGATGAGGGAAGCAGCTGCCGCGCCGACGATCCCGAAGCGTGGGATCAGAATTACATTGGCGGCAAGGTTCAGGGCAAGCGTGACCGCGGCACCGACGGAGATCGGGCCCGGCCTGCCGCGGCCGCTGATGTAGCTCGTCATGACCTTGCCCAGGCTGAGCGACACGACGGCCGGCAGCAGGACCATGAAGGCCGGCAGGCAGTCGTTGAACTTGGGCAGGACCAGGTGAATTCCCAGCCACGCCACCGGGATCAGAGCCAGAGCGCCGACGACTGTAACGAGGAAGGTCATCCGCGAGACCCGGCCCAGCTTGGCGTCGGCGGAGTCGGCGGTGGAACCGGCAATCGTCGGCATGAAGATGGTGGTCACCGCGTCCGGGATGTAGAAGACGAACTCGGCCATCGTGACGGCCATGCTGTAGAGACCCAACGCCGCCGGTGCGGCCGATGCAACCATCAGCCACTGGATGATGAAGACATCGGCGCGGTAATTGAAGTAGCCGGTGATGCTGGCCGGATAGACACGGGCTCCGTAGCCGAGGATGGACCGCAGGTTGACCGGATCACCGCCCGGCGTCCGAGCCGCGACGCGCTGGACGGCAACGATGACTGCCGCGGCGCCGAGACAACTGACAACGACGCTTGCGCCGACCGCGCCTTCCACCCCGAGCCGGAAGACGCCCACCGCCAGAACGAGCGCGATCAGCGTCACGGCCGCCTGCCCGATCATGATCGCTGTATAGAACTTAACTTCGTGCCGGCCATACAGGATCGTGCCGACGAATGTTGCCAGCATCCCGGCCGGGATCGTGATCAAAATCAGGCGCAGCATCTGGTCGCCGGTCCCCGGACCTAACCGCTCGATCGGCACCGAGAAGATGCTCTTCTCCAGGAAGGGCAACGTCACCCACAGCAGCGCAACTACAAAGACCGATATGACGGCCACGAACATGAGCGAGGTAAGCATCAGCCCGCGCACGGACACGTTCTTGGCGGTGAAGTAGTTAATCGCGTTGGGAAGCCCGAATACGCCGATCGTGCCTACGAGCGCCGGCAGTGCGGTCACGCCGACGAAGGCACCCTTGCCATCGGGCCCGAGCAGCCGCGACACGACCAGTGTCGTCACGAAGGCGATACCGAAAGTCACGATCTTGGCGCTGAAGACCGAGACGACGCGGCGGGCGAAGGGGCGGCCCTGGGGTGCGGGCGGGGTGGCGACCGGGTTGAGGGCCGGATCTGACTCTGTTTCGGCCGCGACCGGAAGTGAGGCGTCGGTCATCGGGGCGCTCCCTCCGGCGTACGCCGGATCTTCATGTACAGATTCTCTACCGCGCCCAGGCTCACGGCCTGGTCGGCTCGGGCGGCGACGATCGACCGGGCTCGGCGGCCCAACTCGGCCCGCTCCTCGGCCGGTCGGTCGAGGGCGCGGGCAAGAGCGACCGCCGTTGCCGTGGCATCTTCGACGGGCACGAGCGACTCCGGGTCCAGTTCCTCCAGCCACTCCCTCACGCTCGGGAGATCCGCGGCCACGACTTGCCGCTCGCAGGCCATGGCCTCGAGCGTAGTCACGGAAGTGGAGTCGGAGATGGGCACAGTGACGACCACGTCGGCCATGCGCAAGAAGTCCGGCATCTCCCCGTGGCCAATCCCCGGCACCATCACCAGCCTATCCGTCAGCCCCAGCGAAACCGCCTGCCGCTCGATCGCATCCACTTCGGCAGGATCCGCGTTGTGGCGCGACATCACGACCGACACGTCCGCAGGCAGCCTGGTCAGTGCGTCCAGAACCACGTTCTGGCGATAGAGGCGAGTGATCGCGCGCGGCGAGAATACGACTCGCCGGCCGTCCAAACCCAGACGCGTTCGCAGCTCCGCCGGGGCAGAGCCGCCGGTAAATCGCCTCATATCCACGCCCCATCCGATCAGTTCCGTCCGATCCGGTCGCGCCCCGAGAGCTTCGGCACCGCGGCACAGGTCCGCCGAGTCCGCCATGACCAGGTCGGCCGAACGGAGAGTCAGCCGGGCCATCATTCGGACCGCACGCCAGCGTTTCGGCCCAACGTAGATGTCCGAGCCCCACAGCGTTACCGCATAAGGATGGAAAGAGGCCATCCAGGCATGCCAACCGTGGATCGTCAGAAAGTGGGCGTTCAGGACGTCCGGCCCGACTCTGGCGACCGCTTTTCGAACCGAGCGCCAGGATCGCAGGAAGCTGATCGGCGCAAGAAGGCTGCGCGGGTTGAACCGACTGAAGCTCTCGAATTCGATCGATTCCGGCAGGCCGGGTTCGACCACCTTCCCCTTCGGAATCAGCATCGTCACGCGATGGCCGCGATCCGCAAAGTAGCCGACCCAACGCCGCACGTGGATGCTGTTTGGATCGCCGAGGAAAGCCAGTGCCAGCCGGTCGCTTGGCGCGACGATGGCGGACGAGCCCTCACTCACAAATGCAACCTCCAGGCGGCTGGGAAGGATGCCGTGATGCCCGCAACGTCGTCGGGCGGGCGGCATTGCGGCCGATTGTAGCCGACGGGGCGGGACGGCGGCCTCGCGAGAGTCGGGACGGCACACCTCCCGGCCCCGTACACTCCGCTTGATGACTGACTTCGACAAGGAGCTGGAGCGCGCCCGCGGCGTCTACACCGCCCGCGCCGGCAACCATTCCCTTTCCCGGCTTTACGCCCCGTTCGCGCCGGCGGCGCTGTTCACGGTGCAAGATCGCGAGTGGATCATGGCGGATCTGCTGCGCCGGTCCGGCCTCTGGTCCCTGGCCGATCTGGACATACTGGACGTAGGCTGCGGCACCGGCGGCGAGATGCGCCGCATGACCACGATGGGCGCGGACCCCACCCGTCTCACTGGACTGGACCTCATGGAGCCCCGGATCGTCGAGGCCCGAAAGGTCCTTACGGCGGCCAAGTTCGTGGTTGGCAGCGGCCACGAGCTCCCGTTCCCGGACGCCTCGTTCGATGTCGTAACCCAGTTTGTCGTCTTCTCGTCCGTCGTCCACCCAGGCGTCCGCGAAGCCATCGCCCACGAGATGGTCCGCGTCCTGCGCCCCAACGGCCGCATCATCTGGTACGACATCAAATCCCTGAAGCCAACGCCGGACCTGGTGCCGATCCCGCTCACCGAGGTGAAGCGAATCTTCGCCGGGTGCACCGTTCAGGCGCGGCCGGCTACATTGGCCTGGCGCCCCGCCCACGTCCTGGCCCCGCGCAGCCGCGTGGCCGCCGTCCTGGCCGCCAAACTGCCGCGGCAGAAGTCGCACTACGTGGCGCTGATAAGGAAGATAGGGGCGGAGTAGTCCGGGCGGTAGCCGCTAGCGTCCCGTCATCTCGCGGTACATTGCCTCAACGACGGTCATATGGACGTCCTGGCCGGCGCGCGATTCCACGATCGCCCGGCCGCGGGCGCCAAGGTCGGTGCGGTCCGCGGGCGCCATCGCCAGGAGCCGCTCAATCGCAGCGGCCGTTGCCGCCACTCCGTCAACCGGAACCAGGGCCTCGGGGTCCAAATCCCCCATCCACTCGCGGACGCTCGGCAGGTCCGTGGCCACGACGGGCCGCCCGCAAGAGAGCGCTTCCAGCAACGTGACCGGCGTAGCATCCGACATGGGGATCGACAACACGACATCCGCCAATCGGTAGAAATCGGGCATCTCCGCATGCGCGATCCCGTCAACGAAGTGGACCCGCTCCGTGACCCCAAGTGCCGCCGCCCGCGCCAGCAGCGCGCCCATCTCCGTTTGGTCGACCAGGTACTTAGCCATCAGCAGCACGACATCGTCCGGTAGCTGGGCCAGCGCCTCGACGGCGACGCCGTGGCGGTAGAGGTGAGTGATGGCACGCGGCGAGAGGAGAACCCGGCGGCCCTCGAGCCCCAACCGGCGGCGCAACGCCACAGGATCAGGGGCGGGCGCAAATCGCCGCGTGTCCACGCCGAACTGGATCAGATGCGTTCGCTCGCGCCTCGAGCCGGCCGCGATCGTGTCCTCAACGAGCGAGGCGGAGTCACCGGTCACCATGTCGGCCGCGTGGAGCGCCATCCGGCCATAGAACGCGGTGCGGCGCGAGCGCCTCAGCGAGATGGTGACATCGGAACCCCAGACGGTAATGGCGTACGGGTGGTGGCCGGACATCCAGGCGTGCCAGCCGTACTCGGTCAAAAAGTGGGCGTGCACAACATCCGGCCTGAGGAGGCGCAGCACCTTGCGCAGCGACAACTCCTCGGCGATATAGCCCCACGGTCGGAACTTGCCCTGGTAGTAAGCCCGAAACCGCACGACCTCGATTCCGGCCGGGAGCCCGGGCTTGACCTCGAACCGGTCCGGAACCAGCAGGCTGACGGCGTGCCCGTGCTCCGCGAACCAGCCGGACCAGCGCCGGACGTGAATGCTGTTGGCGTCGCCGATGAAGGCGAGGCGAAGAGGTCGGGCAGCCGCAGGGGCGGCGATGTCGGGTGCGGACGCGATCGGCATGGCGGCTATTCTACGGGCCCGTCGCGGTCCTTCAGTTCATCGAGGATGCTCGCCAGTTGACGGGCCAGATTCACGCGATCGTAGCGGCCTTCCGGATCGGCCCGCCCCGTCGGCAGCGGCTCGGAGAGCAGCCGCCAGAGGCCGGATGCCACTCCTTCTGGGGTGGGATCGGCGCAGATCCCCCAGCCCAGCTCATCCAGCATTTCGCGAGCGACACCTTCCGGGACGACAGCCAGAATCTGCTTGTCCTGTCCCAAATACTCCATCAGCTTGCCTCCCTGAATCTGGCCCTTGTTGGGGCCGTCGCCGATGATCTGGAGCAGCGCATCCGCGCCGGCAAGTCGCTGCATTGCCTCGCCGTGCGGGAGGAAGTCGGAAAACTTGAGCACACTCCCCAGTCGTTCAGGCTGGGTGTAGGCGGACGCCACGCGCCGATTGTTGGCATTGAGCCAGCCGACGAACTCGACCTCCAGTCGATCTCTCAACTCCGGATGCCGCTCGACGGCGAGATCCAGGCCATCGAGGAAGACCGCCAGTTCCGTGTCGCCATAGAGGCTGCCCGTGTAAACCAGCCGGAATCGGCGGTTGGGGCTCTCGTCGCGGGCAAGAGTTCCGCTCGCTACTGAGTCGGCGCGGTCGTAGCCATTCGTGATGACCACCATTCGATCGGCCGCAAACGGGTAGCGCGCTGAGTACGCCTCGCGCAGCCCTTCGGTGGCAAATACGATGCGGTCTGCCCGGGTGACGATCTCCAACTCGAGCTTCTCGCGCCGCCGCCCCAAACGCCGTGGCACATCCGCCGCGAACGCGTTGCCGATCCACGGGTCGCGGAAATCGGCGATCCACCGCAGGCCGGTCTTGGCTGCGATCCGCGACGCGGCCACGTGGCAGGATATCGGCGATGAAGTTGAGTAGATGACGTCAACGGCCTCGCGCCGATGCACCGCCATCCCACGCCGAACGGCGAACCCAACCCAGCCGGCCTCCGCATCCGGAAACAAAATCCTCGCCCAGAGCCGGTTCCAGGCGATCATCGACTTCCACAAGAGCTTGCCGAAGATCCCTCCCCCGGTTGGCGAGCCGACCATCGCGGAGGCCTTGCTTGCCGCCGGCCCGGATCGATCGCCACGGCTGAGCAAACGAGCCACGGCATTGGGGAGCCTGGCCGGCTCCAGGCCGGAAGTGCGCTCAATCTCCAGGTCCGCGGGCAGCTGGTCGAGCAGCGAGGGGTCCCGGACGAGGTAGGCTGGATTGCGCGGCGTGACAACTACCGGGCGCCAACCCCAGAGCGGCAGATATCGGGCGTACTTGAGGGTGCGCTGCACCCCGACTCCTCCCAGGGGCGGGAAGTAGTAGGCGATGAACAGAACTCGTCCGCTCACACCAACTCACCCGGAGCTGCCGTGAGCGGGCGTTCGCACGTCGGCGCGAGTCGTACGGCTGATGGCATGGCCGGTATTGTACGCACCGCCCCGGCCGGCTCGAGTTGGCCGCTGCCGGGCCGATCGCCCTCACCCGTGCGGTATCATCGGCCGCGGTCATCCGCCACGAGACACCAACCGCCTCATGCCCGACGCAATCCAGCGCACCCTTGCCCTTCTGGGCTCCGTGCTCACGCTACCGCTACTCGCGGTTCTGGCAATTGCGGTCCGCATCGAGTCACGCGGCCGCCCCATCTACTCAGCCAGGCGCATCGGCGAGGGTGGCCGGCCGTTCACGCTGTTCAAGATCCGAAGCATGGTCGTGGATCAGACGCCGGGCCGGCTGCTGACCACCGCCGGCGACCCTCGCGTCACGCGAATCGGCCGAGCGCTGCGCAAGACCCACCTGGATGAGCTGCCGCAGCTCTGGAACATCGCCCGGGGCGAGATGCGGTTCGTGGGCCCGCGACCGGAGGATCCAGCTTACGTGGACTTCAAGCTGCCTCTCCACGAGCTGGTCTTCTCGGCCCGGCCGGGTGTGACCGGCCTGTCGCAACTGCTCAACGCCGATGAGGAAACGCGCCTGGTTGACGAGGATCCGGACCGCTTCTACCGCGAGCAAGTCCTCCCCAGGAAGCTCGAGCTGGATGCCGCGTACCTGCGCCACAGGTCAACTCGGCTGGATTTGTGGATACTCGTTCAGACACCGCTTGCAGTGCTGGGTCGCCGGGTCAAGTTGCCGGCCTCAGTCGGAGGCGAGGTAGACCGGGAAGCGGGAACCAAATCGTGAATGGTTTCGTGCCGCGAGGCAGGCACCTGTTTGCATACGACATCGCCGCGACGCTGGTAGCAATAGGCGTCGCGTTCGGCCTGCGCTTCGACAACGTGTTCGTGGTGTCGGCGGTCTCGCCTTTCATGCCCGTCGCACTGCTGCCGCTGATCGTGATGCCGCCAACGTACGCGCTCCTCGGCATGTACCGGCGCGAGTGGCGCTATGCGTCGGTCCAGGAGATGCTTTCGCTGGCCCTCGCAGTAGCGGCGGGCACGGTGCTGACGATCATCATCACGGCAGGTTTGGCCTATATCGGCGCCTCCGGCACAGCCGGCTTCCCGCGCTCCATCTTCGCCACGGAGGCACTGCTGAGTCTGGCCCTGGTCGGCGGCGGGCGCTTCGCCGTGCGCTGGAACCTGGAGCGGCGCGGTGTCTCCGGCGGCACGGACGAGGAGTTGGGGCTCACCGCCACGATCGTCTACGGCGCCGGAGAGACCGGAGCCACCATCGCCCGGCTTGCGGCACACGATCCGGAAGCCGCCCTGAACGTGGTGGGTTTCATCGACGACGATCCGGCGAAGCACGGCTCGCGGCTGATGGGCAAGCGCGTCTACGGCGGCCTCGACACGCTGCCTAAGGTCGTCCGCGAGACACACGCACACCAGCTGCTCGTGGCCATGCCGACGGCCACAGGACCGGCAATCCGCCGAGCGTTCGAGCGCGGCAAGGAGCTGGGGCTCCAGGTCCGAACTGTTCCCCACCCCCGCGAACTCCTCGGCGGTGATTCGCTGGCGCATCGAATTCGCAACGTCAGCGTCGAAGACTTGCTGCGGCGCGCGCCCGTGGACATCGATACCGACGCGATTGCCGGCTACCTCAACGGCGCCAGCGTCCTGGTCACAGGCGGCGGAGGATCCATCGGCAGTGAGCTGGTCCGCCAGATTCTGGCTATCGGTCCGCGCATGCTGACCATCGTGGACAACCACGAGGAAGCCCTTTGGTCGATCGAGCGCGAACTCTCCGAGCGCGCCGCCTCCAACCCGGACGTCGGTTTCGAGCTGGTCTTGGCGGACATCCGATCGCAGGAAGCCGTCGACGCCGTGATCGGCCGGGCCAGGCCGGATGTGGTCTTCCATGCAGCGGCCCTCAAGCACGTGCCGATGGTGGAGCACTCCCCCGCCGAGGGCGCGATGACAAACGTCTTCGGTTCGCAGAACGTCATCTCCGCCTGTGAGCGGCTGGGCGTCAAGCGCTTCGTCATGATCTCAACCGACAAGGCCGTGGAGCCCGTTTCCGCGATGGGCGCCACCAAGCGCCTGGCCGAACTGCTGACCGTCGCCGCTGCAAAGCGCACGGGCCGGCCATTCGTGGCAGTCCGCTTCGGCAACGTCCTTGCCTCGAGCGGAAGTGTCATCCCGATCTTCCAACGCCAGCTCGAGCAGGGCCGCCCCATCACGATCACCCACGCCGACGCGACGCGCTACTTCATGACCATCCCCGAGGCCGTGAGCCTGGTGCTGCAAGCCGGCTCGACGCCGGACAGTGGCGTCATCTTTGTCCTGGACATGGGCGAGCCGGTCAAAATCGTGGACCTGGCCCACGATCTGATCCGCCTCTCCGGCCTTTCCGAGGATCAGGTTCCGATCGTCTACACCGGCTTGCGAGCAGGAGAGCGACTCCACGAGTCGCTGAGCCACGATCACGAGACCACGGACCGGACCGGCCATAAGTCCATCACTCGCGTCCGAGACAGCGCCGTCGGGACGACGGGCGAGGATCTGGCGCAGCTGCTCGCGGACCTCACCAAGGCCGTCGGCCGTCACGACGACGACCAGACTCGCGACATCCTGCGCAAGGTCGCCGGGATGAGCAAATCCAAAGCCGGGGCCAACGTGACCCCCAAGTCGAAACAGGCGGTGACCGAATGACCGACAAGACCGAAACGAGCTCCGCTGTGGCCCGCCAGATCCCGTTCCATCGCCCCAGCATCGGCCCGGCCGAGCGTGATGCCGTGATGGAGGTTCTGGATTCGCGCTGGCTCACCACCGGCCAGAAGACCGTGGCCTTCGAAGAAGCCGTCCGGGCCCGCGTCGGCTCCGGCCATGCAGTGGCAGTCAACTCCGCCACCGCCGCACTCCACCTCATCCTGGAGGCACTTGGCGTCCGGAGCGGCGACGAGGTCATCGTCCCCACTTACACGTTCGCCGCCTGCGGCGAAACGGTGCGCTACCTGGACGCCCGGCCGCGGCTGGCGGACGTAGATCCGGTGAGTCTGAACGCCACTGCCGCCACGATCGAGGCCCAGCTCCGGCCCGAAACCAAGGCCATCATGGTGGTGCACTTCGGCGGCCTCATGGCAGACATGGATCCCATTCTGGAACTGGCCCGCAGCCGCAATCTGCCCGTTATCGAGGATGCGGCGCACGCACTTCCCGCGAGCCGCGACGGGCGCGAGGCCGGCACGCTTGGTACGGCCGGGGCGCTGAGCTTCTACGCCACCAAGACCGTGACCACGGGCGAAGGCGGCATGATCGTGACCGACTCAGAGGAGATCGCCAACCGGGCTCGCTCCATGCGGCTCCACGGCCTCACCCGCGACGCCTGGAAGCGCTACTCGGGCGGCGGCAGCTGGTACTACGAGATTGAGGACGTGGGTTTCAAGTACAACCTCACGGACCTGGCTGCGGCCATCGGACTGGTCCAGCTGGATCGCGCCGAGGGGATGCGCGTCGAGAGGGAGCGCGTCGCTCGCCGCTACGAGGCTGCCTTTGCCGCCTCAACGATCGCCGACCTCGTGGAACTGCCGAAGATGCCGCTCCCCAACGAGGTCCACGCCTGGCACCTCTTCCCGATCCGCCTCAACCTGGAGCGAGTCAAGGTGACGCGCGCCGAGACAATCGATCTGCTGGCCGATGCGGGTGTAGGAACGAGCGTCCACTTCATCCCGCTGCACCTGCATCCTTACTACCGCCGCACGTACGGATACGCACCGACGGACTTGCCGGTTGCCAACGAGCAGTTCGAGCGCGAGATCTCGCTGCCTATCTACCCGGACCTCACGAACGACGAAGCCGACTACGTCGTGGAGCGCCTGGCAGGGATTCTCCGGCCACGCTAGAGCCGCGGGCCGCAGCGGATGCTGCGGTCGGGAGTGGCTACTTCGCCGGGCAGCTGTCGACCGGATCCTTCTTGCCGGTCCAGAGGCTCTCCGACCCGAAGAGCTGCCGCGACAGTTGGGCGAGCTTGTCATTGAAGAGGCACACCTGCCCGCCGGCTTCATATTCCGAGTAGTTGGACGAAACACTCAAGACGACCTGCTTGATGTTGTCCTTGGGCACGTTCTGGCCGATGGAAACGTAGTCGGGCAGCCTGTCCGCCGGGAAGGTGCAGCCGGCGACATCCGGAACGCAACCCGTAGCGAGACCTGAGCCGAGCGTCGAGAGAATCTCCGGGATCTTGAGGACCTGGTCGGGCTTAGCCATCTTGTGCATCAGGTCCATGAGGACTTCCTGCTGACGCGACGACCGGCCGAAATCGTTGTCGCCGGCGCTCTTTCGAGACCGCACGTACGCCAGCGCATTTCTGCCGGTGAGATGCTGGAGACCGGCCGCCAGATGAAAACCGTAAGGCGATCCGTCCAGCCAATCGTATTCCCAGTCGTCGATCGCCGCCGGATTGTCAACGTCGATGCCGCCGACCAGATCGATCAGCTTGACGAAGGTCAGCAGATCCATCGCCGCGAAGTAATCGATCTTGATGCCGACCAGGTAGCTCACTTCGTTGACCAGTGTCATATAGCCGCTATCCGGCGAGCCGTACGAGGCAGCGGCCTTGGCCAGAGAGTTGATCGCGACGGTGTGAGACACCACCTGATGCTTTCCGAAATAGAGCGGGAAGCTGGTGCTGTCGCGCGGAACGCTGACCATCTGGACCGAGTTGGTCTTGGGGTCATAGCTGACGACCATGAGGGAGTCATAGAGAACATGGTCTCGGCTGGGCGCGGCGTCGTATCCGGTGAACAGCATGGTGACGCGCTGGGTCAGTTCCGGTGTGTTGGGAGTGGCTTCCACAACCGACTGACCTGGTAAGGGCGTGGGCTTGATGAAGTCCGACGCAATCGGACCGGCAGGTTTGCTATTGATGGTGCTGTCCCCGAGGTTGGACGCCGCCAGGGCGACTCCACCGACGGCAAGGTGGCTGACGACGATGATCGCAACCAGAGCGCCAAGCACCAGGCGGTCAAGGATGCGACGACTCGGGCGCCGTTCGACACTCGTGAAGGCGAGGGCAACCGAGACGAGCCTCCACGCCCCCATGATGACGACGATCGCCACCACGGCCAGGCCCACGGCACGCTGAACCACCACACGGGTGCCGAAGACAAGGAGCCCCTGCTGCCACACCTGATAGACAAGGACCAACACGACCAAGAGGGCCGGCACGGCGAAAACCGCGGCCAAGCGACGCTTGCCCGTATAGAGCTGACCAAGGCCGGGCCACAAGAAGGAGAGCAAGGCTGCCACGGAAGGCGACCGCCCGCGGCCCCTCACGGCCGGCGCATCAGTATCCAAAGTCCAACGAATGTATCACATGGCCTCGCGGACGAGTGTCGAGCCCGGTCTGCCGCCCAGCGGCCACTCCGTCCTAGAACGTGAAGTTGCGAGCCTCTGGCCGGGCGAGCCACTCCGACAGAGTCTGCGCATCCGCGTCCTTGGGCGAAAGGATCGGTCCCGAAACCGGCCACTCGATGCCGATCGCCGGGTCGCTCCACAGGATCCCGCCCTCAGTGGCCTTGTTGTAGGTGCCCGTGGTCAGGTATTCGATCTCGGCCACGTCGGAGAGAACGCAGAAACCCCTCGCGAAGCTCGCCGGCGCCCAGAGCTCACGCGGCTCCTCGGCATCCGCTTCGATGCCCACCCAATTGCCCAGCGTCGGCGATCCCACGCGAATGTCGACGGCGACCAGAAATGCCCGCCCGACAATAACCCTCATCAACTTGCCGACTCGCGGTTCCCACTGGAAATGGAGCCCTCGAATAACGCCCCGGCTCGACCTGGACTGATTCATTTGGACAAACTGATCCGGCAGCCCCAGTTGCTTGAATAGATCCTGGCGGTAGACCTCCATGAAGAACCCCCGGTCGTCGGGGAAGCGCGCCGGCACAACGATCTTGACCTCGTCGAGCGCCGTCGATTCGATGGTGAAGGGCATTGAGGTGGTGCTCCGTCATGGTCGGTGGCCGTTGGCTGGTGATCCCAAGAGACTGGCGAGCCAGTTCGACCAACTTTATCCCAAGAGTGACGAACGCCCCGACCAGTTCAGCGTCCCAAGTTCCGATCCTCCTGTTGCGCCGGCCCGAAGTTCGAGAGATACTCTCCCTCCTGAGAGGGAGTGGTTAACATGGGCCTGCGGGCAATGGTTGTTTCTTGATCCGCCGATACGCTGTCGTGCTGCGAGTCTTTCTGGCAGTCACCGACGCTGCTCTGGCGTTGCTCGTGGTCGTGTGGGCCACCAACCTGCGATTCGGGCGCACATCCGGCTGGCCGGAGGATGTCCACACATCCCTGCCGGATGTCAACATGGCCGTCGCGGTCTTCGTCGGTATGTGGGTCGTTGTCCTGTGGGCTCACGGCCTCTACCGCGGCAGGGCGAGGTGGACCAGACGCGGCGAGATAGCCGTAGTCGCGCAAGCGACGATCATTCAGCTCGTGCTGACGCTCAGCTTGCTCTACTTCTTCAAACTGCCGAACGTCAGCAGACTGTTGCTGGTAGTCGTCTTCCCATTGCTGGGTCTCGCGGCGATCGGTCTGCGAATGGCTTCCCGGCAAGTTCTCGTATTCCTGCGTGATCACGGCAGGAACGTGCGCTACATGCTCGTGGTCGGGGCCAACCAGCGTGCCAACGCGTTTGCCGATCTGGTCGAGTGCCACCCGGAGCTGGGACTGGTCGTCATCGGACACCTGAAGGCGGATCCATCCGACGGCGGTGTCATCTTGCAGCGGCCATTGCTAGGCATGATCGAAGACATCGAGCAGATCCTGCACACCCAAATTGTGGATGAAGTGGCAATCTGCCTTCCCTTCTCCATGGAGAACCTCATCGATGAGACGGTTTCGATCTGTCAGGAGGAAGGCAAGGTCATCCGGATGCCCGTGGCCCCATTCGGCCGCAGCTTCTCGACCGGCCGGATCGAGACGATCGACAGCGTGGGTGTCTTCTCACTCGCAAAGGGGCCGGACAAGGCCCTGGGCTTCCTCCTGAAGCGGCTGCTGGATGTCGTCGGGTCGGCAATCCTCCTGGTGATTCTGTCTCCCGTAATGGCGGCCCTCGCCATCGCGATCAAGTTGGACTCGAAGGGCTCGATATTCTTCCGCCAGGAGCGGGTTGGCCTGCACGGCCGACCGATCGGGCTGGTCAAGTTCCGCAGCATGTGCCAGAACGCCGAGGAGCAGCTACCGGACCTGATGGCGAGCAATGAGATCAACGGGCACGCGTTCAAACTCTCCGATGACCCTCGAGTCACGCGGGTTGGACGCATCCTCAGGCGCACTTCCCTGGACGAGCTTCCGCAGTTCTGGAACGTGCTGCGCGGCCAGATGAGCCTGGTCGGGCCACGCCCGCCGCTGCCGACGGAAGTCGCGAACTACGACGTCTGGCATCGCCGCCGGCTCTCCATGAAGCCAGGAGTCACGGGACTCTGGCAGGTCGGCGCGCGCCGAAGCCCGGAGTTCGACCACTGGGTGGAGCAAGACCTCACCTACATCGACAGTTGGTCGCTCTGGCTGGACTTCAAGATCATGGCCCGGACCGTTCCGGCGGTCCTTAGTGGGACCGGCAGATAGAGACGGTCGTCCCTGACCAGAACCTGTCGCCGCAGAGTCGCACGGGGTCGGCAACACAGCGCAAACGTCACCCATCATGCGGCGCCGTGACGCCGGCAGGACCGAGGACACGGCGACCCTGGACCGAAGGCGCAACTCCTGAGCCACTGGTCGGGCATAATTGATCGCGTGAGAGTTGTCGTTCTAGCCGGGGGACTCGGCACACGCTTGGCCGAAGAGACGGAAGCACGGCCCAAGCCTATGGTGGACATAGGGGGCCGCCCAATCCTCTGGCACATCCTGAAGAGCTATGCGGCCTACGGATACACCGAATCCGTGATCGCGTTGGGCTACAGAGCCGAGGACGTGAAGCGGTTCTTCCTGGACTACGTCTCCCTCAATGGAGACATGACCATCGAGCTGGGAAGCCGCATGGTCGAGCGTCTCGAACCAGAGCGAGATGCCTGGACGGTCCACCTTGTGGACACGGGGCAGGACACAAACACGGGAGGTCGCGTAGGGCGGCTCCGGACCTGGCTGCAGGACGGCCCATTCCTGCTCACCTACGGCGACGGCGTCTCCGACGTGAACATCAAGAACCTCGTTGACTACCACCGCTCTTCAGGCAAGCTCGTCACGGTCACGGCGGTCAGGCCTCCATCCCGGTTCGGTGGGCTGAGGCTTGAGGACGACGGTTCGGTCTATTTCACCGAAAAGCCACAGATTGGTGAAGGCTGGATCAACGGTGGGTTCATGGTCGTCGAGCCCGAAGTCCTGAACTACATCGACGGTGACCCGACCAGCCTCGAAGCCGACGTGCTGGAGAGGATCTCTGAGGAGGGCAAGCTCGGCGCATACAGGCACGAGGGCTTCTGGCAATCGATGGACACACTTCGCGACGTCCGCTACTTGCGTGGCCTCTGGGCCTCCGGAAAGGCGCCGTGGGCGACATGGCGCTAGACGATCCGGCTAATCCATGGGCGGGCCGCCGGGTCCTGATAACGGGGGCTGCGGGCCTGCTGGGGGGATGGGTCGCCGGCGAGTTGCTCCAATCCGGTGCCAGCGTCATGGGCCTGGACGTAGCCTGGGATAGCCCGAGAGCCACCATCCCTCCGGCAGGGGTCGAACGAATTGATGGCGACGTTCGGAACACCCAATTGCTGCGCGACATCCTCGCCGATCGATCAATCGACACTGCTATTCATCTTGCGGCTCAGACACTGGTCGGGCCTGCCATCGAAGACCCCGTGGACACATTCAGTAACAACATTGAGGGCAGCTGGAGCGTGCTGGAGGCCTGCCGCGCCGCCCGCGGCGTAGTGCGGGTCGTGGTGGCATCCTCCGACAAGGCCTACGGCGATGCCTCAGGCAAGCCCTACCGCGAGGACATGGCGCTGCGACCACGGCATCCGTACGACACATCCAAGGCCGTCACGGACCTTCTGGCTCAGACATATGCGCACACATACGGGCTGCCGGTTGCTGTTACGAGGTGCGGCAATCTCTACGGAGGCGGCGACTTGAACTGGAGTCGGATTATCCCCGGGACGATCCGCTCCATCCTGGAAGGAGAGGCGCCGATCATTCGCTCCGACGGTACATTCATCCGCGATTATCTATACGTTCGAGACGCCGCTGCCGCTGTCGTATGTCTGGCCAATGCCGTCGGCGATAAGCCCGAGCTGATCGGTTCGGCGTTCAACTTCGCTGCCGGGGCCAGGCTTCAGGTCATCGAGGTCGTGCGCCGAATTGTGAACCTGATGGGCTCCGATCTCGAGCCCGTCATTCAAGGCCTGCCGCTCAAGGAAATCCCCGACCAGCGTGTTTCCGCAGCACGCGCGAAGCGCGTCCTGGGCTGGAGACCTCGAGCGACCCTCGACTCGGGTCTGCTTGAAACAATCGACTGGTATCGCGCCTACCTGAAGACCGCCCGATGAACCAGACCACGTGCCGCGGCTGCGGAGCCCCAGACCTCAAAGTGGTATTGGATCTCGGAGCCATGCCCCTGGCCAATGCGATCCTCAGGGAAGAGGATCTGCGCCGCCCCGAGCCGCGCTACCCGCTGGTCCTCGCCTACTGCGACCAGTGCTGGCTCGTCCAGATCACCGAAACCGTCCCGCCGGAGCTCATGTTCCGCGAGTACACCTACTTCTCTTCAGTGTCGGACGCCTTCGTCGAACACTCTCGCATCATCGCCGAACGGTTAACCGGAGAGCGCAACCTAGGCCCGGACAGCCTGGTGATCGAGCTTGCGAGCAACGACGGCTATCTGCTGGCGCACTACGTTCGCGCCGGTGTTCCGGTGCTCGGCATCGATCCGGCCAGGAACATCGCCGAGGTTGCATCGGCCCGCGGCGTCCCCACCATCGCGGAATTCTTCACGAGCGAACTTGCCGGCGAGCTGGCCGCCAGCGGCCGCACGGCCGACGTCGTGCACGCCAACAACGTCATCGCCCACATCCCGGACCTGAACGGATTCGTGGCCGGCATCGCCCGCATCCTCAAGTCGGACGGGATTGCGGTTATTGAGACGCCGTACGTCCGCGAGCTTGTGGAGCGACTCGAGTTCGACACGATCTATCACGAGCACCTCTTCTATCACTCGCTGACGGCGCTGTCGGTCGTCTTCGAACGCAACGGGCTGACAATCGTCGACGTCGAACGCATCCCTGTGCACGGCGGTTCGCTGCGGGTCGTTGCGATGCGCACCGGCGCTGGGGAAGCCGGCGAAGCCGTCCGCGCCCTCCTCGACGAGGAAGTGGCAGTCGGCCTGTGCAGCCCCGAGTACTACGCCGCCTTCGCCGGCCGTGTGGAGGTTCTCGGCCGTGACCTGCACGCCATGCTGACCGACCTGCAATCGCAGGGCCATCTGGTGGCGGCATACGGTGCCGCGGCCAAGGGCGCCGTGCTGCTCAACGCGTTCAACATCGGACCCGACCTGATTTCCTTTGTCGTCGATCGAAGTCCTCACAAGCAGGGCTTCCTCATGCCGGGGGTTCACATCCCAATCGTCGACACGGACCAGCTCGTCGCCCTGCAGCCGGACGAATGCCTTCTCCTCGCCTGGAATTTCGCCGACGAGATCCTGGCGCAGCAGGCCGAGTACCGGCGCCTCGGCGGCAAGTTCATTATCCCGGTCCCCAAGCTGACGTTGGTGTAGAAATGATCGATGGCGTGCTCGTTGTCCCGCTCCGGCGCATTCCCGACGAACGCGGGACGGTCCTGCAGATGTTGAAGCGAACAGACCCGCACTTCATCGAGTTCGGCGAGATCTACTTCTCGAAGATCTATCCGGGTGTCGTCAAGGGCTGGCACAAACACACAGAAATGACGCTCAACTACGCCTGCATCAACGGCCGCATTAAGCTCGTCCTGTTCGACGACCGCGAGGGATCGCCCACCAAGGGTGAGGTCATGGAGGTCTTCCTCGGCCCGGACAACCACAGCCTCGTGCAGATTCCGCCGGGCGTATGGAACGGCTTCAAGGGCATGGGCAGCGAGATGGCCATCCTCGCCAACTGCTGCACCCATCCGCATGACCCGACGCGCTCGCTCCGACTCGATCCCTTCGACAACGACATCCCCTACGACTGGGAGATCCGGCAGCACTGATGCGAATCCTGCTGTCTGGGGCTACAGGCTTCATTGGGGCGCACGTAGCTCGGGCGCTGGTAGACAAGGGCATCGAGGTATACGGGCTGACCCTGCCGGGCGCGCCCCGCGGTCGTCTGGTCGACATCGCCGACCAGATTGAGATGCACGAAGGAGACCTCACCGACGCCGGCTGGGTGAGAGAAATCGTGAGTTCGATCGCACCCGACTCGGCAATCCACCTGGCCTGGTACGCCGAGCCGCGCACTTACCTGCGGGCCGTACCGGAGAATCTGGCGTCGCTCCGCGGCGGCATGAATCTGCTTGAAGCGCTGGCCGATGGTGGCTCCTGCCGCCGAGTGGTTGTCGCCGGGACGTGCCTGGAGAACATGACGACACCCCAGCCGACGATCTACGCCGCCGCCAAAGCGGCGCAGCATCGCCTGGCGATGGGCTTCACCGACAGACTGATGACCGCGGCATGTGCGCACATTCACTACCTGTACGGGCCGGGCGAAGATGAGCGGCGAGTCATTCCCTCGGTCACGCGTTCGCTCCTGGCCGGCAAGGCCATCGATGTCACCGACGGAACTCTGGCGCGCGACTACCTTCACGTCGCGGACGTAGCCGAGGCATTGGTCCGCGTCGCCCAGAGCGAGTTGGCAGACCGAGTCGACATTTGCGCCGGAACAACCGTTACCCTGCGGGCCGTCTTCGACGAGATAGGTCGGGCGACGGGGCGGGGCGACCTAATTCGACTTGGGGCGCTGGTAGACGCAGGGCCGACGGGATGGCCCGCAACCGGTGACCCAACGGCGTTGCTGTCCACAGGATGGCGACCTCACTACGACCTGCGGCAAGGAATCCAAGAAGCCACCGACTGGTGGGCCAATCGTGAAAGGATCGGTCAGTGAAGGAATCCGCGGACGCGAACCAGCCGGACAGATTGATCAAGGTTCGGACGGCCCAGGGAGAGCGCGAGATCGACATCTACTCGCCCGAAGGCTTCGAAGTCATGGCCAACCTCTGGACCAGATCTAACTGGCAGCACAAGCTCTCGTACGAAGTGACCTGGCTGGGAATTCCGATAATTCAGCTCCCGGAAGACATCCTGATCGTTCAGGAGCTGGTCTGGAAGAACCGTCCGGACGTGATCGTCGAGAGCGGGGTGGCCCACGGCGGCGCGCTCGTCCTATATGCATCGCTGATGGAGCTGCTGGGCCGCGGCCGCGTGATCGGCGTCGA
>DASVJA010000049.1:0-13155 GCA_036386115.1 Candidatus Limnocylindrales bacterium
CCGTTGGCGTGGAGCGGCCGGAAACATCCGGGATCCGGTCGCCAGAAATGCGCTTGCGGAAGACCCAGTAGGTGAAGCCCTGGTATAGCAAGACGAGTGGCGTGAAGATCACCGCCACCACCGTCATGATCGAAAGCGTGTAGTCGGTCGACGACGCGTTGTTGATCGTCAGGTTGTAGGCCGCGTTCGTGGACGAAGGCATCACATTGGGGTAGAGGTGCAGGAAGAGCGCCACGACGGCCAGTGCGATCGTGACGGCCGTGAAGGAGAAGGCCCAGCCTTCGTGGCGGAGACGGTTGGCCAGCAGTGCTGCGACCAGTGCGACGGCGGCTGCGACGGAGACGGCCGCAGACGTGCCCACGAAGGTTGACGCCTGTAGCCAGCCGAGGAAGGCAACCGCGGCAAGCGCGGCAACAAGCCCGACGACGACCAGAATCTTGTTCGCTCGATCGCGCAGTGCGCCTTCGGTCTTGAGGGCGATGTAGGCCGCGCCGTGAGTCATGAAGAGCGTCAGCGTGACCACCCCGCCGAGCAACCCGAACGGGTTGAGCAGAGTGAACAGGTTGCCGGTGTACTCCATGTTCTGATCGATAGGGACGCCGGCGACGATGTTCGCGAAGGCGACGCCCCAGAGAAGTGCGGGGACGGCGGAGCCGATGAAGATGGCCCAGTCCCAGCCGGCCCGCCACTTGGCACTGTCTCGCTTGCTGCGATATTCGAAGGCGACGCCTCTGATGATCAGGGCGACGAGGATCAGGAACAGGGCCATGTAGAAGCCGCTGAAGAGCGTGGCATACCAGTTGGGGAACGCCGCGAACGTCGCCCCACCGGCGACCAGCAGCCAGACCTCGTTGCCGTCCCAGACAGGCCCGATCGAGTTGATGAGCTGGCGGCGCTCATTGTCGTTGCGACCCAGGAAGGGCAGCAGAATGCCGAGCCCAAAGTCGAAGCCTTCAAGAACGAAGTAGCCGATCCAGAGAACGGCGATCAGTAGGAACCAGATGTCGTGCAGCATTGCCGTCTCCTAGTAAGCGAACGGCGCGGGACGATCGGAGGCATCGGCCGAGCCGTGCTCGGCGACCTCCAGCGGGCCGCGGATGCGCTTGGCGAGAAGTCCAACTTCCACCACGGCGAGGGCGCCGTACAGGAGCGTGAAGACGACCAGCGTGATCGCGACCTCCATCGCGCTGACGCTCGGTGAAACGCCCTGCGAGGTGAGTTGTTGGCCGTAGACGATCCACGGCTGGCGGCCCATCTCTGTGAAGATCCAGGCGAATGAGTTAGCCGCGAGCGGCAGGAGCGGCAGCGCCACGGCGATCAGAAGCGCGCCGCGACCCGGAGTTCTGCCCTTGCGCATTCGGAAGAGGAACCAGAGTGCGGCGAAGGCGGCCAGGGTTCCGGCGCCGATCATGAAGCGGAAAGACCAGAACGTGACCGGGACGATGGGGGAGTAGTCACCTGGTCCGTACTGGGCGGCGAACTGGGCCTGCAGGTTGTCGATTCCCTGGACCGTACCATCGGGGTTGTGGGTCGCCAGGATGGAGAGCAGGTCGGGGATCTTGATCGAGAAGATCTCCTTGCCGTCCAGGCCCCAGAGCGTGAACGCAGAGAACGGGGCCTGGGTCTGTGTCGTCTGGAGGTTCTCGGCGGCCGCCAGCTTCATCGGCTGGTCGATGGCGATGTGCTGACCCAGCTGGTCGCCGGAGATGGCAACGGCCAGGCCGCCGACGAGAAGCACGATGGCTCCGACCTTGGCGGCGGTCCGGAACGGGGCTGCGTCGGCCGGACGGCGGATCATGCGCCAGACGGCCACGCCCATGACGAACGCACCGCCGGTCATCGCTGCGCCGGCCATCACGTGCGGGAACGCCAGGAGGACGGTCGGGTTCAGGAGGACCGCACCGATGTCCTTGAGCTCGGCGCGGTGCGTGACGTTGTTGATCGCGTAGCCCACGGGTTGCTGCATCCAGGCGTTCGCGGCCAGAATGAAATAGGCCGACAGGACTGTTCCGACGGCGGCAATCCAGATGGATGCCAGATGGATGGCCTTGGGCAGTTTGTCCCAGCCGAAGATCCACATGCCCAGGAACGTTGACTCGAGGAAGAAGGCCAGCAGGCCTTCAATGGCCAGCGGCGCTCCGAACACGTCGCCGACGAAGCGGCTGTAGTCGCTCCAGTTCATGCCGAACTGGAACTCCTGGACGATACCCGTAACCACGCCCATGGCAAAGTTGATCAGGAACAACTCGCCGAAGAAGCGCGTGAGCTTCAGGTACTTCTCGTCATTCTTCTTGAACCAGGCCGTCTGAAATCCCGCGACGATGAAGGCGAGCGAGATCGTCAGCGGGACGAACAGGAAGTGGTAGACCGTGGTGACGCCGAATTGCCATCGGGCGAGATCAAGCGCGTCCATTCACCGCTCCCATTTCACTCCTACGCGTTGCTGTTTGGCCAGGCCCAAAATGACGGTTCGAGGCATGGCACCGCTCTAGTGCGGCCTCCCCGGCCGCGCGTTGCACCAAAGGTAACGTGGAGTGGTCCGCCAGGCAATTGCCGCCCGCAAGGAATGGCGTTGCGGGCGCGGGAGTCTCAGGGCCCGGGACGAGCAAAGAACGCGTCATTCAGAGTGGGCCGGCCCTTGCCGGATCTACTCCCCTTCCTCCAGCCGGTACCCAACGCCTCGCACGGAAGCCGGCACCGGAGCACCGGCTTCTTCAAGCTTGGAGCGGAGGCGGGCAAGGTGAGGCTTGAGCCATTGCGGATCCGGGTTCGGTTCGCCGGGCCATCCGGCAGAAAGCAGAGTGGAGTGGGAGACCACGTGACCTGCGGCCGAGACGAGCGATGCGAGAAGAGAGTATTCCGTGCGAGTCAGGACGATTTCAGCTCCGGATACGGCGGCGGTGTGGCGGCCGCGGTCCAAGACGATCTCGCCCCAGCGGAGCTCACCGACACCGTGGGGCTCGGCTTCGTTGCCGCGGCGACGCATGACGGCGCGAATGCGGGCCAGCAGTTCTTGTTTGCCGAACGGCTTGACCACGTAGTCGTCTGCACCGGTGTCCAGCGCCTCAACCTTGGCGCGCTCGTCCGCTTCGCCGGTCAGGACGATGATCGGTGTCTGGGACATGCGGCGAATTGCCCGGCAGACCTCCACGCCGTCCAGGCCGGGCATGGCCAGGTCCAGCAGGACTAGATCCGGGCGCTCTTCGCTGAACCGCCGCAGGGCAGTGTTGCCATCGTAGGCCGTTACGACGCGGTGGCCGGCCCGACCGACGAGAGCCGAGATGGCGCCCACCATCGCCGGCTCGTCATCGACGACCAGCACGAGCAGGCTTGCCTCCCCGGAACCGTTGCCGTTCACCGTTGTGCCCTCCACTTTGCTACCAGTTCGTTACCCTTCGGGGCCAGTTTCCGACATTACGCCCGCTTCCGGGCCCGCCGAACTGGCGTCAGTTTGGCGCATCTGCGGGACTGCAACCATAAATCGGCTGCCACCGTACCCATTTGATTCCAACCAGACACGTCCGCCCATCGCAACCATCAGCCGGCGGGCGGCATAAAGACCGATTCCGGAGCCGCGGGGACGGTTCGCCGTGCGGACATAAGCCTCGAAAACGGACTCCCACTCGGCCTCCGGGATGCCGGCGCCGTCGTCGGTGACGTAGATCTGGATTTCGCCGTCTACTATGAATGTTCCGACGCTGACGGACCCACCCTCCGGCGAGTACTTGACCTCGTTTTCCAACAGGTGTTCCAGGACCTGGCGGAAGCGGGCCTCATCACCGATGCCGATTAGCTCATCCCAGGTTCCCGTACGGCGAAGCGGATGTCCTCGCAGGAGCGGTGTCATTTCGCCGATCGTGTCGTTCACGGCCCGGGCGATGTCAAACGGAACGCGCGCCAGTCCGGCGGCAAGGCCGTCTCCGCGGATTGAGGCGAGGATTGAGTCCACGAGCCTGTCCAGGCGAGTGACCTGGGCAATGGCCTGATCGCGCCACTCCTCCACGATCTGGGGGTTCGGAATTGGGCCTTCGGCCGGATCACCGGCGGCATCGACCGCGGCGTCGGCGAGCAGATCCAGATACGCGCGCACGACGGCAAGCGGCGTGCGTAGCTCGTGAGTGACCACCGCCAGCAATTCGGCCCGGGCGCCGTCCAGTGCCGTGAGCGTCTCGAGTTGCTCCTCCGCCTCAGCCTGGAGGCGGCCCTTCTCGACAATGCCGCCCAGGAGCGCCCCGATGGTGACCAGGAACTCGACTTCCTCAGGGGAGAAGATCCGGGTCTGGGTCGCCTGGACGTTAATGACTCCGATGATCGAGTCGTTCCACGGCATGGGAATGGACAACATGGAAACGAACTGCGACTCATCGAAACCGGGAACCCATTTGAAACGCGGATCCGCTCGGACATCCGGCGACGCGATGGGCTGGCCCGCTTCCGCCGCGCTACCGGTGAGTCCTTCGCCGACGGCCAGGGTGACGATGCCGATCTGGTCGCGGTCGAGGCCGTTTGTTGCGGCCAGGCGCAGTCGGGCGGTATCTCGCTCCATCAGGTAGACGGAGCAGACCTCCACACCGAGTGCGTCGGTGGTGCGGTCCACGATCGTCCGCATCAACTCATCCCAGTTGCGCGCTGTCGTTAGGAGCTTCGAAAACTCATGCAGAAATGAGAGTTCGCGGAGCTTGCGTTCCGTGTCCAACGGCCCCTCGGCAGGGTCGCCCGGGCCGACGATCATCTACTTGGCCGAGGCGGGAGAATCGTAGACCTTGGTCGGCAGGCCTTCGAGGAGAGGGTCCGTCCATGTCCACGCGGCGCCGTGGCTCTTACCCACCGCACCGTGGCGGGCCGCCTCCGTGCGGAGAGGCAGGCCGAAGATCTCGATGAAACCGACCGCGGCGGCGTGGTCGAAGGCGTCGTCCGCCTCGTACGTCGCGAGCGACTTATCGTAAAGCGAAAGCGGGCTTCGGCGGCCGGTGACCGTGGCATTGCCGTGGTCCAGCTTGACGCGGACCTCGCCGCTCACGACGCGCTGGCTGCTGGCCGCATAGCCGCGCAGGTCGCGGTGCAGCGAGCTAAACCAGAGTCCGTCGTAGGTGAGCTGGGCGATCTCGTCGGCGACGATGCGGTTGAACCGGAGCGTGTCCTTGCTCAGCGTCAGTCCTTCCAGGGCGCGATGAGCTCGATGGATGACCGTTGCCGCCGGCGCTTCGTAGACCTCACGGCTCTTGATGCCGACCAGCCGGTCTTCGACGTGATCGACCCGGCCGACGCCGTGCTTGCCGGCAAGTTCGTGCAGACGATCGACGAGTTCCACCGGAGCGAGCCGCTCGCCGTCCAGCGAGACCGGCACGCCGCCTTCGAAGCCGATGACGATGTCCACCGGTGCGGGAGCTTTGTCCGGATCGACGGTCCAGCGGTAGCAGTCCTCGCGCGGTGCGGTCCAGGGATCCTCAAGGATACCGGCCTCAACCGAGCGGCCCCAGAGGTTCACATCGATCGAGTAGATCGAATCCTTGGAAACGTTGACCTCGATGTTGCGGGCCTCGGCGTACTGGATCTCTTCCTCGCGGGAGAGGCCCATGCCGACGCGCATCGGGGCGATGACGGCCAGGGATGGGTCGAGGGCGTGCGTCGCTACGTCGAAGCGGACCTGGTCGTTGCCCTTGCCGGTGCAACCGTGGGCTACGGCGTCGGCGCCCTCCTTGTGGGCGACCTCGACGAGCAGCTGGGCGATCATCGGCCGGGCCATGGCGGTGGCGAGCGAGTAGACGCCCTGGTAGAGCGCCCCGGCCTGGACGTGCGGCCAGCAGAAGTCGCGTACAAAGCGGTCTCGGCCGTCGACTACGTAGGCTCGCGATGCGCCGGCACTGATGGCCCGGCGATCGACATCTTCCTTGAGCACGCCGCCGCCGAGGTCGACGGTGAGAGTCACGACCTCGACGTCGTACTGCTCGCGCAGCCAGGCGACGGCGACCGACGTGTCGAGTCCGCCGGAATATGCGAGCACTACTTTCTTCATCGAGGAGCCTCCGTGAGCGTGTAGGGGAGTACGGCCGGTAGCGCCGCGGCGCCGGCCGGCTGAAAATCGTGGAACCGTGATAGCCACCGCTCGAGGGCGACTTCGGTCTCGAACAGGACGAGCAGAGTGTTGTCGCCGGCCAGCGTGCCGACTTGATCCGACAAGCTGGATTGATCGATCGCCTGGGCTATCGCGCCGGCGGAACCCGGCGTTGCCAGAAGCACCAGGCTGAGGCCGCTGCGCCCGACTCGGACCGGAATGTCCTCCAGCAGGCGACGAAGCCGGGTGTCGTACTGGTTGCCGGTCGCTGCCGTCTCAGGGGTGGCGTAGATGTGGCGGTCACCGCGCGGGACCTTCACCAGTCCGAGTTCCCCCAGGTCGCGGCTCACCGTGGCCTGCGTCACCTCATAGCCGCCTTCTCGAAGGAGCTCCACGAGTTCCTCCTGGCTGCCGATCGGGGCGCGGGCGACCAGTTCCAGCAGGGCCCGCTGCCGGGCCTGCTTGACGTTGATTCCGCCGCCGTTGAGTGCCATCGCTGTCATCCGATCACGCCGGTACGGCGGCGGTGATGCGGGTCCCGAACGTGGGATCGTTCAGGGCGCGGCTGAGGGCGTGTGGGTCCTTGGAGTCGCAGATGACCGCCTCCGCACCGGACCAGGCAACTGCCTGGAGAGCGGCGTGGATCTTGGGGACCATGCCGCCCTTGATGACGCCGTCTGCGATCAGCTTCTCCGCAACGTCCGCGGTCATGGTGGCGAGCTTCTCTCCGGCCGCGTCGCGGATCCCATCGACATCGGTCATCAGGATCAGCTGGCGGGCGCCGAGTCCGGCCGCGATGCCGGCGGCGGCGTCGTCCGCGTTGACGTTGCAGACGATGCCCTGCTCGTCGCGGGTGAGCGGCGCCACTACGGCCACCTGCCCGGCCACGAGCAGACCATCGATGAAGTCGCGGCGGATGCCGACGATGTGGGCCACGAGACCCAGATTGGGGATTCTCTCGGCGATCATGAAGCCGCCGTCCACGCCGCTCATGCCGACAGCATCCACGCCGCGGTCTCGCAGGTCGGAGACGAGTTCGGAGTTGACCACGCCGCGCAGAACGGCCGCGGCCACATCCAGGGCGGCCTGATCCGTGACGCGGAGGCCACCTTCGAAGCGGCTCGGGACGCCGAGGCGCTCAAGCCACTCGGTGATGCGCTTACCGCCGCCGTGGACGAGCACGACGGGACGTTTGCGGGCAACGGCCGCAACTTCGTCCAGTACGTGGGACTGATCGGCGAGCGTTGTCCCGCCGAGCTTGAGGACGAGCACTTCGCTCACGTCGTGTACTCCGCGTTCTCGATCACATATTCCTCGGTTAGGTCGCAGCCGAATGCCTCGCCGGTGCCGCCGCCGAGACCCAGGTGGAGCCGGATGAGAACCTCGGGCGCGTCCATCGCCTTCCGCACGACATCTCGATCGAAGACGAGAGGCCCGCCCTTGAAGACGAGCGTTCCGGCGATTGCCACCTGGAGCTTGTCCAGGTCCAGTTCCGGAGCGCGGCCGGCTCTTGGTGCCGCTTCTGTAGGATGAAGCCCGGCTGCTTCCAGCATCTCCTGGTCCGGGAGGCGGGTGTTGCCGGCGGCGCTGACAACTCGGCCCCAGTTGGGGTCCCGGCCGTGAACGGCGGCCTTGAGGAGACTGCTGCTGATGACGCTGCGGGCGATCGCCCGGGCGTCGTACTCGTCGGCGGCGCCGCTCACCTGGCAGGTGAGCAGGGTGCTGGCACCCTCTCCATCGGCGGCCTGCTGGCGCGCCAGCGAGCGGGCGACGGCCTCGATCGCCCTGCCCAGCAGCTCCGCCTCGCGGCTTGCCACGGCTACGGAAGCCCCGGCCCGACCAGATGCGAGGACGAATACCGTGTCGTTGGTGCTGGTGTCGCCGTCAACACTGAGCTGGTTCCAGGTCCGCTGGACGATGGGGGAGAGCAATCCGTGAAGCGTGGCGGGCGCGACGCTCGCGTCGGTGAGGATGACGCTCAGCATCGTGGCCATCTTCGGGTGGATCATCCCGACGCCCTTGGCGATGCCGCTGACGGTGATTGTGACCGGCTCGCCGCTTTGTCCGGGTAGTCCAAGAGTTGTGGTGGCGAGCTTGATCTTCGTGTCTGTGGTCATTAGGGCGCCGGCGACGGCCTCTAGGGCTGCGTCCGTCTCGGCCAGTTCCGGCACGAGGCGAACGAGACCGGCCTTGATCTTGGCCATCGGCAGTCGAACGCCTATGACGCCGGTGGAAAGAGCCAGCGTTCGTTCGGGCTTGGTGTCCATGAGCGACGCGACCAGCTTGCTCAGCTCGCGCTGATCGGAGTCGCCCTCGACGCCGGTGGCCGCATTGGCGGAACCGGAGGTTGTGACGATCGCGTCCGTCCACCCAAACTTTCCCCCGCCCGTCGCTTCGGTGGCGTTGAGGTGGGCGCGCGAAAGCTTGATCGGCGCGGCGACGACCTGGTTGCGTGTGAACGTGGCGGCAACGGCGGCAGAGTCACCGGTAGTGGTGATGATGCCGAGGTCCGGCCGACCGGAAGGCTTGATACCGGCCGCCAGACCGCCGGCGCGGAACCCCTTAGGCATAACCGCCCGCTGCTGGACTGCCGGCAGGTCGTTGGCCAGGGGCGGCAGATCGGAGGTGCGCCGCCCGCCGGCCGTCGAGGATCGATCGGGCCCTGATTGCATCAGCTTGGAGTCCCTCCGGGTGTATTGCGGTCGTGGGCTGGGGCGTGAGCGGCGCCGGGTTAGGGCGCGAGTGGGTACTGCTCGAGGCCGGTCGTCTCCGGCAGGCCGAATAGGACGTTCAGCGACTGGACGGCCTGCCCGGCCGCTCCCTTGACCAGGTTGTCGATCACGCCGATGGCGAGGATCCGGCCGCTGCGCGGGTCCACCTTGACGCAGATGCGGCAGACATTGCTGCCGAACACGTGCTTGGTGGAAGGCGGATCGGGGACTACCTGGACGAACGGCTCGTTGCCGTACGCGTCCTGGTACAGCGCGTCCAGTTCCGCCTGGGTCACCGGGCTGGTCGGCCGGACGTGGCAGCTGGTCAGGATGCCGCGAGTCATAGGGATGAGGTGCGGCAGAAAGTCAACGGTGGCGACGCCGGGGTTGGCGTCCTTGCTCTTGAACGCGCCGCGCTCGCCCTGCTGCTGGAGCTCCTGCTCCATCTCTGCGGTGTGGCGGTGGCTGAAGAGGCCGTACGCCTTGACGCTCTCGTTGACTTCCGAGAAGAGCAGGTCCGGCTTGGGCTCACGGCCGGCGCCGGAGACGCCGCTCTTGGCATCGACCGCCAGATCCCCGATCAGGCCGGCGCGCGCAAGCGGGGCCAGGGTCAGGATTGTGGCCGTGGGGTAGCAGCCGGCAAGGCCGATGATCGTAGTGTCTCTCGCGGCGGCGGCAGCCATTTCGGCGCGATGGAGTTCCGGCAGACCGTAGACGGCCTGGGCGAGGAGGTCCTTGGCCGGATGATCGAATTTGTACCAGGCGGGGTAGTCCGCCGGGTTGTGGAGTCGAAAGTCCGGGCCTACATCCAGCAGGGCGGACCCGTTGGTGACGATCTCCGCGGTCATTTCCGCGGCCACGCCGTGGGGAAGGGCGGTGAAGATGGCGTCCGCGCGGGGGATCGCCTGATTGATGACCAGCCCGGTCGCGCTCAGTTGGGGATGCGACACGGCGATGGGCTGGTTGTCGCGGTTGCGGCCGTACAGCCCTGCGATCTTGACCCTGGGGTGGTTCAGCAGCAGCCGAACCAGCTCGCCGCCTGCATAACCGGTGGCCCCGATGATGCCGACGCTGACCATGCCCTTGCCGCCTGCGGCACGAAACGCCTTAGGTCCCAAACCGCGCCCCGATCCGGTCGAGGACGCCTCGTCCGCGCTCGCGGGCGCGTTGCCGGCTCCGGCCGGGCTGGACCCCTCACCGGAGGTCGATGCCGAGACGTCGTTGAGGTTGGATCGGGTTGCGGTCATGGCGCGTAGTATACGGGATGATGCATAGCTATGCAACCTAGTGGAGCATGGCGGGCGGAGTCGTGGCCTGTCTGCTCACGCGGCCTCGACCCGGACATTCGCCGCGGCGCCATCTTCCGGGGCTCGGCCGCGGCGTGGCTTTCGAGCTGGTAATTGGCCCAACTTCCCTGGAGTGGAAGTTAGGCCGGACATTGGGGCAATTTGGCGGGATTTGGGCAGGGGAAGCGAGGAGGTTATAGGTACCCACGCTCAACGCCACGCCAACGGCGCGGCGCCACTCGGCCTCACCTCGCCCAACTTTTGCCGGAGGGGAGTTGGGCTAGATGCCGGGGCTCCACCGCCCCTCGCCCGGCGCCCCGCGCTTCGCGCCCCCGCTTCGCGCTCTCTACACATACCCCGCCGCGACCATCAATACCCAGGCCATCATGAACCAGTGGAGTAGCCAGCCCCACACGAACGACCTCGTTCGCCAGGCAATCAGGCCGAAGATCGCCCCGCCTATAACGGTGGAGAGTTGCTCGACCTCGGGCTTCCAAAGATGCATGAGCGCGAATGGGATCACTTGAAGCCAGATCGCGTCGGTGCCGTACTTGCGCCCGAAAGCCCACAGCAGCCAGCCTCGGAAGAAGAACTCCCAGGCGAAGAGGTCCACGCCCGCGTCGACGATCAACCGCCACATAGGTCGGCCGTCGTGGGAGTTCGCGTAATAGGCCTGAAAGTCGGGCTGCCTGCCGGCGAACCAGATGACTGCCGCCATGACGGCCACGCCGACGGCAACCGCCGCCAGACCCAGTCGCCAGTCGCCGAGCCTCAGGCCGTAGCGCTTGGGGTTCTCGCGCCAGACCAGCACGATGATCGCGACGGGAATGATGAATTCGAGGACGAAGCGAACGTACTCGGCGCCGGCCAGACGATTGTTGAAGGCAACGAACAGGATGAGCGTGGCAAACGAAACCAGCTGGACGACCCTGGCATCGAAATCGACGCCCCAGACTCGCCAGATCCTGGTTGGGTGTTCTCCAGCGACGGCTACCGCCTCGGAAGCTCCGGACCTCTGCGGCTGATCCTCAGTCGTGGCGGGCCGCATCTAGTCCGCCAGGACGTCCTTCAGCGGGCCTGTAACCATCACCTCGGCCGATTCCTCGGTCGCCCGCGAACCTTCCGTCGCCGGCCGCTTGATCGTGTAGCGGTGGCTGATCCGGCACGGTCCGGCCGCGACCTGGGCGCTGACCGTGCAGTACTTGCCTGCCGACAACTCGATCGATCTGGCGACCGCCGCCGCCTCAACGCTGCCGCCCTCGATGATGTGCAAGACCGTGATCTCCAGGAAGACGTTCGGAGCCTTTTCGCGCTGAGTGCCGGTAACTTCCACCGAGTACTTGTCGAAGGCCTGGCGCTTCTTGGTCAGGATGTCCACGATGTCCATTGCAGTGCAACCGGCAATTGATGCCAGAAGCAACTCTGTGGGGCGAGCCCCGGCGTCGCCTGCCGCATTGTCTATCACCACGTCGTGGCCCGAGCCGGTCCGGGCGACGAAGCGCAGACCGCTCTCGTGATTGAGGGTGACCTTCTTCTCTCCCACGGTTCTCCTTCGGGTGTCCCGCTCTGTCTTGGTGTGACTGTCTACTGTGCTGCGGCGACTCCGACGGTCACGACCCGTGTTCCGTCCGGAGTCGCGAACTGTTCATGGTAGAGACGGGCATAGAGACCGTTGCATGCCAGCAGCTGGGCATGAGTGCCGCGCTCGACTATGCGTCCCCGGTCGTAGACCAGGATCAGATCCGCGCGAAGGATCGTCGAGAGACGGTGGGCGATGGCGATCGTCGTCCTGCCGGCGACCAGGCCCTCCAGCGCGCTCTGGATCAGCCGCTCGCTGACGGTGTCTAGGGCGGAAGTGGCTTCGTCCAGGATCAGGACGCGCGGGTCCTTCAGGAGAACGCGGGCAATGGCGATGCGTTGTTTCTCGCCGCCCGAAAGCTTGTAGCCACGCTCCCCGACGAGCGTGTCGTAGCCGTCGGGCAATTCCATGATGCGGTCGTGGATGGCGGCGGATCGCGCGGCCACCTCCAGCTCCGCGTCGCCGGCCTCCGGCCTGGCATAACGCAGGTTGTCGCGGATGGAGCTGTGGAACAGGTATGTCTCCTGTGTCACGAAACCGACGATGTCCCCGATCGAAGCCAGCTCTATCTTGCGGACGTCGACGCCGTCGATCTCCACCGAGCCGGAATCCACGTCGTAGAGCCGCGGGATCAGATACGTGGTGCTGGTCTTTCCCGCTCCCGATGGACCGACGAGCGCAACGAGCTGGCCCGGCTTGACCTCGAAATCGATCGCCTCCAGGGCGAACTGGCGGGGACCGTCGGAATCGGCGAGGGGAGCGAGGACGGCTGCGTCGTTCGTGGACGCGTCGCCGCGGCCCGCCGCTGCAGTCTCGGCCGCGGCCAGCGACGCCTTCGTCGGATACCGGAACCAGACGTCGTGCAGCGTCACCCGGCCCTTGACCTCGGCCGGTTTCAGGGCGACCGCGTCTGGGGCGTCGGCAATTTCCGGCTTCATCTCCAGGTACTCGAAGATTCGATCGAAGAGCGCCAGGGCGCCTTGAAGTTCGACCTGCACATTCAGCAACTGGCCGAGCGGGAAGAAGAGCCGGCTTTGCAGCGTGGTGAAGGCCACGATGTCGCCGATTGTGGGCGGATGCGGGTCGTGCTGGATGGCGAGGTAGCCGGCGAGCCAGTAAACGAACGCGGGAATGATCGACATGATTGTGCCGATGAACGCAAAGAACCAGCGTCCGACCAACGCCTGGCGTATCTGGTTTTGAGCGACAAGCTCGTTGAGTTTGTCGAAGCGAGCCGTCGCCGCAGCCTGCTGGCCGAAGGTCTTGGACAGAAGGATGCCGCTGACGCTGAGCGTCTCTTCGGTGGCGACGGTCATGTCCGCAAGAGACTTCTGAGTCTCCGTTGAGACTGCCCGGCGTACCTTGCCGACTCGATTGGCGATAAAGGCGAAGACCGGCAGCATCGCCAGCGATAACGCCGTCAGGCGCCAGTCGATGAAGAGCATGGCGATGATCGTGCTGGCGACGACCGCCACGTTGCTCGTCACGCTGGCCGCCGTGTCCGTCACGACCGACTGGATCCCG
>DASVJA010000050.1:0-9498 GCA_036386115.1 Candidatus Limnocylindrales bacterium
TCCTGACGTGCCCAGTCCAGGAAGATGGGGCAGCCGGCGAAACCGGCCGTCAGGCAATAGGTCTCCTGGTGGGGGAAGGCGCGCGGTTCCGGCTCCGGCGCGGCGAAGCAGCGATGGCGATGGTCGGCCCGGCTGGAGCGATGGTCCCGATCATCCTCAAAAGCTACGAACGGGCACGCGCTGGGGCCGCCGTCTGACAGTTCCATGGGATCATCAATCACGTCCGAATTGTACCCGGGGCCAACGGTCTTGTGCCGAACCAGTGGCGGTACCGTCTGGTGGGTCGCCGAGTTGGGTTGCGATTGGGACCGACAGCCGGGCGGATACTCCCTCGGCGGGCTTCATAGAAACGGGGGAACACGTGAAATCGATGCGGAAGTTAACCCACCGCCGAGCCGGTGCTGCCGTAGCCTTCGCCGTCCTCGCGATGTTCGTTGCGGGCTGTAACTCGGCTCCACCGACATCAACAGTGCCGCCGACCGGCCTGACTTCCATCGCCGCGCCGGCCACCGGCGAGGCGACGGCGTCCTCGGCGACCTCCACACCCGCTCCGACGCCCACGCCCACGCCCACGCCCACGCCGAGACCACTACCGTCCGGGCCGGTCAACATCTCGCTGAAGACGATCGTGTCCGGCCTGCCCAGCCCGATCGGCGTATCGGTAGCCCCGGGCGATCCTCGCCTCTTCGTCATTGGGCAGGCGGGCAAGATCGTCGTCGTTAGCGGCGGCAAGGTCACCGGCACGTTCCTCGATATATCCGGCCGGATGTCTTGCTGCGGAGAGCGGGGCCTCCTGGGGCTGGCCTTCCATCCCCAATACGCATCGAACGGTCGCTTCTTCGTCCGCTACACGGACCCCGCCGGCGACCTCCGGATCTCGGAGTTTCGCGTCGGCTCGGATCCAAACCTGGCCGACGCAACGTCGGAGCAGATCCTGATGACGATCCCCCACCCCAACTTCGGGAACCACAACGGCGGCCGGATCGCTTTTGGCCCGGATGGGTATCTGTACATCGGCACCGGCGACGGAGGGAGTGGCGGCGATCCCAACAACCATGGCCAAAGCCTCGGCACGCTGCTCGGCAAGATGCTGCGCATCGACGTCGACCACACGTCCGCCGGCAAGCCTTACGCAATCCCCACGGACAACCCGTTTGTCGGCCGATCCGGGACTCTGCCCGAGATCTTCGCCTACGGTCTCCGCAATCCCTACAGCTTCAGCTTCGACCGGCTGAACGGCGACCTGTGGATCGGCGATGTCGGCCAGGACCTATGGGAGGAAGTCGATCGAGCGCCGGCATCGGCAGGCGCCGGCAAGGGCATCGACTTCGGCTGGAGTGTCATGGAGGGCAATCACTGCTACAAGCCCTCTTCGGGCTGCAACACCGCCGGCCTCACGCCGCCTCTTGCCGAGTACTCGCACGGCGTCAGTGACTCAATCGGCTGCGCGATCATCGGCGGCTATGTATATCGAGGCAGCGCCCATCCGGACCTCTACGGCCGGTACTTCTTCGGCGACGAGTGCAGCGGCCGCATCTGGGACCTCATCGCAGGCGGGCCGGCGCAGCAGACACCGCAGGAGCTTCTTTCGTCCGGAGTCAACGTCGTCGGCTGGGGCGAGGACTCCGCCGGGGAGGTATACATGGTGGGCGCAAGCGGAGTGCTCTATCAGCTCGTCTGATGCCGGCGCGACGCCGAAGCAACTACCGGCTGGACTCTACGCGGGGATCTGGTCCAGAGCCGACTGCAGCGACTGAATGTAGCCGTCGCTCGTGTAGGTCGCTCCCGAGATCGTGTCGATCTGGGCGCTCTGAGCTGCCAGGACCTCGCTGCGGAGTTGCGGACCGGCATAGGCGCTGATCTGGCCCGTGTGACCCCCGCCGCTCGGAAGCTGGAGCGCAGTGGCGTCCGTGATCACGCCGTTCGCGAGGGTGATTCGGACCTGGACCGTGCCGAACGGAGTGTCGACCGCGTTGCCGGTCAGCTGACCGGAGTAGGTACTGTGGACCGCGGCCGAGCTTCCAGCGTTACCGCCGTTGCCACCGTTCCCGGCGTTGGAGACGGTCGTGGATGCCACGTACGGTGTCTTGAAGCTCAGCAGGAGCGCCAGCGCCGCGGTGGTGAGGAGCGTTGCCACGATGGCTCGTTTAGGCATGATCGGTTCTCCAGCCTAGAAGGCGAAGCGTTCGTAGTGGACCTGGCCGTCGGGGACCCGAAGCCAGCGAAGACTGTTCAGGACTCGAGTCATCATTCCGGTCGGGCCGCATACATAAACGTCGCGGTCATGGATGTCGGGGATGAGCCGGCGGAGCGATCGCGGATCGAGCGGATCGGTCGGCATTTCGCGTGACCCACGCCGTCCCACCAGGTAGTGGACGGTCGCGCCTCGAATGCTGGCCAGCTCGTCGATCTCCTTCTTGAAGACCAACTCGCTCGGGTCGCTGGCGCGATAGACGAGAGTCAGGTTGCCACGCGAGGCCGGCAACTCTTCAAGGAGCGCCCGGAGCGGGGTGATCCCGATGCCGCCGGCCACCAGCAGGACCCGGGCCTTGGTCCGCGCCGCCCCGGTGAGGGCGCCGTACGGGCCCTCGATGAAGACCGGGGTGCCCACCTTGACGCGCTGGAGTTTGTCTGTGTAGTCGCCCAGGTCCTTGATGGTGAAGCGGAGGTACTTGCCGTTCGGCGCGGCGGAGATGGAGAACGGGTGCGCCTTGTACCAGCCCTCCCGCGTGAGGAAACGGAGGCGGAACCACTGGCCGGCCCGGACCGGAAGCTGGTCAAGTTGCCGGCCGGAGAGGTAGATCGAGGAGACTCCCGGCCCTTCCTCGACGACGTTGGCGACGTGGAGCCGGTGCCGATTCGACACCGAGATCGGCTGCCAGAAGCGGAAGATCGCGAGGCAACCGAATGCCGCCACATACAACGCGATCCAATAGCCGCGGGCAACCATGTCCGTGGTGAAATCAACTCCGACGAAGAGCTGATGCAGGAACCCGAGCGCAATGGCGAGATACGTGTACAGGTGGATCGCGTACCAGGTCTCGTACGAGGCCTTGCGGCGGACCGCGCGCACAGACGCGAAGCCAACGACCATGAAGAGGACCAGCGACACACCAGACCACAGCACGTATGGATAGGACAGGATCAGGGTGAAGAACTGATCGACGGGCGAGGCGCCGACGCCCATCGCGTATCCGACGGTCGTGAACACGGCATGTCCGACCAGCAGCCAGATGGCGCTGAAACCGATCCAGCGGTGCGCGTCCGTGATCCGGTCCTGGCCGAAGACCTGGTCCAGCCAGGGGCTGCGGGACATCAAGATCAACTGGATGAGGACCAGGTACGTCCCCATCAGCGCGGTGATCTCTCCGGCGGCGGTGAATATGCCGGAAGGGGTGGCCAGTTCATGCAGATTACCGTGACGGACCCACATGGCGAGGATGAGAAGCGCGTTGCCGCCGAGGATCGCGTACACATCATTGGCGGTGACCGGCCAGACACGCGGCATCGGCACACGGCGACCCTTGCGGGTCGGTGCCGCTGCAGTAGCTGAGCTGCGAGTGTTGACCGTGGCATTCATCGAGTTGGGGGCTCCCGATCCTACTGCTCTGGTGAAGCGTGCCTTGGGTCGCTCCCTCATTGGCTGTCACTCGTGCTACAGAGCGACCCGGCGAGATGAATATTCGAGCCGGACTCTGGAGTCAGGCTGAAAGCCTTGTGGCGGAACTGTGTGTTTAGGATGCAGGAAACATGGAGCCGCCACGGCATCGGAACTGCCCTGGAACCGCCGGAGGCCCGGTCACCGGTCCGCCGACCGGCCGAGATTGACAGCCGGAGGCAATGACTCCAACACTTGTAGACGGCCGAGGCCCAGCGAAGCTGCCTGCTCCTTACCGCCTCGCCTGACGTCCCCGCGGGGAGGAGAACCATGACTCGACTCACCAACTTGCTCAAGCCCTCAACGACAGCCTACGCGCACTGCGACGTGCCGTGCGGCATTTATGATCCGCACCAGGCTGAGTTGGCCGCGCGAACCGTCGCCCGAATGGTGGAACTGATCGGCCAGATTCCGGCCGGCAGTACGGCGCTCGCCGATCAGGCCAAGTTCGTCCGCTGCATGGCCATCAAGGAGCAGCACGCGGAGATCGTTAAGCACGAGATCCAGATCATCTGGAGCGACTACTTCAAGCCCGAGCACGTCGAGCGCTACCCGGATCTCCACGATCGCACCTGGAAAATCCTGAAGCTCGCCTCCAAGAACAAGCAGAACATCGACGCCGCCGCCGCCGCCGAACTGGAGACCGCGGTCAAGGAGTTCGCCGACATCTTCTGGTCGACCAAGAAATAGCGGTCGAACGGACGCCTTTTCGATGAACGAGACGCCGGAGGAAAGCCCTCCGGCGTTCCCATTTTCCGAATCGGCTGAGACAAGCCGGCGGCCTCAGGAAGCCTCTGGTCAATTGCCCCGCGCAAGTAGACGCGGATTGCCCAAGCTCCACGCCACGTGGCTCAGAGCGCGCCGTGGGACCTGGCGCGTAGCCGTCGCGGAGGAGAGCATGAATCCCGCCCTCGCCGCCGGAGACTGGCTCCTGCTGGACCCAACCTGCGATCGCTGGCCGCGGCATGGCAGCATCGTCGTCTTCCACGAACCGGAGACCGGCATCCTGGCCGTGAAGCGAGTGGCAGCACGTCCGGGGGATCGCGTAAGGATCGCCGCCGGGACTCTCCATCTGGGGCCGGACGAGGCCTGGCTGCTCGGCGACAGCGCCGCCGTCTCGCTGGATTCACGGCGCTACGGACCCGTGCCACTCGATGCGCTCCTTGGGCGGGCATGGTTCCGCTATGGGCCCACGGCGAGTCGGATCGGGAGGCTGACGCGGCGCGGTTGATCCGGCGCAGCCCACGCATGCTCACGCCACCGCCCGCGCGCCGACCCCCGATCTCGCGCCTTTTCGGTGGTACCGAATAGAATTGGCGCCGTTCCGTCGATGAGGACGCAGATGCCATTTCCTGCACCCTCCTGGTGCCGGAAATGGCCCCGCTTCCAGGCGTTATTGAGCTCCCCAAATTGGTTCGGGCCGAGCGGAGCGCCGTTACTGGTCCCTAAACCGCGTCGGCGAACGAATCGGTTTCGGTACGGCCGAAAAGTTGCGGGGCTAGATCGGCCCCGGCACCGCCCAAGACCGCGGCGGCGCCCTAGACCCGCCCGAACAACTCCCGCGCCGCCAATTCGACCATGGCGTGGTCTCGCGGCAGCATGTCCTGGAGCATGATCCGCTGCACGCCCGCCGCGGCGAACCTGGCGACCATGGCTCGGCCTTGATCGGGCGTGCCGATGATCCACCTGGGCCGGCGCTCCTCCAGCCACGCAACCGCATCCGATGCGCCCTCGCCGAGCATCGCCAGCTGAGCGCGGACCCGCCGCTGCAGCTCTGCGTCGTCGGCACCGAGAAGCACGCCGGCCATCACTGAGCGGCGAACCGTCGCGGGATCGCGACCGATCTTCCGGCATTCCTCGTCCAGACGGGCGAAGATGTCGGCACACTGGTCCGGCCCCGAACTCGAAATGTTGTATTCGTCGGCGTAGCGGGCGGCCAGACGGAGTGAGCGCGGGCTACCCTCTCCACCCACGATGATCGGCGGGTGGGGCCGCTGAACCGGCTTGGGATGGAACGAGGCGGATTTGATGCGAACCTGCCTGCCCTCGTAGGACCAGCCGTCCGGCTCCTCCCAAAGGCCGTGGAGGATGGTCAGTTCGTCTTCCATGAGGTCGGCTCGCTCGCGGATCTCGGGAAAGGCAAGACCGAGTTCGCTGTGCTCGGCATCGTTCCAGCCCGCGCCTACGCCGACGTCCACTCGCCCGCCGCTCATCTCATCGACGGTCGTCACGACCTTGGCGAGCGAACCGGGATGGCGGAACGTCACCGGCGACACAAGTACACCGAGCCTGATGGTGGTTGTCTCGCGAGCAATGCCGGCGATGACCGTCCAGGCGTCGGTGGTCGGTTGGTCGGCCGGCCCGGGGAAGCTTCGATAGTGGTCCGATCGGAAGAAGGACTCGAATCCGAGGCGCTCGGCCAGAAGGGCGAGATCGAGCTGTTCGGCGTAAGTGAGACCCTGTTGAGGTTCGGTCATCAGGGCAAAGAGCATGAGATCCTCCCGACGCTACTTCCCAATTCCGGGCCGGTGAACGCTCAGTTTGGACCGAATCGCCGATGAAGCCCGTCGACAAAGATCGTAGATGCAAAAAGTCACCGAGCCAGCTAGAATTCGCGCGTTCCATCGGATAGGGGCCCGGTGGACCCCAACGGTGTACACGGCGATTTGCATATCCCTAGGCGGGCCGGACCCCCCTCACCGGCCCGCCTTTTCCTTGCCCGACGCGGCCCAAACCATCGCCGGCGAGCCCACGCCATAATTGCTTCATGCCGGACAGACTGAGCCCGCCCAATCCGCCTCTGAGCGACGGCGTCGTAACCTTGCGACCCTATCGCGCCGAGGATGCAGCGGCCATCGCGGTCGCCTGCCAGGACACCGTGATCCAGCGCTGGATCCCGATCATCCCGGTGCCCTATACGCTGGACGACGCTCGCCACTTCATCCTGATGACGCTCCAGGCCTGGCACGACGGCTCGGGCTACGAGTTCGCCGTCACCGACGCAGCCACCGATCAGTGCGCCGGATCGATCGGCTTGCATCTCGGCCCGAATCCGCGACGCCATTCCGTGGGCTATCTGATCGCCCCGCAAGCACGAAGGCGCGGCTACGCGACGAGGGCCCTGCGCCTGCTGACACGCTGGGGCTTTGCCGAGCTGGGCATAGAGCGGTTGGCGCTCTGGACCCTGGTCGGCAACATCGCCTCGCAGACCGTTGCAGAGAGCGCTGGATTCCGATACGAGGGGCTCGCCCGCAATTGGGAATTGGGCCGGGACGATCAGCCCATCGACATGGTCATGTACTCGATGACCCCGGAGGATCTGGCAGACGCGATCGCGACCGAGGCTCAGGCCGCTGTGGCGACCGCAAGAAGCGAGGCCACGACCCCGATCGCCGAAGTCCCGCGCGACCTTTGGGCTGCCGGCGTCAGAACGGCGCCGTTCGTTGAGATTGCCGACGTGGCGGATCTGACGCCCGGATCGATGCGCCGCGTCACGAAGGCAGACCTGGACCTGCTCGTCGCCTGGATCGACGGCGGCATCGTCGTGACGGACGACCGTTGTCCGCACATGTCGGCGCCCCTGAGCGTCGGCTCACTGCAGGGTTGCGTCGTGGCCTGCCCGCTGCACGAGGGCCGCTTCGACTTGAGCACGGGCGACACGGCTCAGATGCCTACCACCGGCGGCCTGGACGCGGACGGCACGTATCACGGGCCGTGGTCACCGAGCGGCGCGGTACTCAAGCCTGAACCCGCGTCCAAGAAGCTCGAGGCGCGCCGCATGACCCGCGTCAACCGCTTGCGCTACTACCCCGCCCGAATCCGAGACGGCAAGCTTGAAGCGCAACTACCGATCATTCCGGAGTAGGCGGGCGGGGCGCCACTGAAGCCGCCCTTACCGCTCCCCGACCGAGCGCTCGTCCGCCTTGAAAGCCTTCTCCGCTTCGGCGGCACGACGCGACGCACCGGCCGTCAGCCAGGCGCAAGCCTCGCCCATGTCGTCCGTACAGCGCATCAGGTCCAGGTCCGAGGCCTGGATCGCCCCACGCGCGACCGCCTCGCGGCGGAGCCACTCGAGCAGGCCGCCCCAATACTCCGTGCCCACCAGAACCACCGGAAAGTGGCGGATCTTGCCCGTCTGGATCAGAGTCAATGACTCGAACAGCTCATCCAGCGTGCCGAAGCCACCGGGGAAGATCGCAAAGCCGTCCGCGTATTTCACGAACATGACCTTGCGGGCGAAAAAGTAGCGGAACTCGACGCCGAGGTCCACATACTGGTTGGACGCCTGCTCGTGGGGCAGTTCGATGTTGCAGCCGATGGATAGACCACCCGCTTCGTGGCAACCACGGTTGGCCGCTTCCATGATCCCAGGGCCGCCACCGGTGATGACGGCGAAGCCCTCTTTGGCGAGGAGCCCGGCCAGCTCTCGAGCCTTACCGTAGTGCGGGTCCGCCTCGGGCGTCCGGGCCGAGCCGAAGATCGTGACCGCCTTACCCACGGCAGCCAGGGCGTCGAACCCTTCCACGAACTCGGCCAGGATGCGCAACGAACGCCACGGGTCCGAATCCAGGAAGGCCGGCCGATGACGCGGCGAAAGAAGCCGCTCGTCCTCCGTCCGAGCGTGGACGGTCAGCATCTCGGCTGCCTTGGCCTTGTAGGTCACTCGGCCGCTCCTGCGGCGATCGTGGCCGTTGCCGTTGTGGGCGTTGCCGTTATGGCTGTGTTCGGCCGCCGGGGTTGCTGCCGCCCCGGCCGGCTCGTCATCAGAGCGCGAACCGCTGTTCGGCATGCCGGCCCCATCCTTCTGCGTATTCATGTCTAGTCGAGACCTCTGCTCTCCTGCTCTTACCCGGAGAGCATGCCACGGGTGTCATTGTCCCGTTCGGGACTCAGGAGTGATCGGCTACTTGGGCCCGGCCGTGAGCCATTCCTTCCAGGTGTCTTGAGCCGGCCCGGCCGTGAACGAGTTGCCGAACCGAACCAGCGGCAGACGCAAGAGGTTGTTGTTGGCGAGGAGACGCTCCACGATCTCGCCGTCGGCGAGGCGCATGTACGCCAGGCCAAGATCCTTGTAGGCGCGCCCTTCCGTGTCCATAAGCGCCACGGCGCCGAGCCGCTCCACAAACCGGCGCAGCTCGCCGAGAGCAATCGGCTTGCGCTTGAGGTCCACGAACGTGACCGTCACGCGCCGCTCCTTGAAGAAGCGCGTCGCTGCCTGCGTTGGGCGCGAGTCGACGATCCCGAACATCTGGATCGTGGGTGCCGGCGAGGCAGGCATCGTTCGAAGTTACGGCCGAGCCAGGCTCAGGAGCACGATCACGGGCAGGCAGGAAGCCACGAAGAACGCGCGGAAGACGTTGTCCGGCGTCAAGTTCCTGGCCATGAACCCCAAAGTGGTCGTGGGCAGCCTGCCCAGGGAACGACGAGTCTCTGCCATGGCCGCAAGTACCGGCTCACCGCGATCCACCGCACGCCGGGCACCTTCGATCGCAAGGCTCGTCAGCTGGCGCGATCGGGCATCGTCATCGGTGATCTCCTTAGCCACTTCGCGGACGCCCTCGAGACCGTCGGCGCCGGTTTCATCGAAAGCCAGCATTTCCGCCCAGCGGGCATGCCGCGTGCGGTCCATGGCGTCTCCGGGCGTCCAGGCGTCCAGTTCTCGGTGTGCGGCGGCGAAGTCGCCCATCTGCCACAAGGCGGCGACTCGCAGCGATGCCGCCAGGCCGCCCTTCTTCTTGCCCAACCGATCCAGAGTTGCCTCGGGATCGCCCGGCACGACGGCGTCACCATCAAAGGCAGCCCACGTCAACCGGGCGTTATCGGGCGACCAGCTGCTCAGC
>DASVJA010000051.1:0-4503 GCA_036386115.1 Candidatus Limnocylindrales bacterium
GCCCCACCGACCCCACCTGCAACGAACCCCTTGACCTGCTCATCGTCTATCGGTGGATCGTGTGGCATCTGCTCACCCTCCGTGGTCTGGTGGGAGGCCGCTGCGTCGCCGGTCTCAATTGTCTCGCGTCGATGGGACCCGTCATCCGGCACGATGTCGCGATCGAAGGTCCGATGGTCGGTCATGGGTTATCTCCCGTTGGACGGCCGTCTGCATGGGCCGCATCGCGATGGTCGTCCAGAGCGTGGCAAAGCCATACTGCGCGCCGGCCTGGGCGTAGGTCCCAATGCCCGAGGGATCGTCGTCGGATGCCCCTGTTATGAGGCCCGGACCAAGGGCCTTGCCCAGGCGCTTGATAGCGTTTGGCTCCGCAAGTAATTCGGCCGCCTTGGGGTCGACGGGCCGCGCCGGGTCCACGCGCGGCTCAGCGGAGATGGTCGGACCGGCCTTCTTGGCCCGGCCCTCAGTCGCCATGGGCGCCCCGAAGTTGCGCCTGCCACGCTTTCAGCTGGCGATAGACGGCCGGCGCCCCAACCGGCGGGTCTTCGGTCATTTGCAGGGTCGGCGGGCACAGGATGAACGGCTCGGCCTGCCAGCCGCCGAGGCCACCGTGCGAACCGACGAGCTCCTCGAAACCGGTGACCTCCTCCGAGACAGGGTCGACCGCGCCCAGGAGGATCAGGTCGCCGACGTTGGGGAAGCCATCGAGGCGAAGCAGGTTTTCGGCGGCGCGAGGGCCGTAGGCGTCCAGCGGGCCGGGGCCGTCGGGGTGAGCGGCGGCTAGATCGAGTCGGCCGTGCGGCCCCACGACCAGCGGGCTTCCGGACGCGGATCGGACGATCAGCGCTCCAATCCCCGGATGTCGGGCCAGCCCCTCAATCAAGCGTGGGTAGCGTTCTTCTATGACCATGTCGGTCATCCGGTCGGGCCGGCTCGTGAAGTAAACGTGCGCCAGGTTGCCGGACGAGGCCACCACCACGTCCGGGGCCTTGGCCGCGTTGTGCTTGGCGCCGCCATGGAATGGTCTCAGTGCGCCTGGCAGCCGGCGCGCCACCAATGATCCAAGCCCGTGGCCTCGGCTCAACTCGGCCGCAATGCGTCGGCCGATGCCGGCGGATTCGATTGAGTCGGTGGTCCCCACGACGCTCATCGAGCCCGGCAGCAGGGCGCCGATGACCGCCTCGAGCGGTTGGCCGTAGCGTTGGCTGAACGTGGCCCCCAGGCACTGGCCGTGGTCGGAGAGCACCACCAGCCGATAGGCTCGGCCGGTGTGTCGAGCAGCCTTCACCAGCGAACCAATGGCCCGATCGATCCCTGCCAGCGCGTCCATGGCCTCCGCACGTTCAGGCCCGCAGTGGTGGGCGATCGCGTCGTAACCCGTGTAGTCGACGTAGATGGTCGGCGCCCCGCGGAACATCTCCTCTATGACGAAGGCGGTGGAGACTGTGCGCAGGGCGATGTTGGTGACGGCTCGTTCGACGGCGTATTGCAGGCCGCGGGGCATGCGCGGCTCGACCGACCTGCCGCGCTGCCGCTCAGCCTGATACAGCTCCTTGACCATCTCGCCGATCATGAGCACCAGCAGTCGCAGGTAGTTGACTGAAGTTGCCAGGAAGCCGCGCAGCCGCCTTCCGTCGTCGGCGGGCTTGCCCTCTCCGATCGTGGCCATGGTCAGGTAACAGCGAGGAGCGTCGCCGGTCAGGAGGTTGCCGATGCTCGCCCCATCGTCGGCAAGCAGACCCGAGCCATCGCTGACGCGACCGACGATTTCGGCCGCATCGTCCGGGTGGTTCGCAACCAGCAGCCGATTGCTCGACTTTTCGTACCAGCGAAAGCCGGCGATGCCGTCGTTGCGGCCGTGAAGGATCCCCGCCTGACTTGCCGGAGTCGTCGGCGGCAGAAGTGCGACCCAGGGGTGGAGGGTCGCGCCTTCGTCACGAACCAAGCCGCCCAGAACCGGCACCCGACCGCCCCTTATCGCGTGCTTCAGTACGGGCAGACTCAGCCCGTCGATCTGGACAACGAGCAGACCGGGCTTCGGTTCAGGCGCGCGCCCATGGTTGCGCGCGACCAATCGCCGGACCAGCACGCCGTAGTAGGAATCGTCGTCGCTCACCGCCACAAGCTCGGCGAACAGCGTGTTGAGTATCGTGAGCAGAACCGCGCCCCAGACCGCGGTCGCTGTGCCCTCCACCGATACGCCCGGGACCACATCTCCCAGGACGACGATGACCAGGACCTGGACGACAAGGCCGATCGTCTGAGCGACGAAGATCGGCCAGGCTACGAACAACCACTGGAGGACGATGTCGGAGGAGCTGTCGAGGGCCAACATCAACAGCCCGGCCAGCAATAGGGTGGCGATCCCATCGACCTTGAGCCCGGGAAGCACGAACGTCGTGATCGCGAGTGCCAGGCAAGCTCCCACGTACGACAGGAGCGCGCGGCGCACGAGAGCCAGGCGGACGGGACGCCACTCCCACATCAGTCGAGCCTGGAGCCGGTAGGCCGCGATTAGACCGCGGTTCGGCGGGGCGGACTTGCGTCCAACGTCGGGTGTCATCGAATGGCGCCCCGGCCCAATTCCATCGACTCCCCGGGCGCCAGGATGCGCACTTCAACGCCAGGGGCGCGCGCCGCGACAGCCGTCCGGAAGGCCGGCCCCGGCCGCTCGAATCGACGGCGCGCCAGGCGACGCAGACCGAGCGGGTAGAGCGTGCCCCAATGGATTGGGATTGCTACTGCGGGCGCTATTCGACCGGCGGCCTCCGCCGCTCGGACGGGGTCCATGTGGCCGGCGCCGAGCCGCGGACCCCAACCGCCGACCGGCAGCAGCGCCACGTCGACACGCCCGGCCAGGTCCGCCATGGCCGGGAACAGCTCGGTATCGCCGGCAAAATAGACACCGGTCGATCCGGTGATGAGGACGCCAAGGGCGTCTTCTGAAGTCGTGAACAACGAGCGGCGGCGACTGTGTTCGGCGTGGACGGCCTCGAGCCGCAGATGGCCGACTTGTAGTCGATCGCCGGCCCGCACCTCATGAACGACCCCAGGCGCCGCCTTTGCGACGATCCGCCCGAGACCCACCGGGACGATGAGCACAGGCGCACCAGGCAGACCCCGAAGGGACGACATGTCCAGGTGATCCCAATGCCCGTGGCTGATGAACACCGCCGCGAGATACCCGAGGGCCGTCTGGGAAGCCACGGGCCACTGGCGCCGAATTGCGCCGGCCATATGACCGAGCATCGGATCGGTGAGCACGCGGACGCCATCGAGATCGACAAGAACGGTCGAATGGCCGAAAAACGTCAGCCGATCACCCACAAAGGCATCCTCCTGCCTCGCACGCTAGCACGCCTCATCGAGCATTGCGACCTACGGAGGCGACCGAACCGCCGGACGATCGAACCAGACTGGATGAATGGCCATTCGTCTCGGGCTCAGACGAGCGGGGCGGTTCTCGTCCTCGGAGGTCCGCCGGCCGCTCCTGGTGACGAAGGGGCGGCTCGCCTAATTGGCAGTGGGACATTCAGGTCGGTCGGTGTGGCCTGACTCCTCCCGCCCCGACCGTAAGAACCTCATGCAGCCCAACGTGGCCCCGCCGAGAAGCATGACTGCGAACGCGCGCAAGGTTCGCTGGGCCTGCGCCCCGCCTACGGGAAGCGCGCAACCGACCAGCTTGCGCCGCCATCACTCGTGACGTAGAGGACATCGCCTTGCTCGGCCTTGCGTAGCCAATAGCCGTGGGTCCCCAAGAGGTGCGGCCTGTAGCGCGGCTGCGTCGACGGCTCGACGTAGGACTGCTCTGTCCAATGAAGACCGCCATCGGTCGTACGAGAAGCTTGCCAGCCCGCGGCAACGGCGTTGGCGGGTCGGCTCCTCCATAACTCGAGTCATTCGCGGTCACTACGCTCCAGGTGGTGAGCGTATCGATCGCGGGCTTGTCGCTATTCGTGTACCTGGCCGCCGACGACCAGCTTCGACCGCCGTTCCCGGTCACCAGGAACGTCACGTTCGCGCATTCGCCTGCCGGGCATTCCTGAACGACCGCTGCTATGCCGGTGTCGGCCGTGAAGAAGCGGAGGTCGCGGATAGGTCCGGCATCCGGGAGCTCGCCAGTTGACCATGTGGTGCCGGCGTCGCGACTGACGCGGAACGTTCCATATCCCCAGAGGTCGCTCATCCAAAACGTGGATTCGTCGGAGGCGATGATGCCTGTGCAACTGGCGGGGCACGTAATCTGGCCGGTGCGGTCCCAGCTTGCGCCGGAGTCGGTCGTTCGCCAGACCTCAGCGCTGGGGGCGAAGCCGGTGGGTTTCGTCGCGATCAGGATCTCGGCGTTGTCGAGATCCGCATACACGAACCAGGCCGGGCCATTCGGGACGGCATTCACGATGGTCGATGACCGCCAGGTGGATCCTCCATCTAGAGTTCGGTATGCGACGATCCAGCCTCCGCTCGTAACGTCGAGCGCCCAGATGTTCGATGCGTCGATGACGA
>DASVJA010000052.1:0-15566 GCA_036386115.1 Candidatus Limnocylindrales bacterium
GCCCAGGCCCGGGCCTCCGGTCGCAGCGACTGGGCCGGGCGTGGGATGCATCCGCATCCACAGCGCGACCTCTTCCTCGTGAAGCACGTCCAGGCTCACGACCAGCCGGTCCAGGAAACTGGTCAGCACCAGGCCCCAGCGCGTCCGCATGTAGCGCAGCTGCCCGGCCAGAGAGTCCGGCGCAGCGATGGCCGGCGCCCGAAGGAAGGCGATCAGAGAAAGGCCTTCCGGACCGAAACCGGGCTGACCGTCGAAGAACTCGCGGAGTCCGGCAATCAGGTCGCCGTAGGCCGTCCTCTGAGTCAGGTCCGCGTCGTCGAATAGCTCCTCGAACGTGCCGAAGGCCGGGTTCACGTTGGCCAGCCAGAGCATCAGCATCTCTTCGAGGGCGATCTCGCGGTTGGAGCAGCCTTCGGTCTCTCCGGCCAGATATGCGACCGGGGTCTGCCCATCGCGGACGACGGTCAGAGGCGGGAATTGCTCTACGAACAGGGCCAGAGCCTGATCCAGAATGTCCGGCTCGACCTGGGCCAGCAGCGCCGCCATCGCGTCCGACATCACCCTCGGATTGATCGTCCGTCGGTAAATCTCGACGGCATGGTGGAGGATCTCGTCGATCAGCCCCATGGCGTTGAGTTCCGCGGCGTGAACTATCCGGTCCGGATAGAGCGTGGTGTCATTCCGGTCGTTCATGCGCTTGGCGAAGGCACGCGACGCGGGGAAGTCCGGAATGATTACGTTACCGGAAGTCTGAAAGAGCGCCTGATCGAACTCGTAGCGGACGCGAGCCGCTTTCGAGATGTGGAACTCGAATGCCACAGGAAGCGCTCCGAACAGTCAGCGGAGCCGGCGGCCCGGATCCCGGGTCGTTGGTCGGTCCCGGCGAGTCTATCAGGGCCGCGGAAGGATCAGAGGGGCTTCGGCGGACAGTTCGCGCTCGACGGCGCCGTCGTGACTCGATTGCGCCCTACCGAATCTTCGAGTCGTTGCTCCGCCGCGTGTACACCGGCTGCCCGGCTTCCTCCAGCGCCTCGGCGCAGATCCCCGCACCATCGATGCGGCGCGACGGCGAGACGAATAGCCCGAGGTCGTCGGTGAGCCGGCCTTCCAGGTCCGTTCCGGCGGCTGCGTCGATCAGCCTGGCGGAGCGCGTTGCGCACATCAGGACCTGCTTCGTCTCGGGCCGGATTGGGTCGTCCCAGAACCAGCCGTCGCTGGCGAACATGGCCAGGCGCCAGTGTTCGGCCTCCATCAAAGTCGCAAAGCAGGCCCGCTGATCGCCGTCGGCGAGCGGCAGCCAGCGCCGAGCGAAGCTCTCGCCCGTCTCCGCCCCGTAGACGACCTCGATGTAGTCGTCGCGGGCCTGCCAGAGGGCCGTTGGGTCCATGAAGTCTGAGGCGAGCCCGCCCGCGACCGTGTCGATCGCAGAGGCGAGCCGCTCCAGCGCGGCGCGAAGCGGTCCCTTCCAGCGGCCGTCCGAAGCGTCCGGGCATTCTCCTGTCCAGCGCAGAACGCCGTGATGGCAACTCCACGACGTTCGTTCGGCAACGGCCGTCTCCGGGAACATGCCCACCGGAGTGCCGCCGATGGCTTGGCCGAGTGTCGTCACATCGAAGCCACGATCCGGCGCTTGTGGACCCGCGTTCACAAGCCGGGCGAGGAACAGATCGCGGAACTTCTGGTGGTGGCCGTACAGCTCGCCGTCCGTGGCGATGACCGCCATTCGCGGCGTTCCGTCGGCAAAGCTCGGGCCGGCGATGCGCGGTAGAACCCGTTCCCGGGCAAAGGAGTCGGCGTCCATCGTCGCGTCGGACTCGAAGGAGGCGGACGCGGAGAGCGCTGCATCGTAGAAGACCACGACGATCGCTTTGCCGCCGCCCAGCTCAACGCGATACGGCCGCCTGGTGTCCAGGCGTGAGTCGACGGCCTGCCATGGCGCCAGGATCGTGTAGCGGATGCCTTCGTCCACCAGGATCCGAAGAGTGGGCATGTCGACCGCCGTCTCAGGCAGCCAGATGCCCGTCGGCCGGCGCCCAAACCGCAGCTCGAAGTCGCGCAGACCCCAGCGGATCTCGGTCCGGCGATCCGCCAGTGAGGCAAGCGGCAGGATGGCGTGGTGATAAGCCTGAGCCATGGCGTTGCCGCAGTCCGGCCCGTCCGCTGTCGGCGCCAGGTCCGAATCCACGAAACCCTGGTGAGTGGAGGAGTCGTGGTTGACCAGCCAGGCGGCAAGCGTAGGCCCCAGGTCGTAGGAGGCGTGGAGGAGGTTGCCTCGTTCCGCGTTGGGCTTGTAGCACTCGGCGTTGATCCGGGCGTTCCAGTCGCGATAGGGTGCGGCGGCAGGCTGAGGCGCAATCTCCCCGGTGAAGGGGTCGCGGCGCTCGGGTTGATAGAAGTGGCCGTGCACGGCCAGCAGGGGTCGACTCACTCAGGGGATGGTAGCGGAGCCACTGCCGGATGACATTCCCACAACCGAGGGGCCGGTTGAGGCCATGACCTTCTGCGGTGGTTATCGGGCCTCGACGGCCGAATGATCGACGGATTGGGTGACGTCGAGACGGACTGCGAAGGTCGCGGTTGCTCCCGGTGCCAGCGAGACAGGCCAGCGGAACAGGAGCGAGCTGCCCTGATAGACGCGCTCGAAGCCGCCTTCCGAGTTGGAGACGGTCTCGACCGGAAGCCAGGTCAGACGAGCGTCCGGGGTCGGGCGGGCCTCCACTCGGGCGCCTTCGAAATCGTTGCCGAAGGCGATGAGCGAAGCCGAAGGCACTTCGCCCGAAACATCGTGCGGGGTCCTTTCGCCGGCCTCGGACTCGTAGTAGGCGGCCGGGTTGTGGCCGCCACCGAGGAGGTTCACGTTCCACTCGATCGCAAGCTCGAAGGCGAGCGGCTCTTCGCCGGGATTCTCGACGACGACTTCGAGTTGCATTTCCGGGCACAGGCGGTTGCCGCCAAACGAGTATGTCTTCGAGACTGCCAGAGGGCGACTTGTGCCATCGAAGTCGAAGCTTCCAAGCCGGCGCAGGACCAGCCGGTCGTCGGCGATCGAGACTTGCTCGTAGGCGTTCTCGACGAAGTCGCCCAGTTCCTTATAGGTGGCGTGCTCGAGCTGACGCAAGCTCGCCGAGCCGTCGGCGGGGAACAAATGCACGAGTCCGCTGCGTCGCTCGTGGCGGTCGTAGTGGATGAATGCTGCCAGGCCCGGCTCCTTGGAAGCGAAGCTGTCGTGGATGGAAGCGGGTGCCTCGGCCAGGACTTCGGCCTCCGTCGTGCCCGTCGCCGCTTCTTCGGCCACTTGCTCGTGGGCGACGAGCCGGGCGTGATAGGCCTCCGGCCGTCGGCGCAGCACCGAGTTAAGGGCGACTCGGCTTGCCCGCAGATCCCAGGAAGAGATGCCGGCTCCGTCAGCCGTGTCGATCACGATCGTCTGGCCCGGAGAAGCGACCAGGATTTCGTCGATGGCGTCCAGATCCGTGTCGGCGAGACGTGCGCCGTACGGCCGGTCGCCCGCGATTGCGGCGGCAGCGTCCGCCAGATCCTCCGCCGCAATCAGGTGGAAGAGCGTGGCCATTCGCATGTGGACGATGTAGATGCCACCGAAGAGGCCGTGCCAGTAGCAATCGTTCGACTGGCCTTGATAGAGGTGGTCCAGGGCGCGGGCCTTGAGCGACGCCGGCGCCGGTTTCGCTCCACCTGGCATCTCTGCGGCCTTTTCCGATGCCCTCAGCATCTGCTTGTTCAACTCGTTGATCTCACGGTAGCGGGCCATGTAGTTGCGCCAGAATCCGCCCCGGAGGAACCGGGCCGAAGGCAGATCGCGCGCTCGCGCGTCCTCCAGCAAGGCCGTGAAGACCGGCGTCTCGTTGGCTGGGAGGGCCCACTCGGTCATCTCCACGTACGAGTTGGTGGGGAAGTAGACGCGTCGCGTGGGCGGCTGTCCGGCCAGCCACTGGGACGGTGTCACTGTGGAAAGCCACTCGGCGTTGGCTTCGATCGCGCCGAACATGCGATCGACCCAGTGTTCGTTGCTCCAGCAATACTCGAACGTGCCCGGCCACGCCCCGAACTTCTCGCCGTCGTCACCCATCATGCCGACGAAGCGACCGTCCTCGGTGCGGCGGTCGGCCAGGTAAGAGATCACGTCCTCGACCGGCTTGAATGGGATGCGATACCGCAGGCCCTGCTCCGTCCCGAAGACCGTCAGCCGCTTGCCGCGATCGTCCGTCGTGAAGGCCGTCCACATCTCGTCTTCGCGGATCGATGCAGCGCGGAGGTGGTTGTCGTCCAGGACGGTCCACTCGTAACCGGCAGCGGCGAGATCGTAGGCGAGCGATGGCTCCCAGACGCGTTCCGCAAGCCAGGCCCCGGCCGGCCGCTCGCCAAAGAGCGCTTCCAGCTCATCTCGCATGCGCACCAGCTGGCCGTTCCGGTCGCGGTCCGGCAGCGTGACAAGGATAGGTTCGTAGAAGCCGCCGCCGACCATTTCCACCTGGCCGCGGTTCACGAGACCGCGAATCCGATCCAATGCCTCGGGTTGGTTGGCCGCCAGCCAATTGAGGAGCGGACCGCTGTAGTGCAGGCCGAGCCGGATCCCGGGGTGCCGCTCCAGGGCCTCGAGCATGGGTAGGTAGGCGTGCTCGTAGACGTCCTGAATGACCCAGCCGAAGTTGCCTACCGGCTGGTGGTTGTGGATTACAAGCGCGAGCGAGGCGCGGCCGCCCAATGTGTCCTAGCTCTCGTCGAGAGCGGCTCGGCGGCCGGGCTGCTTCTTGACCGCTATGCCGGCGGCCGGCAGGTACATCTTCTCGACATACTCGTGCAGCATGCGGATGGTCGAAAAGCGCCAGATGGTGCTGGCGATGGATCGGCGCATCTCGGCGGTCCAGCCTTCCGGCACGCCATCTTCGTTGCGGCCGTAGTAGAGCGGGATGACCTCCTCTTCGAGGAGCCGGTAGAGGTCCTGAGCGTCGTTGTAGTCCTGGGCGCCTTCGTCTGGATTTGTCTCACGGCCGCCGATAGCCCAGCCGTTGTCGCCGAGGTAGCCCTCGTCCCACCAGCCGTCCAGCACGGAGAGGTTGGCGACGCCGTTGGCCGCAGCCTTCATGCCGCTCGTTCCCGATGCCTCCAGGGGGCGGCGCGGGTTGTTGAGCCATACGTCCACGCCCTGAACCATAAACCGTGCGACGCGCATGTCGTAGTCCTCGAGAATGAAGACTCGACCTCGCAACTGCGGTGAACGTGATCTGGCGAAGATTTCCTGGATCACACCCTGCCCGGGCCGGTCCGCGGGGTGGGCTTTGCCGGCGAAGATGATCTGGACCGGCCGATCCTTATCCCAGAGCAGCCGTGAGATGCGGTCCATGTCGCTGAAGAGCAGGCTGGCCCGCTTGTATGTAGCGAAGCGCCGGGCGAAGCCGATCGTCAGCGTGCCGATGTCCAGAACGTTCTCGAGTTCTTCCAGCGTGCCCGGCGATTCGCCGTGTCGGGCGAACTGGTGTCGCAGCCGGTTGCGGGCAAAGATCATCAGTTCCAGCTTCTGGCGCTGATGACTCTCCCAGAGGTCCATGTCCGGGATCCGGTCAGTCCGCTCCCAGAAGCCATCGCTGGCGTTGCGGGCGTCGACGTTTTCCAGCTCGGCCCCGAGATAGCGCTCGAAGAGATATCGCAGTGGCTGACCAACCCACGTAGGCATGTGCACGCCGTTGGTAACAGCCTGGATCTGCTTGTCGCCAAGGCCCTGCCAGGTGTTGTTGGCCGTAACGCTGTGCAGCTTGCTCACGGCGTTGGCCGCGTTGGAGAGCCGCAGGGACATGGCGGTCATGTCCAGTGAATGAGTGTCGCCGTCCACGCCGCGGGCGAGTTCCAGGATGCGATCGATCGGGACGCCGCCCGTGCCCTTGCGACCGTCGCCGTCGTAAAGCGGCCCGGCCACGCGGCGGACCAGATCCGCATCGAAGCGCTCGTTACCGGCGGATACGGGGGTGTGGATCGTGAAGATGCTGTTGGAGCGCACGCGGGTGAGGGCATCTTCCAGGGCCACTCCCTGGGCCACCAGGGCGCGAGTCCGTTCTATCAGCAGGAAGGCGGAGTGGCCTTCGTTGAGGTGCCACACGGAAGGTGTGATGCCGAGCGCCTTGAGCGCCCTGACGCCCCCGGCTCCGAGAACGAGCTCCTGATGGAGGCGCATCTCGCGACCGCGAACATACAGGATGTGCGTGACCGGCCGGTCCGATTCGGCATTATCCGGAATGTCCGTATCCAGCAGTAGCACCGGAACGCGCCCGACCTGGACGACCCAGACGGCGGCGTAGAGGTCTCGGTCCGGAAGCTCAATGGAGATGGTGAGCGGATCGCCGTCCTGGCCGATGACTCGCAGGATGGGCAGTTTGGCCAGGTCGTAGTCCGGGTAGGCGTGCTCCTGGTGGCCGTCCGCGTCGATCGTCTGGCGGAAGTAGCCGTGCTTGTAGAGGAGCCCCACGCCGACGAACGGCATGGCCATGTCGCTTGCGGACTTGATGTGGTCGCCGGCGAGAACGCCCAGACCGCCTGAGTAGATGCCCAGGCTCTCGTGGAACCCATACTCGGCGCAGAAGTAGCCGATCGGGCCCTTCACCTTGGCGCCGTACTCACGATTGAACCAGTGCTCCTCGCCGCCGGCCATGTAGCGGTCGAATTCGGCCAGGACCTGGGTGTACTCGGCCTTGAACGCGGGATCGTCCAGCAACTCCGACCAAGCGATCGGCTGTGACAGCACCTCCACCGGATTGCGATAGCGCGACCACGAGAGGCCGTCGATGCGGCTGAAGAGGGCTCGGGCGCGCGGGTTCCAGCTCCACCACATGTTGTATGAGAGGCGCCGCATCCCCTCCAGCTGCGGAGGCAGACGGAACGAAGCGCCGGGAAGCGTAGGAACCTGAACCAAGTGTTCCATATCCGGACCATCATATCCGACGACAAGGAACGGCTCGTCGGCTCCATACATTGGGGGGTTGGATAGTTGCCCCTGGCGTTAGCCCCGGCATTGACTACCATTGGCCCACCAGCCATACACTCTTCGAGATTCCCCGACAGGAGCCAGGAATGCGGGTTGTCCTCATCGCCGCCGAATGCGAGCCGTGGGCCAAGACCGGCGGCTTGGGTGACGTGGTGGATGCCCTGGCCAGGGCGGTCGGGGCGACTGACAAGATGGGTGACGAGTCACCGGTCGGGGCGCCGGCAGCGTTGAGGAAGAAGCCGCCCGTGCCGCAGTCCCAGGTCTGGATTGGAACCGGCGCCGTCATGGGTGTCGGCAAGGGCGAGGGCGACCTGCCGGGTCATGTAGAGCCGCCTGTTGACGTGTTTCTACCCAGGTATCGCGGCATGGCCGTCCCGGAACGGGCCACGTCGCGGCCGCTCGCGGTGCCGGACCCACTCTCTGAGAGCGGCACTACCGACGTGAATCTCGTCGAGTTCGAGGACCGCGGGTACCGCGTTCGGCTGATCGACTACCCGCCAGCCTTCGATCGTGAGGGCTACTACGGTGATGCCGCGGGGGATTATGTCGACAACGGCTGGCGTTTCGGACTCCTGTGCCGGGCCGCAATTGAAGCGCTCCTGATAGACGACCGCCCGGTGGACGTCCTGCATCTCCACGACTGGCAGGCAATGCCTGCGGTCATCCTGCGCGACTGCGCCTACCAGGCCTACCCGCTCATCTCGCGGGCGGCGGTCATGGTCACGATCCACAACCTGGCCTACCAGGGCTGGCTGACATGCGATCAGGCCGCCGGGATGACCTTCCCCGACGAGCTGGCCCAGGCTCTGCCGCCCGCGGCCGACGGCATGCTCCTCTTGCGAGAGGGCATCGAACGCGCCGAACTCGTGAATACGGTCAGCCCCGGATACGCCCAGGAGATCCTGCTGCCGGCGTTCGGGATGAACCTGGACAAGCCGCTCGCTGCGCTCGGCCACCGTTTTGGCGGGATTCTCAATGGGCTGGATATGGTGGTCTGGAACCCGGCGACCGACACGGCTCTGCCGGCCCCGTACTCACGGGGCAATCTCGGCGGCAAGGCTGCCTGCCGCCGGGCGCTGCTCGCGGAGGTTGGTTTCGATCCGGACGACAACGGCCCGGTCCTTGGGATGATTGGGCGGCTGGATCCACAGAAGGGCTTCGACCTGCTGGCCGGAGCTGCCTTGGATCTGGTGACCGACGGCGCGCGGATCATCGCGCTCGGAACGGGCGACCCTAAGCTCGTCGGCGAGTTGAAGGCGCTTGCCGCCGTTCACCCGAGGTCCATTGCGGTGCTGGAGGCCTTCGACCGGGCGCTGGCGCGGCGCATCTATGCCGGAGCAGATCTATACGTGATGCCGTCGCGGTTTGAGCCGTGCGGCCAGGGACAGATGATCGCGATGCGATACGGCACGCCGGTCATCGTCCACAAGACCGGCGGGCTGGCGGACACGGTCGTTGATGTCGATGAGCGCCCGCTCGATGGCACGGGCTTCGTCCATAACGCTGCCACAACCCGGGCGTTGCTAGACGCCTGCCGGCGAGCGATCGCTCACTTCCGTGCCGGCGGCAAGAGTTGGGCGGCCCTGCAGGATCGCGGCATGGCTATTGATTGGTCGTGGGAGGCCGGACCGGCGGAGCAGTACGCCGCGTCGTACCGGCGAGCTGTCTCCCTGAGGCGTGAGCACAGGCCGCGGCCGTAACCGACCCGCGCCGGGCGTCTCGGCCGACTGCGCGTCGATAGCGTAAGGTGGAGGAGTGCCGCCGAACCGGCGGCCGTCAGAGGATCGTCACTACTCAGATGTCCAAGAAGCCATGCGACGTTCTCGTCGTGGGAACCGGCGCAGCCGGGCTGACAGCGGCACTTGATGCCGCCGAACTCGGAGCCAGCGTCCAGATGCTGACAAAGGGCCACGCCCCGGATTCGAGCAGCTGGCATGCCCAGGGCGGGATAGCGGGCGCGATCGGCGATGACGACACGGCGGCTCTGCACGCGATTGATACGGAGCGAGCCGGGCGCGAACTCTGCCGGCCCAGCGCCGTCCAGGTGCTCGTGGAAGAGGGTCCGGAGCGTGTACGCGAACTGATTGCGATGGGCGTGCCGTTCGATCCAGAAATGAGCCTGGAGGGCGGGCACTCTCGACGCCGCGTCTCCAGCGTGGACGGAGCCGCAACCGGCTGGGCGGTCACGAGTCTGCTCGGCACGCGCGCGGCGGCCTCGCCGCGTATCAACACTTGCGAGGCCACCGCGATCCTGTCGCTGCTGGTGGCCGACGGCCGCTGCTACGGCGTCATGACGCCGGAGGGGCCGATGCTGGCCCGCGCTACAATCCTGGCGATGGGCGGGGCCGCGGCGCTCTGGTCGCGCTCCACAAATCCGCCGGGCCAGATCGGCGACGCGGTGGCGATCGGAGTGGCGGCCGGGGCCGCAGTCGCCGACATGGAGTTCATGCAATTCCACCCCACCGTCCTGGTGGGTTCGCGGTTGCTTCTGACCGAGGCGCTGCGCGGTGACGGCGCGAAGCTCCTCGACGAAAACGGCGAGCGCTTCGTGGACGAACTGGCTCCGCGAGACGAGGTATCACGCGCTCTGGTCCGCAAGGGCCGGGCTTTCCTTGACTTGCGCTCGATCGACCGCGGCCGCTTCCCCGGTCTCATGGCCGAAATCGAGAAGTCCGGTTTCGATCCGGCGGTGCAGCCGATTCCGGTTTCGCCGGCAGCTCACTACACGATCGGCGGCATCGTGACGGACTTGATCGGCCGGACCGATATCGCAGGGCTGTATGCGGCGGGGGAGTGCGCCGCCACAGGAGTTCACGGAGCCAACCGGCTCGCCTCCAACTCTCTGCTCGAGTGTCTGGTGTTCGGCCGACGGGCCGCGCTGGCTGCGGTTGATGAGCCGCCACTTCCGGCTGCCCTGGGTGATATTCCCGGCTTGCATGGCACGCCGCCGCCGGAGCGTGTCGCGCCCGATATCCTTCGCGATCAGGTCTGGCATCAGGCCGGTGTCATGCGCGACCCGGCCGGTCTCGCCGAGCTGGCGACCAGCCCGGACCCAGTGGCCTCCCTGGTGGCCCGTTTCGCACTCGCGCGCGCCGAAAGCCGCGGTGTCCATTACCGTATCGATGAGCCCGCAACGGACCCCGCCTTCGAAGGGCACTTCGTCTTGAGGCCGGGACGAGGCCTCTCTCTGGAGCAATGGACTTGACCGCTCGCCAGATACGCCCGCCAGAGGCCCATGCCCTTGATCGTCTCGTGGCCGCGGCCCTGGCCGAGGACCTGGCGCTGGGCGATCCAACCACCGACGGCCTCTTCGGCCCGGAGGTCCAGGCCACGTTCTCGCTCCTGGTCAAGGAGCCCGGTGTCATCTGCGGCCTGCCGGTTGTGGCTGCTGTGTTTGCGGCACTTGATCCGGCCGTGGTCGTCATGACCTCAGCGCAGGACGGTGATCACATCACCACCGTCCCGATGGAGATTGCCCGCATCACCGGCCCCGCCCGGGCTCTCCTCTCCGGCGAGCGCTCAGCCCTCAATCTTCTAGGGCGGCTTTCCGGCATCGCCACGCTGACGGCTCGTTGCGTCGCCGAGTTGGATGGCACGGGAGCCACTCTCCTGGACACGCGTAAGACCACGGCGGGGCTGAGGGATCTCGAGAAGTACGCCGTGCGATGCGGCGGCGGGACCAATCACCGAATGAACCTGGGCGAGGCACTCCTGGTCAAGGACAACCACCTTCGCCTTGCGGGCGGTATCGCCTCGGCCGTCGCCCGCCTTCGCCAGACGTCGCCTCATCTGCGGCTGGAAGTGGAGACGGAGACGCTCGCCGACGTCCGGACCGCACTGGATGCGGGCGTCCAGCGGATTCTCCTGGACAACATGTCGCCGGATCAGATGCGGCAGGCTGTGGATATCGTCGGCGGGCGCGTGGAGACCGAAGCGTCCGGCGGCATCACGTTGGAGAATCTGCATGCGGTCGGCGAGACGGGCGTGGACTTCGTCTCGCTCGGCGCTCTGACCCACTCCTCGCGCGGGCTCGACGTCTCGCTGGAGGTAGCCGAATGAGCGCCGAGTCTCCGGCCGGCCCGACCGGCGACGGCTCGGCTGCTCCCGGCGCGAGCCCTCAGGCGCGGCCGCTCGATGCGTTCGGCCCCGGCTCCGTCCGAGTTCCGCCGCCGGGCGACCCAGCCACATTTCCGGCGCTGCAGGCCGAGATCCGCGAACTGGCCCATGAGCACAATGCCGTAATCCTGGCCCATAGTTACGAACGGGCGGAGATCCAGGACGTGGCGGACCACGTCGGCGACTCGCTCAATCTTTCGCGTGTCGCCGCCACCGCGCCCCAGTCCACCATAGTGTTCTGCGGCGTCTCGTTCATGGCGGAGACGGCCAAGATCCTCTCGCCGGACAAGCGTGTCCTGCTGCCGGACACCAAGGCCGGCTGCTCCCTCGCCGACTCGATCACCGTCGAGCAGCTCCGCAACTGGAAGGCCGAGCATCGCGGCGCCGTGGTTGTTTCATACGTGAACACCACCGCGGCCGTGAAGGCGGAGAGCGACTACTGCTGCACCTCAAGCAACGCTCGGGCGGTCATCAACGCCGTTCCGGCGGATAAGCAGATCCTCTTCCTGCCGGACATGTTCCTCGGCCTTTGGTTGCAACGAGTGACCGGCCGCAAGCTCCACATCTGGCTTGGTGAGTGCCACGTCCACGCCGGCATCAGGCCGGCGGACGTGCAGAAGTGGCGTGACGATCTGCCCGGCGCGGACCTGCTGGTCCACCCGGAGTGCGGCTGCACCAGCCAGGTTCTCGAGGCCGCCGGAGACGACGTCCACGTCCTCTCTACCGAGGGGATGGTCACATACGCCCAGGCCTCCACCAACGACACGTTCCTGATCGCGACGGAAACCGGCATCCTCCACCGCCTCGAGCAGAAGGCTCCGGGCAAGCGTTTCGTGCCGGTCAACCGCGAGGCGGTCTGCCAGTACATGAAGCTGACCACGCTGGAGAAGCTGCGTGACGCGCTGAAGCTCGGTCAGTTCGAGATCGACGTGCCTGTTGAAACTGCGGCCAAGGCCCGCCTGGCTCTGGAGCGGATGATCGCGATCTCCTGACGGCGGGCTCGCCTTCGCGCCCGGTGCCGCCCGGTGTCGCGCGCCGCGCTCAGACCGGGTGCCCGATCTCCACTTGCACGGCCGCCAGTTCCCCCGGCTGATCCAACCGCGCGAATACGTTGCCCTTCGATCTGTAGTGGTCCACGAGCCGCTGGTATTCCTCTGAGACCCAGGCGTAGTCGGGATGCCCGGCCTGCCACTCGCGGCGGAAGACCACGCCCCGCAGCCGGACTTGCATCAGCTCCTTGAGGCAGTTGAAGCAGGGCTGGAGAGTGGTGTAGAGGACGGCGCCGTCGATCGCGGTACCGAAGCGCGCGGCCGTAGCCATCGCGTTCTGTTCGGCATGGACGCAGAGGCAGATGTCGTAGAGCTTGCCCGACAGCTGCTGGTCCGGCCGCTCAATCCTGAGGGCGCAACGGCGGCAACCACGCTCCGACTCCGTGCAATTCGGATAGCCGGCCGGGGTGCCGTTGTAACCGCTCCCCAGGACGCGATCGTCGCGAACGATGACGGCGCCGACGTGTGAGCCCAGGCACTTGGCACCTGACTCGACCACGAGCGCAAGCCGCATGTAGAAATCGTGCCGCTGCCAGCCGCTATCGGCAAGATCGATGACATCCTGGGCCACTTGGTCCTCTCATTTGCGGGACATTGTGACGGTACACGAGCCGGCTGGCCGTCGCTTGTGGACTTCGGATCGATTACGCTCGTTTCTCACCGTAGCCGCACCGTAGCCGCACCGGAGCCGGGCGTGAGCGAGTTCTCAAACGAGCCTGAAATCAAGGACCGGGTGACGCTCGAGGCTCAGGCTGGTTCGCAGGTGCGCGTCCACAGCGGCACGATCGCCAATCTGACGAGCGATGAAGTCTGGATCGCTTTCGGGAAGCCCGCGGACTTCCTGTCGCCCGAGCTGCCGGTCCGGCTGATCCTGCATCGACCTGACGAGCAGGGCCTCGCGGCGGAGACCACCGTGCGCCGGATCATCGGCGGCTCAGGTCGAATCGCCGGTTTCTGGCGGCCTGAGAAGTGGGCGACTCACTCGCGACGATCGAACAGCCGCGTTGGGCTGGCCATCCCGGCATACCTCTACTTTGGCGAAGAAGGATCCGCCGCTGCCGCGCGCACGACGAACCTCAGCGTCGGCGGGTTTCGTTGCGTGACGAACCTTCCGATCTCGGTCGGCCACCAGATGGAAGTCTCGCTGCTACTGACGCCCACTGATCCATTCAGGTGCCGGGCGCAGGTTGTGCGTCTCAATGACGATCCGGAGGATCTGAGTCATCACCGGCAAGAAGTGGCGTTTCGCTTCGTAGATCTTGGCACTGCGGATGAAGCCCGAATCGCGGAAGCTCTGACCGCCCTTTGCGACGAGACCGATCCCACCGCCGTTCCGATCGCCTGGCATGGCAGTGAGGTGTCGAGGCAGCCGGCCGGGTAGCGGCTTGGCGCCGGCTCAACTGGTGGCGATCGGGCAGCCGGACTCGTCGGGGTATAGCGGGCGGACGGAGACCGAGTAGCGGCCGGAGGTCGCAGTCCAGACTGTGTTTGCGTTGGCCGCCGCGGCCGCGACCGTGAAGGCGGCAAGGTCCGCGCCGTCGATGACGATGCACCGTACCCCGGGGCCGTTGCTCGGTTGCCCTGCGCCGAGCGGGTCCGCCGCGATTGGCCAGTTCAGCTCTTGAGGCGTCGGGCTGGGGGCATCTTCAGTCGCGGCGGGGCCTGCGAAGAGGCGCATCGAAACCGGCATGACTCCCAGGCCGGTCGCCTTCATCGCTTCGCCTCCGCCGGCTCTCCAAGCTCGGTCTTGTCGAGGGGCACGGCCTCCCCGTCATATGCGGGCAGGAAGAGCGCGTCCAGGCTCGGCGGGGTAACGGTGAGGGTGTGGATCCGTGCGGTGTGCAGCCGACCGACAGCGTCTTCGAGGTGCTCGGCGGCGTCGATGGTGAACCGGCTGTCCGCATGGCCGTCGAGCCGCTCGGAGATGAGATCTGCGACGCCCGGGGCGTCGGCCAGGCCGGCGGGTACTTCGACTGTGACCGCGTGGACGTGGGTCCGGGTATGCCGTCGCAAACGCCTGATCAGTCTTCCGTCAAGGGCTCACGACCGCTTATCGCCAGCCAAGCTCCGGCGCTACGAACTTCAGGATGCTCTCGATGGCGTGGGCGTTGTACTCGACGCCGAGTTGGTTCGGAACGGTGAGAAGTAGCGTGTCCGCCGCCTGGATCGCGGTGTCGCCGGCAAGCTCCTTCACGAGGACGTCAGGCTCCGCGGCGTATGACCGCCCGAAGATCGCCCTAGTCTGCGCGTCAAGGTAGCCGACCTGATCCGCCTCCTGATTGCCGCGACCGAAGTACGCCCGGTCGCGGTCGTCCACCAGCGCGAAGATGCTGCGGCTGACCGATACCCGCGGCTCGCTCTTGTGCCCGGCGGCGGTCCAAGCCTCGCGGAATCGCCGAATCTGCTCCGCCTGGAGCTCGTGGAAGGGGACGCCGGCGTCCTCGGTTAGCAGGGTGGACGACATCAGGTTCATGCCCTGCTGCCCGGTCCATTCGGCCGTGGCGCGCGATCCCGCGCCCCACCAGATCCGTTCGCGCAATCCGGGTGAGTGCGGTTCGGGGCGAAGAAGACCAGGCGGGTTCGGGAACATCGGGGAGGGGCTGGGTTTGGCGAACCCAGCGCCGGCCAGCGCTTCGAGGAAGACCTCGGTGTGATCGCGGGCCATGTCGGCGTCCGTCCTGCCCTCCTGCGGCTCGTAACCGAAGTACTGGAAGCCGTCGATGACCTGCTCGGGCGAGCCTCGGCTGATCCCGAGTTGCAGGCGACCGCCGGCGATGAGGTCGGCTGCCCCGGCGTCCTCGACCATGTAGAGCGGGTTCTCGTAGCGCATGTCGATGACCGCCGTCCCGATCTCGATGCGCTTCGTTCGGGCGCCGATCGCCGCCAGGAGCGGAAACGGCGACGCCAGCTGCTGGGCGAAATGGTGGACGCGGAAGTAGGCGCCGTCGGCGCCGAGCTCCTCGACCGCCTCGGCGAGCTCGATCGACTGTATGAGCGCGTCCGCGGCCGATCGCACCTCCGAGTGCGACGACGACGACCAATGCCCGAACGAGAGGAACCCGATCTTCTTCATTCAGCGATCGTAGGGGCGAAGGGCGTTACTCTCTGGGTGGCCAGGTATTTGTGCCGCGCAACGGGACCGGCGCGGCAGGGGGAGCGTTGGCCCCGGCGTCCGGGATCCGAGGGGCGCCAACGTTCGCTCGCCATCCAGCCACCAGGCGAACCGCGCCCGAGCATGGTAGTCTCGGCCTGTGGCGCCGGCGCCCATCGGGCGGGAGTAGCTCAGTCGGTAGAGCGTCAGCCTTCCAAGTCAAACGCTCCTGAGCGCGGTGCTCTTTTCGTGGAATCCACGCAAGAAATGCCCATTTCATGTCCAGTTAAGCGCTCTACGCGACAGCGTCAAATTC